>JBJENW010000149.1:0-2514 GCA_051880395.1 Lachnospiraceae bacterium | reverse complement strand
AACTTCTGAAAGAGTAGTACCGGTTTCCGGATCAACCGTTTCCTGATTTTCTGTCGATTCAATCTCTGCATCAAATTCTTCCTCAGTGATTTCTTCGCCGGTAACCTCTGTTTCTGTCTCAGCTTCTGATACATTTTCTGCTTCATCCGTTTCCGATTCATCATCACAGTCCTCAGATTCTTCTGTCTCCCCAGTACCGGAATCCTGATCCGAAGAACTATCCGAATTCACAGTCGTATCTGCTTCTTTAGAAACATCCTTTACCGTAATGTTTCTGCTGATCTGATACACCGGATGATCTGTTTTCTGGGGTTCAACAGAATATACCGTTTTATAGGTATCTGCATGATCCGTAGAAAACTCTTTCCCTTCATCATTCTGAGCTTCCATAAGCTTCACTTTGGCTTTTTCACTATCCGGGATCTTAATTCCGGAAAAGTCAGCTTTTACGTCAAATTCCGAACCAACCGTTACTTCGATATCTCTGGCAGTTACCACTTCGTCCTGATCCAGCTGATCTTTTATTTCCTCGTAATAAGGGATTCTACTGTCAGCTTCATCTGTGGGAGCCGCATAAGCAATTACCGGAGAAAGAGCATTGGTAACCAGTGTAATAGCTGTCAGCATACCAGATACAATTTTCATTGTTTTTCTTTTTAATTTCATGTTCTCATCCTTTCTTCTTATTTGTCTGTACATAAAATGTCATTGTGTAAAAAACTGATTCACTTCATTTTTTCTCATCCTCCTCTCATTTCAGATTTGTACTATTTGGGACAGTCAGTACTCACTTATCGTGATTTCTGAGATAACAGCACAAAGATGTGGCGGTATTCACTAATCTCAGCAAACACCGCCACATGGTTTCTACTGTCATCCTCCGATTTGGATTCAGACAAATAATTATTCTGTTTTGAGCATTTTCCTGTTTTCTTTCCCAGACCCGTTCCTGTTTCGGTTTCCATGTTTCCGAAACGTATGCTCTGACCAGATACGCGAAGATGCATATTCAAGCCAGGTATCATTCTGGGCAGGCTATGAAGTTTTCAAGGTACGTCGGAAATAAATCCCTCTACCTATCCAACTTTTCAGGGCCTCTTATACAACATGGATTGAAAATTTTTTAAAATTATTTTTTATTTCTATTTCTTTTGACATCAGATGGCGAGATCTGCATATGGGTTCGAATCACCAATAAAGCTCGCTGAATCAGTCCACTGGCAGCCTGTTGGGAGATTTGAAGATTTTTTGCAATCTCTGCCTGTGATATACCCTCACAGTAATAAGCGGTTACAGCATACAACTGACGTTCATTCAGCATACCGGCTATTTCTTCCATCGTTTCTTTCCAGAGCAGTTCTTCTGTCATATCCGGAACAGCAAGAGACCGGATGCTCAAAAAATCTGTTTCCTCAGCATCAAAAGAAAGCACTTTGTGATTAGACAGAAGCCTCTTTCTATTTGCTTCCACCCGGTCCATCCCAATCATCATCAGAAGGATGTACCAGTTCTCATTCTCAAAGAATTCTGCTCCAAATACTTCTGACTTCCCATCCATAGAATGATAATCATATCCATTACATTCATGAAGGCGAAAAATCGTTCTGTGTCTTCCTTCTTCATACAGAACATAACCGTTATCATAAACACTGATTGCTACACCGTTCTCGACCATCTCTTTCACAACAATCTCTGCACCGGTTTTCACAAGTTCTGTTTTCCCAAGAATTACTTTTTCCTTGTCTGCAACCGGAACTCTCTTCTTTAATTCTTTTAATGTCATCATATGGACCACCTTTCTGCCTTGCGGCTACGGGTGGTCCAGTCGGCATTTGCTTGTAATATAAAAATTGGTAGCGGAAACAGTCCCGGACCAACCCGTTTTTTTTAAACGGGAGTCCGCGACTCCTCAGCTACCTTTGTATCAGGATAAAAAATCCCTCTACCTATCCCATCTTTCAGGGGCTCTTATACAACATGATTTTTGAAAAAAATAAAAAACCGGCAAAACAAATGCACTTGCTTCCACAGAATCGATGATGATTCTGCAGATCAACTACAAATGTTTTGCCGGGCTCTTAGTGATTCCAGTCAGGTTCAGCTCCTTGACAAACTCTTGATATCCGGTGCAGCCTTGATGGTTCCAGCCAAATTCGCCGCCCTGCCGGGTATCTCATTTTTATTCAGTTCTTTTATTTTTCCCGGAAGGATTCATCAGCTTCCTGGAATATACGGACATCCTTTCTTTTAACTGTTCATCCCGGATGACCAGAGGACGGACAGAAACAATATCATCTTTTACCAAAACTTCTAATGTACTTCTGCATTTTTTGCAATCCACTTCTGAATCACTCTGTGCACTTTTCTCCAGAAATGCTCCACAGACAGAGCAGTGTACATGCCATTTAATATTACCTGATCCCATAGGCTTCCTCCTTTAAGCAATAACATATGATCTTACATTTATTACTCAACGGATCCAAGGGAAATAAAAATCCGCCTTATGAGCATCAT
>JBJENW010000148.1:0-2528 GCA_051880395.1 Lachnospiraceae bacterium | reverse complement strand
AAAATAGAGAAACGGTTATACTAAAGAAAAGGATTTTGAAAAGAGGCGAGAAAGAATGTATTTAGAAAAAGTTCATTTGAAGAATTACAAGGCAATAGAAGATTTAGAAATAGAGTTACAACCAGGTATTAATTTATTGATCGGAGACAATGGTGTAGGAAAAACATCTGTTTTAGAAGGAATTGCAGTTGCACTTGGTGGAATGTTTGTCAATGTGGCAGGAGTGCGTGCAAAGAATATTGTGAAAGAGGATGTACGCATTGATGTGAGAACGTCTGGTGATGCATCATCTACTGTAATTTACTGTGAACCGGTTTTGGTGGGATGTATGCTGAAAGTGAGTGACGAAATCAAATTTTCATGGAATCGTGTAAAAGAGGAATTATCCTCGACGCATACGAAGATTGATAACAGAGAGGTTTGCTCATGGATGAAAAAACAGACCAATCAGTTTGATACGATTCTTCCGTTGATTAGTTTTCAAAGCGCTGCAAGGGCATGGAGAGTAAAACGTGGGGATTTTGGAACGGAATTGAAGAAGAAATTGGATGATAGAAGGTGTGGATATATTGGATGTCTGGATTCTTCTATGGACGTAAAGTCGATTCAAGAATGGTGTATGAAACAAGAAATGGAAGCATTTCGTAAAGAAAAAAACGTTGGCGAGTATGAGATGTTTAAGGATATTATTGCGTCATTTATGAAAGAAATGAGTGAGTTGGATGAAACACCTAAGATTTATTTTTCTCGGCAATTTTCAGAGATGGCGTATAGAGAAAAAGGGGTAGATATGCCAATCTCAAAATTAAGTGCAGGATATCAGTCAGTACTATGGATGATCATGGATTTGGCATACAGGGTTTGTTTGTTGAATCCGGAATTGCAGGACAAAGCGCAGATTAAGGGCATTGTTCTGATTGATGAACTGGATATGCATCTGCATCCAAAGTGGCAGTGGAATATTATAAAGGCACTTCGTACAACATTTGAGAATGTACAGTTTTTGATTGCGACACATTCTCCGATTGTAATTTCTTCTGCAAAAGATGCAAATATTATTCTTTTGGATGAAAAGCATGAGGTGACATATTTACCGGATTGTTATGGATATGCTGTGGAAGATGTGCTTTGCTATAGACAGGAAAGTGTTTCCAGACCGAAGAATGTTAAGATCTTGATAGATCAAATGAACGAATTGGTAGAGGATGAAAAGTTCGAGGATGCGGAGCATGTTTTGGAACAGTTGAAACAGATTCTTGGTGAAGATAATTCGGAGTTTCAGAAGATGAAAGGTATTATCGAAGATGCAAAAATGATCTGGGAGTGTTAAGGTATGCTGTATATAGAAAAAGAAGGACTGCCGGACGAAGTGAGCAGAAAAATTATTAAAATTTGTAAAGATGAGAAATGGAAAAATATAGATGAGAACGATACAAATGCAATTCGAAATATTTTTAATAATGAATTTCCGAAGGATGAAGTGAAAGAAGTTTTAATTCATGAGCAAAGAGGATTGTGTGCGTATTGTATGAGAAGAATTCATAGGGATTCCCATTCCAGAGTGGAACATTTTATTCCGCTGAGTAAAGATAAGGAAAAAGCACTTGATTATAACAATATGTTAGGTGTTTGTGATGGAGGAGAAAAAACCACCGGTCAGAAGAAGCGGATTGTGTGTTGTGATGCACATAAAAGTGAATTAGAGATTTTTACCAGTCCGTTAAACAAGGTGCAAATGGATAAGATTGCCTATAGGCCAGATGGAAGAATATATACAAATCCAAAAGATGCAACAATGGAAAGAGATATCAATGAAATACTTTTGCTAAATGGAATTACAAAGCCAGATGGTTCTGTCAGAGATACGGCAACAGAAATTTTAAAAGGCAGACGAGATGCGTATGACAGGGCGCGTGAGATGATGAGAAGAATGAAAAAGAAAGGAAAATGTACATCTTCTTCCGTAAAAAAGGTGATAGAGACCTTGATAAATCAAGAAGAAAGGGAAGAGTATGTTGGAGTAAAGTTATACTATTTTAAAAAGAAATATGAATCGTTGAAAAGACAGGGATTGTAATAACGGGGAAGAATAGAGAAAAGAATATATCGGGAGGAAAAAGCAGTCTGATCAATGCCATCTGTGGCGGTTATGTTGCAAAAGTCAGTGATGTGGCGAGCTGCACAGTAGGCACGCATCCGTATGAGATCAAAGACTGGGAGCGGGAACGGTCATTAGTTCCGGGATTGCGTTTGCGGGGACAGCGGCAGTGGGAAATGCGGCAATCGCGTATTACATTGAGGATAAGACGTTGAAAGAGGCAAAAGAGCTGTTTGAGAAGGAGAAGAAGGAAACAGAGGCATAGAAAATACAAAGCAGAAGACAGTTGCTCGAAAATAGAGAAACGGTTATACTAAAGAAAAAGAATTTGAAAAAAAGGAGAGAGGCATGGGAAAGGGAAAAACATCGATTGATAAAAATAAAAAACCGGAGGATGATACCTATGCTAAAAGTTTATGATGCAGATAAA
>JBJENW010000147.1:0-2530 GCA_051880395.1 Lachnospiraceae bacterium | reverse complement strand
AGATAGAGAAAAGACCATATTACTACTTGGCGGGTCTGCAATGGATGCTGAAAAACCATAAATATAAAACTTCTGAATATGCGACTTTTACCAAGAAAGACGGTAAAAAGGAAAGGGAAATATACAAACTTCCATTCTTCCCTGACAGAATCGCACAGTGGGCGGTTTTACAGGTTATTGAACCGCAGTTATTAGCGTTTTTCACAGATGACACCTATTCAGCAATACCAAACAAAGGTATTCATGCAGCTTTCAAAAAGTTGCGAAAAGCAGTTGATACAGTGCCGGAAGAAATGACCTATTGCTTGAAAATCGACTGCAAGAAATTTTACCCTTCCATTGACCATGAAACACTGAAACAAAAGTTCAGACGGAAATACAAAGACCCTGAACTGCTTGAACTGATAGATGAAATTATTGACAGCATCAGCACGTGTCCGGCAACGGAAGAAAACATTGAATTTTATGAATCATGCGGTAATGAAATCAACATTGTCACACTGAATGGTAAACAGTTTATTAGTGGCGTTGGTATACCGATAGGAAACTACTTTTCACAGTATGACGGTAACTTCTTTTTAAGTGAATTTGACCACTGGATAAAAGAAGTAAAGCACATCAAGCACTATTACCGTTATATGGATGATATTTGTATTTTTGCAAAGACCAAGGAAGAACTTCACCAGTTACTAATTGAAATTGATGAATACTTCAAAGTGAATTTGAAACTAAGGATAAAAGGTAATTATCAGATATTCCCTTCATTTGTCAGGGGTATTGACTTTGTTGGGTACAGAATTTTCAAAGATTATACCCTTTTAAGAAAATCCACTTGTCAGCAGTTTGAACGCAAGATGACAGCAATCAGGAAGAAAGTGGAAAGCGGGCAAGAAATGAACTATTCAGAATGGTGTTCAATCAATTCTTATAAGGGTTGGCTGAAACATTGCGATAGTTACCGATTGTCTGAAAAATATATTGAACCAATTCAGCCTTATGCTGATAGGTACTATAAAGAACATATTAAAAAGAAAGGCGGTGGAAAGCATGAAACAGTATCAGAAAGTAAGAAGTGTGCAGCAGCCTGAAACAAAGGTCATTGATGACTTTTCTGTTTGGGTTGCAGAAAACATCACCCCGGTATCAGAAACCGGGACAGATGAACAGCCGGGTTTTGAAGGTTATGAATATGACCTGACCCAGTACACCAAGGATGAATACATTCAGTTGATTGACGAAAAGAACGCATCCTTAGAAGCAGAAATCACAAGTACACAGTTAGCATTGTGTGATGTGTACGAAATGTTAGGTTAAGAAAGGGGTGAATTACAATGGCAGAAGTTTATGCAAATCTGATTATCAAGGGAAAAAAGACCGTTGATGAAGTACCTGAAAAAATCAGGGATGAAGTAAAAGCAATCTTGACTGAAAAAGGTTTCCCGAAATTGACAGAAGGTGATAACTGATGATTCGTCAGTTTATCATAAAAATATTATTCAGAAAGGATGTGGGTGAAATGGCAGTAATCTATGCAACCCTTATTGTGAAGGGTAAAAAGAACTTTGCTGATGTTCCTGAAAGAATCAAGGAACAGGTGAAGGAAGTCCTGATTGACCTTGATTGTGGCGAACTTGCAGAGTAGTCAAGGAAACGTTCAAGTAAACGAAAAAACACGCTATATGACCGTTATATGAAGTCATGTGGCGTGTTTTTTCATGCAGAAAAAGACAGAAAGAAGGTAAACAGAATGAAACAGACAATTTGCAGTATTTTCGGTGTGATTGGTTCAGCAATCGCAACTTTATTTGGTGGATGGGATGCGGGACTTGCAACCCTTTTGATTTTCATGGGTCTTGACTATGTGACAGGTTTGGTTGTTGCGGGAGTGTTCCACAACAGCACAAAGACAGATACCGGGACACTGGAAAGCAAAGCCGGATGGAAAGGATTGTGCAGAAAGTGCATGACCCTGATTTTTGTACTGGTCGCATACCGCATTGATTTGATTCTTGGTCTTGACTATATCAGAAACGCAGTAATTATTGCTTTCATCACCAATGAACTGATTTCACTGGTTGAAAATGCGGGTCTTATGGGTGTACCACTCCCGGCAGTCATCACCAAGGCTATTGATATTTTGCAGAAGAAATCAGAAAGTGAGGTAAAGAAAAATGAGTAATTCAAGTTTAGTATGCTATACAAAGTTATCACCGAACCATTCAGGAAAACGTACACACAGCATTGACCACATCACACCGCATTGTGTGGTTGGTCAGTTGTCTTGTGAATCTATTTGTGCTTGTTTCCCGGAAGGAAGGGGTGCAAGTTGTAACTATGGTATTGGTTCAGATGGTAGAATTTCCCTTTGTGTTGATGAAGGAAATCGTTCTTGGTGTTCTTCATCAAATGCAAATGACCAAAGGGCAGTTACTATTGAATGTGCTTCTGATAAAACTGCACCGTATGCAATGAACGATGCGGTTTATGAATCACTGGTGAACCTTTGCACAGATATTTGCAAGCGTAACGG
>JBJENW010000146.1:0-14373 GCA_051880395.1 Lachnospiraceae bacterium | reverse complement strand
GCGTGCAGCTTGTACGACATTCGGAAAACCGCAAAAATAAAGCATCGCAAAACCGTCCACCCAAACTCGACTTCATTTCTGTCTAGTCCTTCTGGAAGAATCCTCCCCGTTACCCCGCCCAGCCGAATTTCGGAAACGTCCGCATAGGAATCCCCTAAGTTGAGATATTTTTTGCGCATCTTCCTTTCAAAGAGTGGTGGCGTCGATACCGTTTCGGATAGCCAAAAAAACACCGTCCGCAACACTTACGCCCATATAAAACGTAATAAGCGTCAGAAATAATTTATTGACTTCTTTCGCCCTGTTTGCTACTATTATTCCATAAAGCGATTTATGATAGGATTTTGATACGTTTTTAAATCTGGGGGGATTTATATTCTTATAACACTTACATAAGGGGGTATCAATTTATGAGCCGAAAAAAAACGACAATTCAAGACTTAATTTTTTTCATAAGAAATGGCATAATCGATTGTAAAGATTATTTTGTTCCTCTGAACGCTATCTCTTATGTCCGATTAAAAACACAGCGAACAACTTCTGTTTTATCACTTGAGATCAATACCGGGCACACGTTTCTTCTTCGCCATTCCGATCTCGCATTTTTATCTGATCTGATGGAAATTATCAAGTCAAACCAATTTGAATCCTCCGCCAGCTACGAAATAGATATGGTCAAAGGGAGTATTCTCTGTATTGACGAAGAAGCCCCTGATCTTTCTTCAGAAACCATTGCACCGGTCACTGAACCGTCCACAAAAACAGAACCTATCACAAAAACAGAGCCTGTAACACCACCCGAAACGCACACATCGGTTCAGCCAACGGCAGCAGCAGCATTTCGAAGCCACGTCAAACGTCCTTCGACTGTTTCTTCCAAAGCCATCCATATGGCAGAGGAACGTAATGCACCGCCACCCAAACCTGCTGTTTTGCCTACACTGCCAAAAGCAGGTTCCGGCGTCGGTCTGACAAATGGCGTCTCAATCGGATGCGGCTTTACTGCAGCAGAATTATATGGGCACAAGAAAAAAGAGGTTTCAAACGATACAACCACGGCACAGCCACAAAAAGAAGAACTTCCTCTGCACAGTGCCACGCTTTTACCGGAGCTTCAACTTCAAACTCCCGAGAAAAAAAAGCCGACTTCCCAAAAAACTTCCGCTCCACCAAAAGCACCATCTGTGCAGCCACCAAAACACAAAAAAACTCTGCCAAAATATTATAGTGCCTCCGAATATCTGAGAAATCACGGACAACTTTCCACTACCTCAGACGGACCGATCGCACCTTATGAAGAAATTTTGGAAAATCAACTTCAAAATGAAAAGGAACTCAACGAACTGATTCCTTCTCGTACGTTTCGTGTGACATCCGGCCTTTCACTGACGGCTTCCTCGAAGGAATTTACACACAAAGACTGGACGGATATTGAATATTATTTTTTCCAGAGAAAAGCTAGTTTTCCCAGAGATGATGTGCGACATAAAATATGCGAAAAGTTAGAGGATCTTGCATATCACAAGGATGAAGCAGGTATGATGCAGTACCTGAATTCTTTGTCCACCGATACCCTGCAGAACCTTTTTTCAGATGCTGCTTACCGCAAACTGCCTCTTCTAAAAAGCTTTCTTCAAATCAGATTACAGAAAAAAACACTGTCTTAAAAAAATTCCGCCTGCAACGATCACCGCAGGCGGAATTTTTTTCTGATCATCGATTCTTAAATTTATTTTGCTACATAATTTTGATAAATCTCTTTAAAAATATTTTTTCTTCCCTGTGTTGTAATTTCTCTAAGATGATTCTGCAAACTATCCGAATCTGTTAAAATTTTTACCAAAACATCTGAATACCGGTGTCCAGCTCCTCTTTGAAATTCTCCCATCAATTGATCAAATGTTTTTCCCTCACTGTAATTTCTTCCCAACCGATCTGTCGCAGCATCCATACAGTCCGCCAGTGTCACAATATCAATAAAAATCCGATAAGGAGAGTTCACATTATCCGCTTGCGGAGGATACCCGCCCGTACCGTCATAATATTTATGATGACAATATGCTACATCCGCATATTTTTCTAATACTGCATTCGATGCCAACAGTTGATATCCAAGTGTCGGATGTTGCTTCAATGTCCGAAATTCATTATTACTGATCTTTCGTCGCTGCAGATTTACAAAATCCCACATCGGAATTTTGCCGACATCGTGAAGCAGTGCCGCGTAACGAATATACGATAAAATCTCTTCCTGATGTGCGAAAACTTCTTCTGTCGATTGGTATTGAAATGTCCCTATGAATATCTCTGGTTTCATATTCAAAATTCCCTTTGTAAATTCCTCCGCCAAAAGACTCACCATGCGTATATGAATACTGGTACTCGTCTGCTCATGAGCCAGAAGTTGAAACAGACATTTCATCAACTGCTCCGGATTCGTGATCACCGGAAGCATATCGCACAAATATTCATACGTAACTTTTAAAAGCTGATAATTATTTTCTTTCTGTGGAAACTGACATAGAAAATCTACCGTCTCCTGAAATAAGGCGTCTTGTTTCTTCTGCTTCTTTTCCTTTGAAATCGGCAATTCTTCCAACATATAAGCAAGTTCGATATTCACTGTAATATAATACTGAAAATCCTCGGTTCCATATAATTTCTGATCCGCATCATGCCTTTGAGGTCTCATTTGATACAGATTCCATAAAAAATCATAATAATCCTGAACCGAACATTCTCCCAGAATATTTTCTGCATACTTCATGCGAATCTTCCACTCGCTGGAAATGCTCGCTGGAAACTCCCCTCCTAGTCGAAGATAACTTTTCGCTTTTTTCACCAGCTCTTCTCGTATCTCCTGCTCTTTTTTGGTGAGAAGCACTTCCTTTTTTCCACGATATTTCTGTTTATCAAAGCTCATCACCAGATCCATGATCGTGCAGCCTGTCTGGTATTCACTTTTTTGACGCAATTGTCTCTGTGTTTCTGAAAGATACGGGGCAAACAGCGTTCCGATTTTTTCAAACCGTTTTATATGCTCTTCTAATCTTTCAAACTCATAGCTCTGCAAATAATACTGATAATTTGCTTCATAAAAAAACGTATTAAACGCTGAGCGCAATATCATGCTTTTTACTTCTTCCACATGTTCAAACAGCTTTGGAAATTCCTCAATGCGCTCTGCAAATGATAAAATAAACGTTCCCTCTTCTATCGCCTCTTTTAATTTTTGAGGATCAAAATAGCTTCCTTTGATTATCTGAATCTGATAAGATAATTCGATCTGATCTTCTAGTGACCATTCTTTGCGAATCTGACTTCGGATCGCACATGCCAGATCATCTTGAAGCAGATAATCCATGCATTTTAACTCATGCAGCAGACGATCATTTTCCCGCACCATATCACGGGACGATTTTTCCTCTAGCTTCGTTGGATCTTCGATATATGGATATACATACTCGGAGAGCATTTCTTCATTTTTTATGTAACAACTTCTCAGCAACTGTGATTTCTCTACCAACAGTTGAAACCATTCTTCTGAATTCTGTTGCGGGGTATGCAACTCGTTTTCAATATTCCGAATTCTTTGAAAACAAGCAGAATATGTCTCATAAAACTGTTTGACATTTTTCTCTTTATCAGGCAAACGAATATCCTCCTTTTTGCTCGATGCTTATACTCTTCTTTCTATTGCTCCCCACCTTATTTTTTGATTCTCTCCTCCATATCTGTCTTACTTCTGGGTATTTATTCTGAAATGCTTTCTGTCTATCATAAACGTTTTCGTAATTCACGCTTCTTTTATATTAAAACCTTTTCCACTTTTTTTCAATGGATTATATGTTTTTTTTTTTGCACAAGTGCAAAATATCTCAACCACTCGGTTCCAATACACAGTTTCCGGTATCACGCAAGAATCAAGGAGAGCAGATAAAAATCCGCCTGCTGATTTTCTGCTGTCTCTGTGATCGTGATGTCGATGGTGTGTTCTTTTGCTTCGCCGTGATGTAGAATCGTTTGGAGATAGAGACAATCTCCCCAATCCTCTTCAAAGTTGCTGTCGAGTGTCACCGGATGCGCCGTATCTTTGTCTAAGATCAATTGTGCCACCGGTGCCGGGCGATGAATGGTTTTTCGGTACTGCACGGCAATGCAGGATGCATGTACGCGAAACTGAATCGTATCCCCCTTTTTTCGGCCGATCCAGCCGTTTTTAAAGAAATCCAGATGCCCCAGTTTCTCCTCGCAATCCGCACGAAATCCATCCAGCTTCGGATTTGCATTGGCGATCGTAAGCCGTTTTGCCTGTTCATAGGCATTCGGTGTCATTGGATCCTTTTTTATTTCCTCTTGCTCAGAAACGATCCGATTCGCTTCTTTCACTTGTTGTAACATATTGCAGATTTCACCTGCAACCAATGCATGTCCCTGGTCGTTCGGATGCAGATTGTCCGGCGTCAATTCCTCGCGTTTCCACTCGCCGGATACAATTCTCGGCAGAATCGTATCCTTTACACTGACATGTGGGATTTGATAATAATCCGCCACCGCATTGTGCGCATCCTGCACATTGATTCCGGTATCATAATACACATTGTTTAAAACGATGACTGCCGGTTTTGTTTCCGAATAATACACTTTTCGCAAAACACCCTCAAATGTCTCCTGAAAAAATACCACATCCTCAGGATCATCATTTACGGTAAAATCGATCACTACAAAATCCGGTCGATACATTAATAAATCCTGTGCAGCGCGCGCTACACCAAAATGGGAAGTCGTTCCTCCGATTCCGCCATTTACATAGTGAAATTCTGCCTTCGGAAACTGCTCTTTCCACCATTCCAATACATGATAAGCATAGGTGCGCTTGTCGCTGCTCGCCAGACTCCCCTGTGTGATCGAGCCGCCGAGAAATCCAATTGTCAGCGTTTCCCCGTTTTCAGCCCGTTCCATTAATTTTTTTAATCGCTCTGTTTGACTCATATTTCATCCTCCCATACCGGAATATCCAGATTTCGTATAAACGCTGCCAGTTCATCCGACATTTCCTCTGCCTCCGGCGTTCGGATATGACCGGCTGTTCCCGCACCGTTTCTTGTATATAAAAAGTGTCGAACCCGTTCATCATTCAGACTTTGACGCACTTCTTCGATCGCATCATCCCAGCTTTTATCGTGGTCCAGAATCGTGGTTGCCAAAATGATCACGGCTTTCGGATATTTTTCACGAATCTGTTCCACAAACCGGCGGTAATGTGCTTTCCATTTGTTTGCCATCACTCCATTCGGATCCTCTTTCATAAAATCCCTCGGGTTCGAATCATTCTGTCCGATCGCGATGATCACGACATGCGGTGTATATTTCGTAAAATCCCATGGTGTAGGCGTTGTCAGATTTGGATAATAATGCACTTTATCCCACATATCTTCCATACCGATGTAAATCGGTTCTTCCACCCATCCTGTTCCCCTCATCAACGGAATTCCCCCCTGCGCGATATCGTGAATCTGCGCATGCAGCTTTCGAGCAGTCATCCACGCATAGGAACACCAGCTGTTACTGTACTCTCCATTGTGCGGCGGATCTACTTTTCCCACATAATCCAACGCCTCTGAAACCTCGCCGGCCGAGACGGAATCTCCATACACTTCGATTCTTCTTTTCGGAATCGGAAGCGGTTCCAATAATCGGCCGGTGTCATCTAAAAATAAATGCTCTAATACCAGCTCATGACAGCTGTCCATCCGCTTGAAAAATAAAATTTTATGTCTGCGATCGCGCTCTTCTTTCACCAGTGTGATCTCTGTCTCTCCGTTCTCATTTAAAATCCATTGTTTTTGAACCCCATCCACGATCGCTCCTACACGGTTTTCCCAATATCTGTGTCGGTTCTTCACCACAATTTTTGCCTCATGCCCCCAAAAACAAAACTGCAAAGACGTCGCCGGAAATACCCATTCCGGTTTTTTCGGATTTGTCTGATCCACTCTTCCGCAATACACTAATTTCTTATCGTCCAATGCGATTTCCATGTCTGATACCTTCCTCCTTCTCTTTTTTATGTTCTCTCGGAGTCTCTTTGTGCCCGATTTTGTGAGATGATTTTTTGTCAGATGTGCACAAATTTATGAGGCGTACGTGGAGCGTACGTTGATTAAATTTGTGTGCATCTGGCGGGAAATCAGCCACAAAAGCGGGTGCAAGGGAGATTCCGAGAGAACATTTATCTAATAAAGTTCAAGTTAAATTAATTTTAACACTTTCTAATTTATTAATCAATAATGTTTTATTTTTTTTTCTCTTTTTTTGCACTTTTTCTTGTGTTTTTGGTTAATTTATCGTTTTTCTAATTAATATATGAATTAATTTTTATATTAATATTAATTTATCTTTTCTTCTTTTTCTTCTTTCTCTCATGCATATTTCCCAACGTTTTACAAATACTAGAAATAGTGAATTTTAGTTAAGAATCAATAAAAAACATGGAGGAATTACAGAATGAAAGCAACAGGTATCGTGCGGCGGATCGATGATCTCGGCCGTGTCGTTGTTCCAAAAGAAATTCGTCGGACTCTTCGCATTCGTGAAGGAGATCCTTTAGAAATTTTTACTGATCGGGAAGGTGAAGTCATTTTGAAAAAATATTCTCCGATCGGCGAGCTTGGAGAATTTGCCTCACAATACGCAGAAGCACTCTCTCAGGCGACCGGACAGGTTGTCTGTGTCACAGATAAAGATCATGTCATTGCAGCTGCAGGAAATGGAAAGAAAAATTTCGAAAACAAAGCTATCAGTCAACAGCTACAGACTTTGATCGAAGAACGTCAGCATCTTCTGGCACAGAAAAACGACAAGAATTACATTAAAATTACCTTTGATGACGCCGGGGAATATGCTGCCGAGGCTATCGATACCATTATCTGCGAGGGTGATGCCATCGGTTCTGTCGTACTTTGCATGAAAGAGCCACAGACCTCAAACGGGGAAAAAGAAGAATTGCTGGTACGCTCCGCCGCTCTATTTCTAGGACGCCAGATGGAACAATAGCCGCCACTCTCCTGGAATTTTTAAGAAAAATATCTCGGCCGAGGGGATTCCATACCCGGACGTTTTGCAGCACGACAGGCAGCTTGGCAAAAAACACGGTTCCTGCACAGGATCTCACCTGCACCCACCGAAATGTTTTTTTCCAAGCTGCCTGTCGTGCTGCAAAACTAGATATTTAGAAACGAAAGGTTGAGATATTTTTTGTTTCCGGAAAAAAGTGGTGGAAGATAAAATGTAAGAAAGAGTTCTCCAAATAGAAAGTTGTCGTTGCCGATACATGGCATATGCGTGAACAGTAATATTTTATAGTTTCTTAATGTGAATTTCATTGACAAGTTCGCCAAAAAAAGCTACGATACATAACATGGAAGATTCTTATTTTAAAAAGAATGATTTGAAAAGGAGAACAACATTATGCCAACAGTAAACAAACCAAAGCGGCCGCTGATCTTTTATTACATAGTGGCCATGATCGTCTTGATCTTTTTAAATCTGTTACTGACTCCAAAACTGATGGAACCGCCGACTGTGGACTACAGCACATTTTTATCGATGCTAGAGAAAAAAGAGATTTCCAAAGTTCAGATTGAAGGCGACACTATTTATTTTCAAGATAATAAAAAAGACCCAAAAAGCTATCAGACCCCTACGTTTGATGACCCACAGCTCATCGACCGACTGGTAGAATCCGGTTGTTCTTTTGACCGGGTTGTAGAAGAACAAATAAGTCCATTTTTGAGTTTTCTCATAAGCTGGATCATTCCGATCGTCATTTTTATTGTGCTCGGACAGCTGCTCAGCCGCTGGATGCTGAAAAAAATGGGCGGTGCTCCGGGTGCCGGAGGCGCAGGACCGATGCAGTTCGGGAAAAGCAATGCCAAAATTTATGTTCAGTCTGAAACCGGTATCAAATTTCAGGATGTTGCCGGCGAAGATGAAGCCAAAGAATTATTGAAAGAAATTGTTGACTTTCTGCACAATCCGGATAAATACCGCGCCATCGGTGCTTCCATGCCAAAAGGTGCGCTTCTTGTCGGACCTCCGGGAACCGGTAAGACTCTGCTTGCAAAAGCTGTTGCCGGAGAAGCAAACGTTCCATTTTTCTCCATCTCTGGTTCTGAATTTGTCGAGATGTTCGTCGGCATGGGCGCTTCGAAAGTTCGTGACCTGTTTAAACAGGCAAACGAGAAAGCTCCGTGTATTGTCTTCATCGATGAGATCGATACCATCGGTAAAAAACGTGACGGACAGGGATTTGGCGGCGGAAATGATGAACGTGAACAGACCTTAAACCAGTTGTTGACCGAAATGGATGGATTTGATGGTTCAAAAGGTGTTGTCATCTTAGCTGCCACAAACCGCCCGGATGTCCTTGACCCGGCTCTGCTTCGTCCGGGACGTTTTGACCGCCGGATTCCGGTAGAACTTCCGGATCTGACGGGACGAGAAGCCATTTTACGGGTACATGCAAAGAAAGTAAAACTAGGCGACAATGTCGACTTTAATGCTATCGCCAGAACCGCTGCCGGCGCCTCCGGTGCGGAACTTGCAAATATCGTAAATGAAGCTGCTCTGCGTGCCGTAAAAATGAATCGTGCCTATGTCATTCAGGAAGACTTAGAAGAAAGTATCGAAACCGTCATTGCCGGTTATCAGAAGAAAAACAAAATTCTTTCCAATAAGGAAAAACTGACTGTCTCTTACCATGAGGTCGGACATGCCTTAGTTGCCGCACTGCAGACGCATTCTGCTCCAGTGACAAAAATTACGATCATTCCGCGTACTTCCGGTGCCTTGGGATACACCATGCAGGTAGACGAAGGTGAGCATAATCTGATGTCAAAAGAAGAGCTGCTAAACAAAATCGCGACCTTCACCGGCGGACGTTGTGCCGAAGATTTGATCTTCCACTCCATTTCCACCGGCGCCTCAAACGACATTGAACAGGCAACAAAACTTGCCCGCGCCATGGTTACCAAATATGGTATGAGCGATGAATTCGGTATGGTTACGTTTGAAACTGAGACAAATGCCTATCTGGGAGGCGACAGCACCCTTACCTGCTCCCCAGAGACAGCAAAGCGCATTGATGATATGGTTGTTGAAATTGTAAAACACGCCTATGCAAAAGCAGAAAAACTGCTCTCTGAAAATATGGATAAGCTGCATGAGATTTCAAAGTACTTGTACGAAGAAGAAACGATTACCGGTGATGAATTTATGAATATTTTAAATCACACCACACCGGAAATTACTGACACTGCAAATGCAATATCTTTAGAAAAAGAATCTGACATCTAAGTCATAACGCGATCAGGCGCATGGACAATTGCCCATGCGCCTGATTTTTCCTATGCACAACTTCCGATTTAATATTTAAACCACATACGCCAGCAGATAATAGATCAGTCCCAAAATACTGCTGCAGACGATTCCATAAAGAATCACCGGTCCTGCAATCGTAAAAATCTTGCATCCAATTCCGAAGACCTGTCCTTCTTTTTGAAATTCAACAGCTGGAGCTGCCACACTGTTCGCAAATCCCGTGATCGGTACCAGTGTTCCGGCACCACCCCAGACGGCAAGTTTCTGATAAATATTAAATCCTGTCAAAAACACACTAAATAAGACCAACAACAGACTGCACCATGCACCGGCAGTCTTGTCATCCATCCCCAGATTTTTTGCAATGTTTAAAATAATCTGTCCCAACAGGCAGATCAAGCCACCTACCACAAATGCCCCCAGCATCCTCAACCATAAATTTTTCTTCGGCGTTACGCTTTCTACATAAGCGTTATACGCCTGTTGCTGTTTTTGTTTTTCCTGTTCCTCCATACGCTGCTCCTTTCCTCACTGCACACGAACCAATCAGCCTGTCGGCACATTCACCTGCCACATATAAGATTCTTTCTTCCCACATTCAAACAATTCCTGCATCTGCTCATCAAATTCATCATGTACCTGGTAATTGCGCACCATAGAAAGCAAATGCTGTTCTTTTTCATCCTCCGTCTGATAGTTTTTCCCCGCTTCTGTTATTTGATTCCAGACGTCCTGGGGGTTTGTGAGATCTGCTGCTTCCACGTTCATCAATTTTGCCAAAAGTCCTGCCGCATAATAAAATTCATAATTTCCCAAAAGCTGCGATTTTTTTAAATTACATTTCAAAATCACACTCTGTCTCGCCAACAATGGTATCATATTTTTCCTCCCTTACGTAGACGCCAGCTGCTGATAAAAATAATACAATGCTCCTGCTGCCTTTCCTGCCGCAAACGCAAAAATCACCGCCGACAATCCTACTTTTAACTTCATACGACGAAATACGATTGGAAATACATGCAGAATTTCTGCCAGCGTAATTGCCACGCACCCTTCAAAAATACCTGCTCCAAGTCCATACAGCCAGAGCATGATTCTTCCAAATGGAAGCGGGATCATCTCAAAAACGCCTAAAATATTTCCGATCGTTCCGCCTAAGATCACTGCATTTTCATAGCATACATAACTTTTTGCCGTATTACTCCGCCCGACAAGACGTGGAACGATCTTTAAGGTGACAATAAAGGCAAATGTTCCGCCGGAGACAGCTGCCCCGGATGCGATCCCGCAAAGCAAAAGTGCCAAGTGCTTAATCCACATCGATATTATGCCCCTTTCTGCTGCAGTTTTCAATAAACGTCGTATCAACATCCTGCTCATATTTACGCATCTCTACCTGCAGCGGCGTCGGATCATGTGTGATTTTTTTCTTTCCGATATGATTAAAGAAAAACACAATGCTAAACGCCATTCCGATCGCATAACCTACTTCCAGCTCTGTAAAACCGTCTGACTTCTGCTGCATTACACGAAAATAAAATTTATCAAACAATTCTGTGATTGAAATATCATTGTTAAACGCCATGATCGTAAATGCAGAACCAAAAAAGATCACAATGCAAAGTGCGGTAACTTTCAATCCCTCCATCCACTTCGATTCCGGAGGTCCGGGGCGATACTCGATTACAAAATCCATTTCCCCCTCATTTTGAACCGTAATTTTCGGATACGTCCGCTCAATTTTATCGATCACATATAAAATGCTGAACACCTGCTGACGACGGATTCTTTTTTTTCCAGTGATTCCATCCCGAAAACGATATAATTCAATTTGACGCAAATGCGGCTCCATCTCCGGATCCGTACAGGATAATTTTGCTATGTCACCAAGTGTCACGACTGCCTTTTGCACAACAATATTTCGAGCGACCTTCAAATGTAAAGTTTCCGGCATCTTTGCCCTCCTTCCATTTGCACAAGCACACTGTTTTTATCATACGTCTGCTGCTTTGGAATCTGCCCGTAATAAACGATCAATGCGATCACCGTTGCGACCAGTAAGACCATCAGGCAGATCCGATACGTTTTTCTGCTCAAGTTATCCCTCTTTTCCTTTTGATGTTCTCCTTAAACAGTATCTCTCGAATCTGCACCTTTATGCCATTTTTCCCTCTTTCTGTTTCCGGATTCTTTCTGCCAGATCCTCCAGATATTCCCAACGCTCCATCTTTTCTTCCAATGCGGTTTCTGCTTCCTCTTTTTTTTGATTCAACTCATTTAATTTCACGAAGTCACTGGCATATTGGGTCATATCTTCCTCACACTGGGCAATCGTCTCTTCTAAAGCTGCGATATCCGCTTCAATTGTTTCATATTCGCGCTCTTCTTTATAAGAAAATTTCAATTTTTTTTCATGTGTCCGGGTTGCCTCCGACGCCTTTTTTTCGGATGTGCTTTTTTCTTTTGTCACAATCAGTTTTCCAAAGTCCGGATTCTCTTCGCGCTTGCGGTTAAAATAATCGGTATAACCGCCCTCATACTGCCGCAACTGCCCGTTTTCCTCAAATGCAAACATCCGACGCACCACACGATCTAAAAAGTACCTGTCATGCGATACTGTGATCACAATCCCATCATAGGCATCCAGATAATCTTCTAATATTGTCAATGTCTGAATATCAAGATCATTTGTCGGCTCGTCTAAGATCAATACGTTCGGTGCTTCCATCAAGACACGCAACAGATTCAGACGGCGACGCTCTCCACCTGATAATTTCTCGATGGGACTATATTGCTGATCCGGCGAAAAAAGAAAACGCTCCAACATCGAGGACGCCGACACCAGACCATCTTCTGTCCGAACATATTCTGCCGTATTTTTAATATAATCGATGACACGATCCTTCGGGTTCATGTATGCGATATCCTCTTTATCTTCTGTCTCTAATTCCTGCGCATAATAACCGATTTTTACAGTCTGTCCAATCTTGATCGTACCACAATCCGGTGTTTCCCTTCCAGTGATCATTTTCATCAATGTTGTCTTTCCGCTTCCGTTTTTTCCAACAAAACCAATGCGATCATTTTTTAAGAAATAATAGGTAAAGTCTTTGATCAATACATGATCCCCATAGGCTTTCGAGAGGTTTTCAATTTCAATTGTCGTTCTCCCCAGTCTTGTGGAAACTGACCCCATCTGTACCTGATCTTCCATCTGCGGTCCGCGCATCTCTTTCATTTCCTCATACCGCTGCAGACGGGATTTCTGTTTGGTTGATCGCGCACGTGCCCCACGCATGACCCATTGTAATTCTTTTCGTAAAATCGACTGCCGCTTTCGTTCGCTGGCACGCTCGCTTTCGAGGCGCTCGGCTTTTCTCTGTAGAAAACCGGAATAATTTTCCTGATAGCTGTAAATTTTTCCATGGTCAATTTCTATAATCCGATTCGAAACACTATCTAAAAAATAGCGGTCATGTGTCACCATCAATAGTGCGCCTTTTCTTTTTTTCAGATACTCCTCTAACCAGCCCGACATCTCATTGTCCAAATGGTTTGTCGGCTCGTCTAAAATCAGAAGATCACATGGCGTCAAAAGTGCTGAGACCAAGGCCAGACGTTTTCTCTGACCTCCCGACAATTCCCCACATTTCTGGGAAAAATTTGTAATTCCAAGCTGTGTCAGCATGGTCTTTGCATCACTTTCCATATTCCAGTTTTCCAAATGTTCCTGCTCATTTTGTTCCTGCATGCTGACACCACGATTCTGATACCCTGCCACCACACTCTCGATCACGGTTTTCTCCGGATCAAACACCGGAGACTGCGGCAGGTAACAGATGACCACATGATTTGCTTTTGTAATCGTTCCCTCATCCGGCTCTTCCAGCCCCGCAACAATTTTTAAGAGCGTCGATTTTCCGGTTCCGTTTGTGCCGATGACACCTACTTTTTCTGTATCCTGCATCGAAAATGCAGCATCTTCAAACAGCACACGATTGGTGTATGCTTTTGTCAAATGTTCTATATTTAAAATATTCATTTTTTCTCCTCATTTTTAAAATTATTGCATCGTACTATAGTATAACACAAAATCTTCCCATAAAAGAACGAAAATTTTACGGCTTGGAAATTTTAGCGAAAAAAATCTCAACCATGTGGGTATCCCTACACGGACGTTTCGCAACACGCCGGGCATCTCTGCGAAAAAACACGGCTCCTGTGCAGGTAAGCTAACTCTTAAGATTCTCTAAGACACTCAGGATTGCCTTCGTGCCTAAGAGAATCTAAAGAGTGGATCTCACCTGCACCCGCCGAAACGTTTTTTCGCAGAGATGCCCGGCGTGTTGCAAAACTGTGTATTGGAGACGGAAGGTTGAGATATTTTCTTACAGTTCCAGAAAATGATGGAGTGAAAGTTTATGTGAATAAAAAATTTAGAACAACAGCAGAATGCTTTCCATAAATTATTTTGCTCAGAAGTTTTTGATATGTAAACTCTTTAAAATGATGAATGATTTATACTGAGAATTTGTGATCAAGAATAAAAGTAAAATAAACGAAAAATATCTCAACCATTCGGTTCCAATAAACAGTTTCCGGTATCCGGCAGGAGGCAAGGTGCGGGGTGGCTGAAACAAAAGTGGCTTTGACAGAAATGATAGTGAGTTTGGATGGGCGGATCTGCGATGCCTTTGCTGTCTTTCGTTCGGCGGAAAGGCTGTGCGGATGTGTACGCCAGAGAAAGAATCTGCTTTTGAGTCTTGCTCTGGCGTACACATTCGTGCAGACTGTCCGACCTTCGAAAGACAGCAAAAATAAAGCATCACAGATCCGCCCATCCAAAACTCGACTTCATTTCTGTCTAGCCACTTTTGTTTCAGCCACCCCGGTCCTTGCCTCCTGCCGGATACCGGAAACGTCCGCATAGGAATCAACCCAGGTTGAGATATTTTTCGCGTCTCCCATTTTCAAAGAGTGGTGGAGTCGATA
>JBJENW010000145.1:0-14485 GCA_051880395.1 Lachnospiraceae bacterium | reverse complement strand
TACAGAACGAGTTCAGCTAGGAGTTTATAGTTTTATGTTCGGTTTGGGATTTCAAATGGTTATTGTGGCTATTACAGTTCCAATAGCAGCAAGTATTGGATGGGCACCAATTGCAATTATTTATTCACTGATCGGCGTTTTGCTTAATGTTGTTTCTGTCTATTCTGTAAAAGAACTTCCGCCAGAAGAGCTACTTGATGAAAAAGTGGAAGAAGAGAAGACTGATGAAAAAAAAGGTGAAAAAATTGGGCTGTTAGTCACTTTTAAATATTTGTTGAGTAATATGTACTATATTAGAATACTTTTAATAAATATATTATTTACAATTGGGACAAATTTAGGAACGGCTTCTGTTTACTATTTTAAATATGTTTTACATAACGAAAACTTATTTGGATTAATAAATGGCAGTGCGTTTGCAGCAATGGTTGTTGGATTGGCATTTGCACCAATGATTACTAAAAAATTTGGAATTTATAGAGGAAATCTTGGCAGTTATTCAATATCAACTATATTCAAGTTGCTTTTTGTAGGAGGTGCATTATTAGGAAATATCCCAGTGATGGTAGTTAGTAATATTGCGACTAGTATTTTTGGAAGTCCAATTGCGGGTACAATGAATGCGGTAACTGCGGATATCGCAGATTACCAGTATAAAAAGACAGGAGTGCGTATCGATGGTGCAATGTATTCGTGCGTTTCTATGGGAACAAAAGTTGGTGCAGCATTAGGAACTGGACTTTGCGGATGGTTATTAGCTGCCGGTGGGTATGTGGCTAATGCATCAATACAATCAGCATCAACAGTGACGATGTTAAATGTTATATATTTGTGGATTCCTATTGCTAGTCAGATTATTACAATTTTGTTGCTTGCTGGTTTGAATGTTAAAAAAGCTATAGAACAGTTATCAGTAACCGAATGATTAATAGAGGAGAAAATTATTTCTCCTCTATTTCTGTTTTGAAATATCAATTAGGAGTTTTATGGACGAATTTACAACACAGTAGACAAAATTCTCTATTGAATTTCTGTTTAGATATGTAGAATACGACTATAAACAAAATACATACGGAGGTATAAGAAAAATGAGTAATGAGAAAAAATATCTGAAATGGTATAACAAATTCGGATATGGTATCGGTGGGGGAAGTATTGCATCGACCAGTGCGATAGTCAACAATTTTGCGTTGTTGATCATGACGGATTTTGTAGGTCTGAATGCAGGAATTATAGGTACGATTATAATGGTATCAAAACTATTGGATGGCGTGTCAGACGTGGTGTTCGGAAACATTCTTGATAGAACCAAGACACCAATGGGCAAAGCAAGGCCTTGGATGCTAGGGGCGGGATTTGGAGTCGCACTTTGTGCAATATTGACGGTTATTATGCCCGCCAATATGAGCCAGTTTTTAAAGTATGCATGGTTTACAACATTTTACATTGCATATAACGCAGTTTTCTATACTGCAATGAGTATTTCTTACAATTCTTTAACGGCATTAATTACTCGGAGTTCTGTAGAACGTGTACAGCTGGGAATGTCTTACAATTTTATCATGCTGGCTTTCATGATGGTAATTTCAACAGCGGCGGTTCCAATTGCAAATGCAGTTGGATGGGATAAAGTAGCAATCGGTACAGCAATACTCGGTCTGGCATGTAATTTAATTACAGTATTTTCGGTAAAGGAACTTCCGGAATCAGAAATGTCAGAAGAAATTGTAGAAAAAACGATGCCGGAGAAAGAAGCAGAAGAAAAAATCAGTTTTATAGAATCCTTTAAGATGCTTGCAAAAAACAGATTTTATCTTTATGCACTGGTATTAAATATTTTGTTTAATTTTTGCTCAAACCTCGGCAGTATTGCAACATATTATTTTACATATGTAATGCATAATGCAAACCTTTACAGTTCGTTTAACGGAAGTGGATTTATCGCATCAATCATCGGTATGTTTGCGGCACCGATTCTGATTAAGAAGCTGGGAATGTACAAAGGTAATCTTTACAGTTTTACACTTGGATGTTTCCTACGAGTATTAATTATTCCAAGTGCTATGATGGGAAATGTTCCTATGATGCTTTTGTTTACAGTATTGTCTACTTTATGTACAAGTTCCTTAAATCCTACTTTCAACTCAATCACAGCAGATATTGCGGAATATACATATAAGAAGGAAGGAAGAAGAGTGGAAGGATCTATGTTTTCCTGTGTATCTATGGGGGCGAAAATCGGTAGTGCACTTGGAAGTGGATTGTGTGGATGGGGATTGGCTGCAGTAGGTTATGTAAATGGTGTGGAAATCCAGACAACCGCGGTGCTGAATATGATGAGTTTCATGTACATCCTTCTTCCAATTATTGCATACTTCTGCATGGCATTTTGTCTGAGTAAACTGAATGTACAGGGAGCAATTGAAAATCTTAAAGTAAAAGGAGAATAAGCATGAAAGAAAATTTAGTGAAAATAGAAAAAAATTGTGAAAATGGGATTCCAGAAATAAAAGAACTTGATGGAATCAAAACACTATTTGTTGATAACGAGCCTTTCCTGGTTTTGGGTGGTGAGGTTCATAACTCTGCGTCTTCCAGTCTGGAATATATGGAAGAGAGGGTATGGCCCTGCATTGCGGATCTAAATATGAATACAGTGGTGGTTCCTGTTACATGGGAGCTTCTGGAGCCGTGTGAAGGACAATTTGATTTTACACTCGTAGATGGTCTGATTGATCAGGCTAGAGCGAATGGTATGCATTTGATTCTTCTCTGGTTTGGACTTTGGAAAAATTCTGAATCTTATTATATTCCTGTTTGGATGAAAAAGGATTCAGCTTCTTATCAGTATGTAAAGGCTGCAAACGGTGAATGGAAGAATATTATTTCACCTATCTGCCAAAGGGCGATAGAAAAAGATCAAAACGCTTTTCGTCAGTTGATGCGTCATATTCGGGAATATGATGGAAAGAAACATACCGTTCTCTTTGTACAAGTGGAAAATGAGATCGGTGTTCTTGGTTCAGATCGTGATTATTCAGATGAGGCGAACCTGTTATTTTACGAAGAAATTCCTGAATCTATGAAGGAAATATTTCATGTATCTGGTACTTGGGAAGAGTGTTTTGGAACAGAAGCAGGAGAAGCTTTTATGGCTTACTATTATGCGTGTGCAGTTGAAAAAATTGCTTCTGCCGGGAAAGAGGAATACCCGATTCCTTACTATACAAATGTATGGTTAAAACAGTTCCCGTGGACAAAAGGATCATACCCAGTTGGAGGTCCGGTCGCAGAAGTACATAAAATCTGGAAAGTGGCAGCACCGAGTCTGTTTACACTTGCTCCAGATATCTATGTTCCTTATGTAACACAGGTGATGGAAGAATACACTTCTGAAGAGAATCCTCTGTTTATTCCTGAGGTACGTAAGGACGCAGTAACTGCAGCGTATTGTTTGTATGCGTTTGGAAAGTATAATGCGATTGGCTATTCTCCTTTTGCAGTTGAGGAATATGGCTGGGATCCAAAGGATGTGATTGTTCCTCCAATGGAATGGTTGATTGCCCTGAATATAGATCCTTCTGCTTTCCAGATGGGTGGGGCAAAAGAGTGTCTCGCTGCAACATACAGTCTTATGGAAAACATAAAGCCATTGTATTTCAAATACAGAGGTACAGAAAGTCTTCAGGCATTTGTTAAAAAGGGAGAATATGATTCTGGGGAACTGTTGCACTTCGAAGCTGTTGATGTTGTGGTTTCTCATGGTGCAAAAATACCGGAGAAACCGATTTCTGGAGGGATGATTATTGAGGTAGAAAAGAATTGTTTCTTCGTTATAGGAGTAATGGGAAAAGTGGAATTTCTCCCGAAACAGCAAGATGGAATCGCAACGGTGGTCATTCATGAAGAGGGCCATTTCGAACAAGGAAAATGGATACCACGCCGAAGACTTAATGGGGATGAGAGATATCCGGTACAACTTAGCGACAGTCCGCAGGCGTTTTATGTAGAAGTAGTAACTGGATAAAGTATTGTTGGTCAAAATTGTTGAGGATACAGATGGAAAAAATATATGCGGCTATTAGCTCGAAAATGAGTGAGCGGGAAAGAAATAATTATAGTCGTGCCAGAAAACTTGCAGCAGATGGAATGGTGCTATTGGAAAATAGAGGAGTTCTTCCCATATCGTCAAATACAAAAAGAATTGCATTATTTGGAAATGGTGCTAGACGCACAGTCAAGGGCGGAACTGGTTCTGGTGATGTAAACAGTAGATTCTTTATTACAGTAGAACAAGGGCTTGAACGAGCTGGTTTTGAGATTGGAACAAAAGAGTGGTTGGGACGATTTGATCAGAAAGTAAATGAGGGTCAAACGGCCTATTATCAAAAAATACGTTCTATTATTGTTGAAAGAGGACAGGAAGGGATATTGGAACTTTTTTTAAATCCCTTTCAGGAGCCTCCTGTACCACAAATCACTGATCAGGACATTGAAAAATCGAAAACAGATACTGCAATCTATGTAATTGCCAGAAATTCGGGGGAAGCAAAAGACAGGCAGGATATACCTGGACAGTATGAGCTGTTTGATGAAGAGATAGAGGCAATCAGGAAAGTGTCAACACAATACGAAAAATGCATTGTTGTATTGAATGTAGGAGCAGTGATTGATACAAAATTTATCCGCAGTTGTAGAGAAATTGGTGCAGTTCTCCTGATGGGACAACCGGGATGTAGTGCTGGTGATGCACTTGTGGATGTCTTAACTGGAAAAGTGGTACCAAGCGGAAAGCTTGCAGCAACCTGGGCAGATAATTATACAGATTATCCAGAAGCGGAAGAGTTTGGTAACTTGGATGATGTTTATTACCGAGAAGGAATTTATGTAGGATATCGGTATTTTGATACTTTTCATGTTAATCCGGCATATCCGTTCGGATATGGTTTATCCTATACGGAATTTGAAATCCATGCAAAACAAATAACAGTTTCGGACGGGAATGTTTCGGTGGAGGTGTCTGTCAAAAATACTGGCAACATATTTGCGGGACGTGAAGTTGTGCAGGTATATGTTTCTGCACCTAAAGACATCATGGAAAAACCATATCAGGAGTTGGTGGCTTTTCAGAAAACAGAATTGCTTGCCCCGGGAGAAGAACAAAATGTAACTCTTACTTTCCAAATCTCTCAGATGGCATCTTATCACTCTGTTCGTGCGGAGTATATTTTAGAAAAAGGAACTTACTATTTGCGAGTGGGCAGTCACTCAAGAAAGACGCATGTAGCAGCTGCACTTGTACTGGAAAATGAAATTGTTACAGAAAAATTAAGAAATCGTATGCCAATTGATTGTTGTATGGATCTGCTTTCATCTGAAGGAATCCAACCGTGGTCTTATGACGGCGAAGATGCAGAAAAGCAATCCGCATTTCGGATACCTTTAACATGGGAAATAGCTGCTGTTAGCGGAAAAAGCAATGATGCTTTTGAATCCATGAAAAACAAAGATGGAGAATCGGAAGAATCTGTGCTCAGTGTATCAGACATTTTAAATGGGAGAAGCACGATAGAGGCGTTAATTAGTCAGCTTTCTGTTGAAGAATTAGTTACAATCTGCGTTGGAGCAGTACATAGGGGGGACGGACTTTCTTTGGGAGCAGAATCAAATTCCAGACCGGGAGCAGGAGGAGAAACGTCTTCCATCCTAAAAAAGTCCCGGAACGTTCAAAATCTGATTTTGGCAGATGGACCTGCTGGGTTGCGTCTTCGTCAGAAATTCTGTATAGATAGTCAGGGTAATGTTGTGGAAGAAGGTGGAGCTTCTATTCCAGAAATAAATCATGTCATTGACTTCCCAGAGCCGGAAATTCCAGAGAATGCAGTTCATTATTATCAATATTGCACTGCTTTGCCCACTGCGACTCTCATGGCTCAAACATGGGATTTAGAGGCACTTGAAACGGAGGGTAACATTGTTGGTGAAGAAATGACGGAACTGGGAATACATCTTTGGCTTGCCCCAGGTCTGAACATTCAGAGAAATCCACTTTGTGGAAGAAATTTTGAGTACTATTCGGAAGATCCGTTGGTATCTGGATTATGTGCGACTTCCGTAATACGTGGTGTACAAAAATATCCAGGAATTGGAACTACAATAAAACATTTTGCATGCAATAATCAGGAAGATAACCGTACCCACAATTGTGTGCATATAGAAGAAAGAGCATTAAGGGAGATTTATTTGAAAGGGTTTGAGATTGCAGTAAAAGGGGCATCTCCTGTTGCAATCATGTCTTCTTATAATTTGATTAATGGCATTCATACAGCAAATTCTAGTGATCTACTGAATGGTATCGTGAGGGAAGAGTGGAAATTTGATGGAATCATTATGAGTGATTGGGGGACAACTGAGAAGAGTAAAGAATGGGAAACAACAAAATATGGAAGTTCCAGTGCCGTTGGATGTATCAAAGCAGGTAATTGTTTGATTATGCCGGGAACACAGGAAGATATTGATGATATTATGAAAGGCATTGAGACTGACCAGTGTTCGATGGAAGAACTGAAAAGATGTGCAGGATTTGTTTTGTCTACAGTAATAAAACTTCAAAAAGAGTGGGGAGAGGAATAAAAAATGTCTGAAATGAGTTATATAGAAATCCCATATGTGGATAAAAAAGTTTCAAGAATTATTTACGGTACTGCCATGGAACCATTTATAACAGGTGGTGACGGAAGTGCGTTATTGGATACGATTTTTAATACTGGAGTAAATACGTTTGATATGGCCAGAAATTATATGGGAGCTGAGTTATCGGTAGGAAAGTGGCTTGAAGAAAGGCAGAATCGTGAACAAATGGTTTTACTGTCGAAATGTGGTCATCCGAGCATGTTTGGGAGAAAACGGGTAGATGAAAAAGATATCCGCAAAGACTTTGAACGGACAAGCAAGGCGCTCCAAACAGATTATATTGACATCTATCTTTTGCACCGGGATGATCCAGAAGTGCCAGTGGACAGTATTGTAGAAATTTTTAATGGTTTGCATGCAGAAGGAAAAATCGGTGCATTCGGAGGATCAAACTGGACTTATCAGAGGATCGAGGAGGCAAATGAGTATGCTTACAAGCATAATTTGATTCCATTTAGTGTTTCTAGTCCCAATTTTGGGCTTGCAGATCAGGTGAGGGATCCATGGGGAGGAGGCTGTGTTACAATTTCTGGACCGGCAAATAAAGAAGCAAGGGATTGGTATCGAAAAAATAATATGCCGATTATCGCATATTCAAGTCTTGGACGAGGCCTTTTTTCTGGGAAGCTGAAAAGTAGTGAATGTGATCATGCGGCGGATGTCCTTGATATGATTGCTATGCAAGGTTATGGATGTTCAGAAAATTTTGAACGTCTTCGCAGATGTGAAGAATTAGCTGCCAAAAAAGAGGTTAGTGTAGCGCAGATTGCTATGGCATGGATGTTTCAACAGGAATTAAATGTTTTGGCAGTTGTGAGTACATCAAAGCCATCTCGTATGCAGGAAAATATAGATGCGCTGAGTTTGAAACTGAGTGAGGAGGAATTATTGTATCTGGATTTACAGAAGGAGGAACTGTTAAATGAAGATTAGTCTGATGACCATGACAATGTTTATGCGTATGTATTTTTCATTTAAGTGTGATCAGGAAATGGAAGCATTGAAAGAGAATTATGAGGAAATGATGGAACTTGTTGCAAATGCCGGATATGAAATGGTAGATGTGACGAATATAGAAACACAAATTTTTTCAATTCCGTATATAGGAGAAGTGCTTAAGAAAAATGGACTTAGAGTCAGTAGTTATATTTATATGGATCAGTTTGCTAATGAACAGCGTAGAATAGAGCAAATCGAAAACGCGAAACAGGGAGTTAGAGATGCTGTTGCATTAGGAACGAAAGTATTGATGCTTGTGCCACTTGCGCATGAGGGAATTGAGAAGCTTTCTTCAAAAGAAGTACATGCTGAATTGGTAAAACAATGGTCCCCGATTGCTGACTATGCAAAGAAATTTGGTATGCATACTGTAATTGAGGACACTCCCGACTTAAAACTATATCTGTGTTCAGCCGATGAACTAAAGGAAATACTACAGGCGGTTCCAAACTTGGAAGTTGTGTACGACAGTGCGAATATGCTTCTTGTAGATGAAGATCCTATTGCATACTATGATACTTTTGCGGATAAAACAGCACATATTCACGTGAAAGATATTGTATTTTCACCACCAACAGCACCAGTTGGGGATATTAGGGCAGACGGCAGACGAATGACGGGAGTTTTTCTGGGACATGGATTAGTTGATTTGAAAACAGTGCTGGAACATGTGGTAGAAAATAAGTATGATGGATGTCTGTCTGTGGAATTTGTGGCTGATGAAGCACTAGGGTACGAACAATCATTGATCCGAAATAAAGAATATATAGAAAAAATGATAGCGTTATCGTAATGAAAAAGGCTTTTGGAGCATATTTAAGGTGCTGTAAAAGCCTTTATGACAAAATAGAATAGTGAATAAATAGAGCAACCTGTGCAGTTAGTAACAAGCAGGTAAATGGAGGAATTATACATGAAGCATTTTGATTTTAATGGTGGTTGGTTTTTTTATAAAGAGAATCAACCAGATCAAAGAACAGCAGTAACGTTGCCGCATGATGCAATGATTTATGAAGAAAGAAAGGCAGATTGCCTAAATGCTAATAATACAGGGTATTTCCCTGGAGGGAAATATGTATATGAGAAAACTTTTCGATTACCAAATGATGCTCCAACTGATTATGTAGCAATAGAATTTGAAGGTGTTTACCGAAATGCGCAGGTGTGGATTAATGATGAACTAATTGCGAATCATGAATTTGGATATACGGGGTTTCTAGTAGATATCACGAACCAAATTGTAATCGGTAAAGATAATACGCTGCGGGTATTTGTGGATAATTCGGAGGAACCGAATAATCGGTGGTACTCGGGAAGTGGAATTTATCGCCCGGTACATCTTCTAATGGCGAGAAAAGAACGAATTTGTTATGAAGGTATACATATACATACATTATCAGTGAATCCACCGGAAATTATTGTGAACACTTCATACATAAAGGTAGCAGATGATAAAATAGTCCGTGTTCAGATTTTAGATAATGAAAAATGTATTGCAGAAGGAAGCGGAAGTGAAGCAAAAATTCTGGTTCCAGGTGCAGTGCTATGGAGTGACGAATCCCCTAAATTGTATAAAGCAAGAATTTGTCTTACTGAGGGAGAGGATATTATAGATGAGGAGCTTGTCACTTTTGGTATTCGTAATTTAGAGTGGAATACTAATCAGGGATTGTTGGTAAATGGAAAAGAGACACTGCTGAGAGGAGCTTGTTTACATCATGATAATGGGATTCTTGGAGCATGCTCTTTTCGAATGGCTGAGGAACGTAAAATACGAATTTTAAAAAAAGCAGGATTTAATGCAATCCGCTCTGCACATAATCCTTGTTCAAAAGCTCTTTTAGATGCTTGTGATAAATATGGTATGTACGTGATGGATGAACTTTATGATCAGTGGTATATAGCGAAGTTACAGTATGATTATGCACTGTGTTTTGAAAGGAATTATAAAGATGATATTAGAGCAATGATTGAAAAAGACTATAATCATCCTTGCGTAGTGATTTATTCAATGGGAAATGAAGTGTCTGAGACCGGAGAAGAAAAAGGGATCCGTTTGTTCCATGAAATGCAGGAAGAAACAAAAAAACAGGATGATACACGGCTTGTTACTTGTGGGATTAATCTTTCCATTACTGCATCAGCTGCTAAAGAGGCAAAAAAAGCTCAGAAGGCAGAAAAGAAAGGGGAGACAGTGAAAAAAAAGGAGCCAATGAATGATCAGATTCTGCAAGAAAATGAGAAGAAGAATAGAAGTCTTTTATTTAATCTTATGATGAATAAAATGGGATTAATTATGAAATTGTCTTGTAGAAAAAAAGAAGTGGATGAAGCCACTACACCTGTTTTTGAAGGGATTGACCTTGCAGGATATAATTATGGAACTGCTCGTTACAAAATGGACGGGAAATTACATCCAGAGCGATTAATTGTTGGGACTGAAACACTTCCACCAGATATTTATGTGAATTGGAAAAATGTAAAGAAATATCCATATTTAATTGGCGATTTTATATGGAGTGGTTTTGAATATTTAGGGGAGACTGGCATTGGTGCATGGACATATGGTGAGTCAGGAGAAGGGTTTATGAAACCATATCCTTGGATTCTTTCGGGGTGTGGTGTTATTGATATTTTAGGAAATATTTCACCACAAGGGTATTATGCAAAAGTAGCTTATGGTTTGACTGATAAACCATATATTGGTGTACGTCCATTGAATCATACAGGGGAAAAAGTGTTTCCATCTATGTGGCGTGGATCTGATGCAGTGGCAAGCTGGAGTTGGAAGGGACATGAAGGGAAAAGTGCAGAGATTGAAGTATATTCTAATGCAGCAAAAGTGGTATTAGCACTTAATAACAGGGTGATTGGGAAAAAACGTCCTAAGAAGGGAATTGCAAAATTTAAAACACTTTATAAACCAGGAGAGCTGGTAGCAGTTGCTTATGATGAGCAAGGAAATAAAATTGGTTCATCTTTACTTCGTACAGCAGGCGAAGAGGATTGTTTGAAAATAAGAACAGAGACTGACACTATTCGAGCAAATGGTCAGGATCTGGCTTATATAGATATTTCTATTACTGATAGAAATGGCACAGTGAAGATGATGAATGATTATGAACTGAATGTTTCGGTAGATGGACCAGTTACTCTTCAGGGATTTGGAAATGCTGCATTAAAAACAGAAGAGAGTTATACAGATACAGTTCACAGTACATTTCAGGGAAGGGCTTTGGTTGTTGTCAGAGCGACGGAGAAGACTGGTATTGCCAGAATTATTGTGAATAACAAAGTACTGGGATCAAAGCAGGTAGAAATAAAAGTTGAAGAAGTATAATTCAAGAAGGAGCAATATGATAATGAAGATAGGATGCGGATTGTTTGGGCTTGGGAAGGAGATGCAGAAGGATTTTACAGGTACGATGGTACGATTGAAAGAGTATGGTTTTTCTGCAGTTGAGCCAATATTATGTTTGGGTGATATGTCAAAGGCAAAATTTCCCCATCAAATGCCGATATGGGTTCGGGATATGTTATGGGATTGTAAAAAAATAAAAGAAATCCAGCCCATTTTAATAGCAAATGGTTTGGAAATATCTTCTGCACATGTGAATTTTATTTTTGGAAAGACACCGGTAGAAAGTGTATCGGATCTATTGAAGTTTTCAGAAGAAACTGGAATACGTCATTATATCACGAGTATGAATTTTTCAGATTGTGAGCATGCTGAATTTGCAGCAGATCAGCTTTCTAAAGCAAATCAATTGTTGAATTTGAATGGAGTTACTCTGAGTTATCATAACCATGAGACAGAATGCCAGACAATACAAACTTCGCAGGGAGTTATGACTGCAATGGATTATTTTATGAAACAATCGGATCGTTGTGTTACTATTCAGCTTGATGCAGGATGGATGATGTATGGGAATGAAGATGTAATAAATTTTATTGAGTTATATAAGGAACGTATTATTTCTATTCATTTAAAAGATTTTAAAGAAGGATATGAGTACTTGGGAAGGGATGAGGGATTTGTGCCAGTTGGACAAGGCGTACTTCCAACAGATGATATTTTGAAGAATATTTCTCAAATAAAAATGATGGAATATGGACTGATGATAGATCAAGATATGGCTGAAAAGGGAACAAATATTTTAGATAACTTGAAAACTGGAATTGACTATGTAAAAAAGAGGAGCGTGAGAAATGACTAAGAAAGGATATATGGATACGTCATTAACTGCAAGGGAAAGAGCTGCGTTACTGCTTAGGGAAATGAGTTTGGATGAGAAAATGGGACAAATTAGTTGCTATTTTAACTTGCCGATCGGAGGTGAAATGGAAGATGCATGTCCAGATGGCCCAGGTGAAATTTCTACATTGGGTACCGGAGCAATGACTCACCTGGGAGATTATGCTCAATGGCAAATTAAAATGCAAAAGCGTGCTATGGAGCTCTCAGAACATCATATTCCAGCTATTTTTCACATGGAAGGATTGTGTGGTGGTTTTGTTCAGGATGCAACTAGTTTCCCCTGTGGAATTGGTCGAGGGGCGTCATGGGATCCTGCAATAGAGAAAAAAATCGGTAGAGCGGTAGCGAGACAGGAAAAGGCCCTTGGAATTACCCATATTCTTGCTCCGGTACTTGATATTAATCGAGATCCTCGAATGGGTCGTCAAGGAGAAACATATGGAGAAGATCCGACGCTTGCAGCGGTTATGGGAAGTGCTTACGTATCAGGGATTCAAGAGGAATCAGAAACAAGACTCAAAGCGGAGGCCGTTGCGAAACATTTTATTGGATTTCATGATTCGAAAGGCGCGATTCATGGAGCTAATGTAGAAATGAGTGATCGCCAGTTATCTGAGATTTATGGAAAGCCATTTCAGGCAGCAATTACAAAAAGCAAACTTCGGGGTATTATGCCTTGTTATTGCTCTGTAAATGGAGAACCAATGTCACTTTCACGTAAATACCTAAACGATATGCTAAGAGATGAAATGGGATTTGATGGCTGTATTATTTCGGATTATGGTGCTGTGGCAAATGCGTTTCAAATTCAGAAAATTGGGGAATCTATTGCAGACGTTGGTTTGCGCTGTTTGAGAGCAGGAGTGGATAATGAAATGCCCATGAGAGTTTGCTTTGGAGATGGATTGAAGCAAATGTTTCTAGAGGGAAAAGCAGATATTAGCATACTTGATCGAGCGGTTGGTCATATCCTGGAGGCTAAATTCAGAATGGGATTGTTTGAGCATCCATATGCATTAGAAGGAGAAAATCTTCAAAAAGAATTTTATCATGCGGGTGATTATGAATTAACAAAAAAAGCAGCAGAAGAGTCACTTGTCCTTATAAAAAACCAAGGCGAAGTTCTTCCTATTTCAAATGAAATAAAGAAAATAGCTGTTATTGGTTGTCATGCTGATAATGCACGATTTATGTTTGGTGGATATACATATTATGCAATATCGGAAACTCCGTATGTAGGGGCGAATGCTATGGCAGGAACGGATACAAGTGGGAATGAGGATTATTCAGACTCTTGTTATCCTGGATCTAACGTGCAAATGGATTCATGTGTTCCACCAGAACTGTTTAAGAGAATTTCGCCTAAAGCGGGCTCGATTGTGGAAGAACTGCGAAAACTGCTTCCTAATACAGAAATTGTATATGCTTATGGATATCCTTATGCGGGTAATGATGAGTCAAAACATGAAGAAGCTTTAAAAGTTGCGGAAGATGCAGAGTTGGTGCTGTTAACGTTGGGTGGAAGATATGGTGCAAATTCAATTGCTACAACAGGGGAAGGAATTGATGGAACTAATATTAACCTTCCACTTTGTCAGGAGTCGTTCATTAGAAAAGCATCAAAACTTCGAAAACCAATGGTTGGAATTCATTTTGATGGTAGACCGATTTCGTCTAATATGGCAGATAAGTATCTTGATGCAATTTTGGAAGCATGGGCACCAGCAGAGTCTGGAGGTATTGCAATTGCGGAAGCATTAACAGGAAAAACCAATCCAGGAGGAAAGTTACCTGTTACAGTAGCATATCATTCAGGACAAGCACCGATTTATTATAATCATCCAAATGGTTCGGCTTGGCATGTACAAGATAGTGTTGGATTTGCAAATTATGTTGATTTGCCTCATACACCTAGGTATTATTTTGGACATGGTTTGTCTTATACAACATTTGAGTATACAGATTTGAAATTATCTGAAAAAGAAATTTCACCAGATAAAGATATAGATGTTTCTGTAATTGTTAAAAATACAGGAAAAAGAGCTGGAGATGAAGTGATCCAACTTTATCTTACAGATTGTCAGGCGAGCATGACCAGACCATGTCAGGAATTACAGGGATTTTCAAGAGTTCATTTGGATCCCGGAGAAAGTAAAAAGGTGGTTTTCAAAGTAAGGGCTAGCCAGATGGCGTTTCTAGATCAGCATATGAATTGGAAAGTCGAAAAAGGAAAAATAGATGTGGCTGTAGGATCATCTTCTTTTGATATTCGCCAGACGGATAATTTCCTAATTACAGAAGATCTTCTAGTGGATGGACGGGAACGGGGGTTCTTTGCAGAGGTTACTGTTTTTTAATAAGATTAATATGTAAATATAACATAAATAGACGTTTCTTTCAAAAAAGAAAAATGTAGATACTTATGCATTTGCTCTGTGTTGAGTGTCAACATTCGCGAAGCACGATTACTGTTAGAGCTTACATTGTTAGGAGGTGATTACGTCAGTGTTTACAATAGATAAAATAGAGCGCCTA
>JBJENW010000144.1:1425-2585 GCA_051880395.1 Lachnospiraceae bacterium | reverse complement strand
AAATGTATTTGCCGTCTCATGTTCCTGTGCATCTCCTAATACACTGTATTTTGAGTTGCTCCATGATGATTTTGACGTAAACGACTCGACTGTAGCGAGAAGGTTTCCATCTCCATCATAAAATGCACCATCTTTTCCTGTTCTTGCATGTCTCGCATCGCTTCCGGCTCTTTCATTAATCATGACTCATCCTCCTATTCCATATTCGTGTTATACCTAAATTTGAACGTTCCGTAAATGTGCTCCAGTGAATCTTTATCAATCACATCATAATCAAACCATGCGCTGTCCCCATCTGCTTTCTTGTTTTCACTTTCTGTAACAGCAAAGTACACTAGCTTTCCTTCCTTTTTCATCGCATCTCCGACTTCCTGCAGTTTAATGATGACTGTCGCAGTATCTGTTACATCGATTTTTCCGATCATGTCATCATTTTTCTGGTTCAGCCTGTCCATAAGTTCGAATCTGGTGTTCACACGTCTGATTTTCTTCCATCCTTTATCCATATTCTCTGGAAGTGTCACAAGCGTATTGATTGCATTATCAATCCATACCTGGTTGTTTTTGTTATAAGAAAGAACCAGGCACCCGTTTTCCTCTGCTTTCTCAATATCTGTTTTCTTAATTTTCTCTTTCAATTCCGTAAATCCTGATATTGTTGTATGTGTCAACGATGATGTGGAAGGTGCTGCTCCAACCATTCCCGCTATTCTTGCTGCAGTCTGGTATCCATCAATCTCTTCGTCTTTTTCAGCTACATGAGCATTCAGTACATAAATCATTTTTTCATCGTTAAATGCCGCTGCGTTTTTTATTCTCTGCTCCAATGCTACTGTGCTTTTTTCTGCCACCACTGCCTGAACCAGATATCCGTCGTTATAAATTCTGTCAACGAATTCATGCAATAGAGATAACACCTGTGGATCCTCTGTATCAACGCAGATTGTATTGAAAATATATGGCTCCACTTCGGAAAAAGCATTTGCATAGTCCTCTACAGTCACCTGCGGATCTGTTCCTTTTTCAAATTCTGCCTGTGAAACCGGAGCAATAATAGCCTTTTCTTTCCCTTCTTTTACTTCCACCTTGAAGTTTTCCGATTTATTTAGCGCATCGGCCAGAGATTCTGTCTCTCCTTCTCCTGATGCAAACTCTACTGT
>JBJENW010000144.1:0-1325 GCA_051880395.1 Lachnospiraceae bacterium | reverse complement strand
TTTCCTCCTTCTTCCATATTTATTTTTTGAAGTATGTGCTGTTTTGGTTTATACCGAATCAATCCATAATGTCCGGTTATAAATATCTGTCCTGTTTTCAGATAGTCTGTCTTGTAATTCGCCTGTGCGCTTCGAATGAACATCGGCGATTTGTCCAGCATGATGATTTCCCCATCCAACGATACACTGTTCGATATCGATGCTGCCATTTTAACTCTCGTATCTCTGTCCGGGCATAAAATATGGACGGCTATCTTACCGTCCATCCATGCTACTGTATTCGTTTCCTCTGCTTTTTCCATAGACAAAAGCCTGCAATATATCACCGGATGTTCCTTTGTCGGCTCTGTAATCTCTTTCATTTTGTCATACCACAGAATGATACTTTCCGGATACATATTTTTAATATATCTGTTTACTGCTGCAATCGGATCCGGATCTGTTGTTTCCTGGGATGTATATTCCAGAATGTCAAATCTCAGTTCGCTTCCGATCACCATCGATTCCTTATTCTGTTCCACTGTAAAATGTTCTGTCGCCGTCCATGTGAAACAATATGGAGAACCGTCCTCCGGCTCTAAAATCACATCGAGCAGAGAATCCCTTATTTTTTTCTCGATATTTTCTGGTACAATATCTTCTGTGTTCTGGCAAAACAATGCGACGGAAAGAACTCCTACGCTGCTTCGTTCTTCATTCGCCCTCATGTCCATATTGTAGACAATCTTTGGATATTGCATTTTTCCATTCCATCCATCCTGTTCATCCGCAGGTGCTTCCGGGCTGAATATTGCCGGAACCCCTGAAAATGTTGCCAAATGGTTTGTCAAATCCTCGTATTCTGAAAGTCTTTTGTAAATCAGTTCCTCAAGGTTCATTTTTTTCCTCCGCTTCCGTATCATCCTGTATTTCTTCAATTATTACATCATGAATTACAGTAAGGTCTTCTGACCATCTTATCTCCCAATCCCCAACAGAAACTTCCTCTACTGGTATAAAAAAGTGATTTACAATATTCCCAATACTTGGATGATACTGTACCAGTATCTTTTCCTTATCAACCGCAGATACAAAACCGGAAACACCTGTTGACCAGCTTACGTGTTTTGCATAAATAAGATCTCCTAAATGTATCTGTGATAAATCATATGTTTTTACATGTTCTTCCACAATAAGAGCCATAGCTCCACCTCCTACGTGTAAGGTTCACTATATATCTTTTCGATTTCCGGCTTTGCTTTTTCCTTTATCTTTTCAACATACGGGCGCGGTGCCATTTTTCTTGTTCCTTTTTCAAGATACTCTGAGTATTTTTCTCCGCTTTC
>JBJENW010000143.1:0-14640 GCA_051880395.1 Lachnospiraceae bacterium | reverse complement strand
TTTTGATTCTTAGCCGGGCGAACAGGATGTGCCGGTTGTCCAACCTCCAAAAAACAGCAAAAATAAAGCATCGCATGACTGCCCGTCGCGAACTTACTTCATTTCTGTCTAGCCACTCTGTAAGATGCCGTCCCGTGTTCTGCACCTGCCCGAATCCCGGAAACGTCCGTAAAGGAATCCAAAAGCTTGCGTTTACCGTGTCTTAGATGTGAAATATAGTTGACATAAATTCGTCCTTCTTTTAAAATATAAAGTAGAAATTAGCGACTTCATGTAATCCCGAAGTCTTATTGTGCTTGATTTCGGGAGTACAACTTTTTTAAGGAGGATGAATATGAAAAAGAAAAAACAAGCCTGTTTTTCAAAAAGAGTTCTGGCTTTTTTTGTTGCATTTGTTTTGTTTTTTACAAATGCAGGGTCAAATCTGTCTTTTGCTTATGCGCAGGACAAAACGCAAAATCAAGAACTTAGCGGATTAGACGCATGGGCGATCACAAAACAGATCAAAATCGGCTGGAATCTGGGTAATGCACTGGATTCTATTTCAAGTAAAGAGGATCCAACCCCGCAGGAGACTGCAACTGCGTGGGGAAATCCGGAGCCGACCGAGGCGTTGATCGATCGTGTAAAAGCAACCGGATTCAATGCAATCCGGATTCCGGTAACCTGGTATCAGCATTTAACCTATGATCAGGCAAATAATCAGTATGTCATCGACAAAGACTGGATGGACTATGTACAGAAAGTCGTGGACTGGGCATATGACAAAGATCTGTTTATCATCTTAAATCTTCACCATGAGGAATGGGTCAATGAAAAAATATGGACCGATGATACCTTAAAGACGGCCCGCAAGAAACTGCAGGATATCTGGGCGCAGATTGCAGAGCGTTTTCAGGATTATGACCAGCATCTGATCTTTGAAGGAATGAACGAACCGCGTCAGACCGGAAATGCGGAAGTTTCTGAATGGGGCGATGGAAATCAGTATTCCTGGGACTATATCAATACCTTAAATCAAGACTTTGTCCAGGTTGTCAGAGGCACAAGCGAAAAGAACGACGAACGTCTTTTGATGCTCCCGTCCTATCACGCCTCAAACAGCATTACCTCCCTTCGCGCACTGACGATTCCGGAGAATGCTGGAAATATCGCTTTATCTGTGCACGCATATACGCCGTATTCTTTCGCCATGAAGACGGATGAGGACCATGTATACGATGAGAATGCAACAGATGAATGGGGAAATCACATCAAAGCGGATTTAAAAAATGCCATGGACGATCTGCATACGATCTCAGAAGAGAAACAGCTTCCGATCATCATCGGCGAATTCGGTGCTTCGGATTTTGGCAATCAGGAGGAACGTGTAAAGTGGGCAGAGGATTATCTGACACAAGCAACAACCTATGGTTTTCGTTGCTTCGTCTGGGACAACAATGCCGTTCACTATGAAGGGGATGAACCTTCCAGTGAAAAATACGGTATTATCAACCGCAGCAATAATATGCTGTATGCAAATAATGAAAAAGTTGTACAAAAAATGATGGAAGTAGTCGGTGTCACCGATGGAAATTTTGATGTGCCGGATACCGATCCGTTTTGGGATACCTTCCAGGCCGGCTCCGACTGGAAAACGTTAAAGAAATTGGACTATGGTGAAAAAATCGAAAGCTATGGCGGTGTGGAGCTGACTGCAAACCTGGAATACATAAAAAAGGGGTACCGCCTCGCCGTTGCTTACAAAGGTGACACTGCCCCGAACCTAGTCTGTGTCGAACATAAAGCAGCGGCGTGGAACTGGCTCGGCGTACGCCCATCCGCCGATTCCACCGTAAATCTTGCTTACTATGATTATGTTGACATCGCAGAGGTTTTAGACGGACACGATCTGTCTGACATTGCAAACCTGACTGCACAGGCACAGGGGGCCACAGTAACGATCTATGGACTCTTTGCCATCCCGCATGAACAGGAAGAAAATCCATTTTGGAATAAAGTTTCCGTTCCAAGTAATTGGATCAAACTGTGCAGATTTCCAAATGGGCAGGCGCTTGCAAGTTATGGTACTGCAAGCTGCGGCAAAAAGGGCTTTTCCTATATAACAAAAGACTATCGTTTTGCCGTTCTCTATGAAGGCGATGTAGCTCCACAGCTTGTTTTTATGGATAAAGACTGGCAATTTTTGGACGCAGTCCCGCCATCATCAGAATCTGTGGGGAATATTGCATACTTTGATTATGAAGATCTGCTCAAACCCATAAAGGATAAAACAGAAGCAGACATTAATGATATCGGCATACAGGCGCGGGACAAAAAAGTGACAGTTTACGGACTTTATGCTGTACCACTGGGCTCGGATCTCGGTGATGAACCTTCCAGGGATGAGGAACCTCAGAATCCTTCCACAGGTGACGAACCTCAGCATCCTTCCACGGGTGACGAACCTCAGAACCCTTCCACAGGCGAGGAACCTCAGAATCCTTCCACGGGTGACGAACCTCAAACACCTGCACACGGCTCCCTGAACGGAGAGGATGCGCAAACACTCGTAAAACAGATCAAAATCGGCTGGAACATGGGAAATACATTAGATTCCACTACCGAGACGACCGATCCGACTCCAAAGGATACCGCAACTGCATGGGGCAATCCGGAGCCGACTGAGGCACTCATTGACCGCGTAAAAAAGACCGGATTTAACGGAATCCGTATTCCAGTCACCTGGTATCAGCACTTAGAATATGACAAAACGAAAAACCAGTATGTCATCGATGAAGACTGGCTGGACTACGTACAACAGGTTGTAGACTGGGCCTATGAGAAAGATCTGTTCATCATCTTAAATCTTCATCACGAGGATTGGGTCAATGAAAAGATATGGTCCGATGAAACATTAAAAACCGCAAATCAGAAAATGCAAAATATCTGGACCCAGATCGCAGAACGTTTCAAAGATTACGACCAGCATTTGATCTTCGAGGCCATGAACGAACCGCGCCAGACCGGAAATCCGGATGTTGCGGAATGGGGAGATGGAAATGAATACTCCTTAAACTACATCAACACCTTAAACCAGACATTTGTGGATGTCATCCGTTCCTCGGACAGCGCTGCTAACAAAGAGCGTCTTCTGATGATCCCGACCTACGATGCCACCAGCAGCACTGCCGCACTCAAACCGCTGAGCATACCAGAGAATGCCGGAAATATCGCACTTTCCGTACATGCCTATTCCCCATATCCGTTTGCGATGGATGCCAGTGAAAAACAACATATTTATGAACCAGGTCAGAAAGATCAATGGGGAAAAGATCTCATGACAAGCCTGAAAGAAACCATGGACGGGCTGAATCAGATTGCAAAAGAGAAAAACGTTCCGATCATCATCGGTGAATTCGGAGCTGCCGATTTCTCGAATCAGAGCGAACGTGTCAAATGGGCAGAGGATTACCTGACACAAGCCAAAAACTATGGCTTCCCATGTTTCCTGTGGGATAACAATGTCGTTCAGGAAGAAGGCGCGCAGCTGACCGGCGAAACATTCGGTTTCATCAACCGCACCGACAACAAGCTGTATTCGAACAGTATCGATGTGATTAAAAAAATGATGGAAATCATCGGTATCAAAGATGCCGAGTTCCCACTCTCCGTTCCAAACACAAGCTCCGATCCGTTCTGGGATACGTTCGAAATCCCATCCAACTGGATCACGGTAAAGAAATTTGATACCGGAGAAAAAATCAAAGGCTACGACGGCAGCACACTGACCGGAAACCTCAATTACCTCAAAAAAGGCTACCGGCTCGCTGTCGTGTACGAAGGAAACACCCTTCCGAAACTGGTCTGCGTTGACAAGAAATGGAACTGGCTTACCGGCATATGTGCGGCAAAAGATTCCACCGAGAATATCGCATACTTTGACTATGCAGATATCGCAGAAGTTCTGGAGGGACACGATCTGTCCGACATCGCAAACCTGACTGCACAGGCACAAGGTGCAGAGACGACGATATACGGAATCTTTGCCGTACCGCATGAAGCGGTCGAAAATCCGTTTTGGGAAAAAGTGACGGTTCCGAATGACTGGATCAAACTGTGCAGATTTCCGAACGGACAGACACTTGCCAGCTATAAAGAAGCCAACTGCGGAAAAACCGGCATAAACTATGTGAAAGAGGATTCCCGTTTTGCCGTTCTCTACGAAGGGAAACAGGCGCCACAGTTGATCTTCATTGATAAAGACTGGAACTATCTCGACGGCATCCCGGCTGCCTCTGATTCGTCAGAGAACATCGCATTTTATGATTATAAAGATGTCATAAAGACTGTGAGCGGTATGACAGAAGCAGACATCAATGATGTCCGTGTGCAGGCGTTAGACGAAGAAGTCACCGTCTACGGCTTGTATGTTGCTCCTGCAGACGCTTCCGCTCCAAGCGAAAAACCGTCTGATGCAAGCAAACCATCTGACACAAGCAAACCGTCTGACACAGGCAAGCCGTCTGATACAAGCCAACCATCTGACATAAGCCAACCGTCTGATACGAGCCAACCGTCTGATACGAGCCAACCGTCTGACGCAAGCAAACCGTCTGACGCAGGCAAACCGTCTGACGCAAGCAAACCGTCTGATACGAGCAGACCGTCTGATACGAGCCAACCGTCTGATACGAGCAGACCGTCCGACACAAGTAAGCCGTCTGACACGAGCCAACCGGCGCAGCCATCTTATGGAAGTGAACCGGCGAAACCGTCTGACACAAGCAGACCGACGACTCCAAGCACGCCGCAGACTTCACAGCCAAGCCAAAAACCAAGCGGCATTCCGGTACAGAGCATTACACTGAAGCAAAAAAATCTGCAGTTAAAAATCGGGTCCAGTGAACAGCTGACCTATAAAATTCAGCCGGTCAATGCGACCGATCAGACACTCCTGTGGTCAAGCAGCCGGGATGATATTGCATTTGTCAGTGATACCGGTTTGGTTTTCGGACTTTCCGAAGGAGAAGCAACGATTCGTGTCACGACACAGGATGGAGAAAAACAGGATGTTTGTCAGGTGAAAGTAACCGCCGAGGAGCCGTCGAAACCGTCCGACTCCACAACCCCGGTTACATCCTTAAAACCGAACCGGACAAGTATTTCTCTTGTTGTAAAGAAAACTTTTGCATGGAAAATAACCATCAACCCTTCCAATGCATCCAATCGAAACTTAACGTACAAGACTTCGGAAAAAACCGTTGCAACCGTAAGCCAAAAAGGTGTGATCCGGGCCGTTTCTCCTGGAAAAGCGACCATTTCCGTGAAATCCGCAAACGGAAAAACGGCAAAGATCACGGTAAAAGTCAATCCTGCCAAGGTGACCGGAGTAAGCGCCAAACAGCCCGCCAAAGGCCAGATTAAAGTGACTTGGAAAAAACAAAGCGGCATCAGCCAGTATCAGATCAGCTATTATGATCCGAAGAAAAAGGCATATACGAAACCAAAAACGGTCACAAAGAACAGCTATACACTCAAGAATTGCAAGAAGAACGCCACTTACAGGTTTAAAGTACGGGCAATAAAGAAAAAAGGCGGTACAACCTACTATGGAGATTACTCAAATACCGTAAAATCAAAAGTAAAAAAATAAAAACCAATCTGTTTTTCCGGGGGCCAAAAAGCCCCCGTTTTTTGTTACCATTCACCTATGTTTACACTTTATATGAGCGTAAGTGTGCGACCACCACTTTATTGGTCACCCGAAACGGTATCGGCACCACCACTCTTTGAAAAGGGGATGGCGCGAAAAATATCTCAACGCAAGGAGTCCTATGCGGACGTTTCAGGGATTCGGCCAGGCACAGACCACGGGGCGGCAGCTTCCAGAGTGGCTAGACAGAAAGGAAGTCAAGTTCACGACGTGCAGATTTGCGATGCTTTATTTTTGCTGTTTTCCGAAGGTCAGACAGTCTGCACAAAGATGTACGCCAGAGTAAGATTCAAATGCGGATTCTTTCTCTGGCGTACATCTTTGCACAGCCGGTCCGCCAATCGGCAAAACAGTAAAGGCATCGCAAATCTGCCCGCCGGAACTTACTATCCTTTTTGTCAAAGCCGCTCTGGAAGCTGCCTCCCCGTGGTCTGTGCCTGGCCGAATCCCTGAAACTGTGTATCGTAAACGGTTGGTTGAGATATTTTTCGCTGGGGAAGAGAATGGTGAAGCCGATACGTTTTGAAAAATCTAAAAACAAATGTATGGTTGTCATTTATACAAGGAATTAAATTTTACAGACGTTTGTAAGTTTACGGATTCTAAAAATTTATGGTTAATCAAAAAAACGTTCCGATTGCAACAATTTTTCAACCAAAAACAGATCTCAGCCTACCATCCCCGATACACAGTTTCCGCCCCTGGCAGGGCAGTTCCTCGCAAAAAACGATTCGGCGGGTGTAGGTGAGATCCTGTTCTTAGAGTGCCTTACGCTCGAAGGCTCTCCTGAGAGTGTTAGGCACTCTTAGAACATAGCTCACCGGAACAGGAGCCGTGTTTTTTGCGAGGAACTGCCCTGCCGGGGGCGGAAACGTCCGTATAGGCATCCCCACAGGCTGAGATCTGTTTCCCCAAGCCACCCCCAAAGAGTGGTGGAGCCGATACAGTTTCGGGTGAACAATAAAGTGGTGGTCGCACACTTACGCTCATATAAAGCGTAAGTATGATGGGAACTGTAACCGTTTTTTATGCGCGTCCCGCATTCTTTTTTAAAATCCATACATTGAGAGCGATAAATAAAACAGACAGCAGAAACAATAACGCTACATCCCACTGGATCTGTGCAAACCCGTTTCCCTTGATCATCACTTCCGTCAACGCATGGGAAGAATAATGCAGCGGAACAAAATACCCTGCTTTTTTCCAAATACCGCTTACACGAAACAATCCGCACAAAAATATCTGTGGAAAAATAATGACCGGAATAAACTGCATCATCTCAAACTCGCTGTGCGCAATCGTCGAAAGCAGAATGCCTAAACTCAGTGCATTGATCGCTGTTAACAGACTGATCAGGAGGACATACCAGATGGAACCGTTTACCGTAAGATTCAACACATACACAACAAACAGCGTGATACACACGGCCTGCACAAATGCCAGCACACCAAATCCCAACACATACCCAAATACAATCTCATATTTTCGAATCGGTGTCGATAATAATTTTTCCATCGTACCGGATGTCCGCTCATTCAAAAAATTAATGCCCGCGATCAAAAACACAAAGAAATAGACGATGATTCCGATCAACTGTGTTCCGAATTTATCAAATAAACTTTCTCCTTCCTGCCCGGTCACATATTCTGTTTCGTACTCTGTTTCTTTTATTTCCACCATTTTTCCGATTTTTTCTTTTAAAGTATCCTGCTGCACAGACGCGTTTGCCGCTTTTACCAGCGCCTGTACTTTTGTGGCAACCGATGCATCCGTCCCGGAAAGATACAGCTTCACCGTTTCGTCTTCAAACGATACGGCACCATCCATTTTATCCGTTTTGATCTGCTCTTTTGCATCTGCTTTTTTCACTTTTTTTACTGTAATGTCATAGTCCTCATTTTCTTTCAGTTCCTCGATAAACTCCGAATCCCCATCGATCACTCCGATCGTATAGCTCGTATCCTCCGCGCCTAAGATCAGATAGATCACACCCAATACCAGAAGCGGCGCGATCAAGATCAATGCCATGGTCCGTTTGTCATGTAAAATCTGCATCAAAATTCGTTTTGCCAATGCAAGCGTTCTCATCTATCTCTCCTCCTCTCCATTGCTGCTAAAATAGATAAATGCGTCTTCGATACTCTCCTTTTTAGCCGCCTGACAAATCTTGTCTGCCGTTCCGGAAATTAAAATTTTTCCCTTCCGCATCATCGCAAAGCGGTCACATTTGGCGACCTCATCCATGACGTGCGTTGTGATCACGATCGTGACTCCCTGTTGTTTTAATTCCAGCAGACGATCCCAGATTTTTTGCCGCAATACCGGATCGATTCCCACCGTAGGCTCATCTAAAACCAACACCTTGGGTTCTGCTAATAATGCAGCTGCAAGTGACAGTCTTTGTTTCATTCCACCGGAATAATACCGTACCTCTTTTTTTAAATGCACCTGAAGATCCACCATCTGTGCCACTTCCTGGATTCTTTGCTGCAGATGCGCTTTTTTCATACCATATAACGATCCAAAAAATTTTAAATTTTCATATCCGGTCAACGTCGGATAGAGTGCCGCTGCCTGCGCCATATACCCAATCTGCCCCATCATTCCAAAATTCGGCATCTTTTTTCCGCAAATTTGTGTTTCCCCTTGATCTGCGTTCAAAATCCCCACCATAATTTTTACGGTCGTCGATTTTCCGCATCCCGAAGGTCCCAACAGCCCGAAGATTTCACCCTCTTTGATTTCCAGGGAAACATCGGACAAAACCGGCTGCTTATGATAAGACTTGAAAATGTGTTGTACTTGAATACTGTTGTTTTTTTGATTCATGTTTTTCCTCCTTCATTCAAGAATAAATTCCAACACCGTGTTGCAATTTCCTTCATTGTAGCGTAAACTAAACTAGAAAAAAATGGACAATATTGAACACACTGTTGGATTCCAAGCATACCTAAGCTCAGAAAGGAGATTTTTTTATGGCAAGAAAACCGCAACACACAAGCGAAGAAACAAAGGAAAGTATCCGAACCGCATTTTTAGAATTGTATCAAGAACTACCGTTAGAGAAAATTACGATCGCGATGCTTACGAAAAAAGCAGACGTAAACCGCGGAACATTTTATTATTACTATGAAGATATTTATGCCTTATTAGCAGAAATTGAAGAGGATTATCTGACCAACATCAAAAAAGCCGTTTCCTCTCTGCTTTCCGGTGTCATTGAGCACGATATGCTTTCTCATCTGAATCAGATTCTGCAGTTCTATCAATCCTACAAAGAACTGCTGTTACTCTTTCTTGTCAAACGACCAAATGCCAGAATCATTGAAGCGACAAAATCCTTTGCACAGTCTTTCGCGCTTCAGTTATTAAAGGTAGACCCCGAACATCCCTCCAAACAACTTCCATTTATCGTAGAATACATTGCAAATGCACAAATCGGGATGGTCAGTTACTGGCTGCAGCACGAAGACGAACTGTCCATCTCTGATTTCGCACAACTCATTATGCAGTTAAATTTGAATGGACCGATTACGATATTAGAACAAAATCAGATGCATTTTGAATCAGAAAACATCTGAATCTATTATGATTTTACATCTTGTTCTTTAAAAAAACTTAAGAATTTCCCATCTTGTACAAACAATTCCACAGTGCTATGCTTAAAGAGTCATATGATAAAGAACAGCGCTGAAACAATCACTAGTGCACTGACACGTTCATTTTCAGCCTAATCAGTCAGGTGAAATATGAACATGTCAGTACACTAAAATAAGGAGATGTAAAAATGAAATCAAAAACTTACATAAAAAAAACTGCCAGCTTCTTACTGGCAGGTGCTTTGATCTTTACAAATTCAGGCAGCGTATTTGCTGCTAATACACAGTATGGAGAAATCGTAGATGACGGTTCTAAAAATATTGTGACCACAGACGAACAGGACAATAATCCGATCACATTCGTTCCTGGTATCACCGCCGGAAAAGTAAAAATCGCAAAAGCAAAACAAACCTACAATGCCAAAACAAATACCTATACCGTTACGCTTCCGAAAGTAACTGCCAAAAATAAAGCGGATCAGTTTCTCGGATGGAAAGATGAAAAAGGAAAACTGTATGCTGCTGGAAAAAAAGTAACCGTAAAAGCAACTCCGGATTATGAATTCAAAGCCGCATGGAAAACAAAAAAAGGCACCGACTTTACGATAAAAGTATCAGAAAAAGCAAAATACAATTTAAAGTTCTCCGTAACGGGCAAAAAAACTGTATCTCTTTTAAAATACACAGGAACGTGCAAATGCATTCATGACCTGGTCCTTCCAACTAAAGTCGACTTCCATAATCAGACATTCAAAGTGACAACCATCGGAAGCAATGCATTTAAAAAGGCAAATATTAAGTCCCTGATGATCGGCAAATATATTACAAAAATTGAAAAAAATGCTTTTCAGTCTGACAAATGGTTAAAGTCTGTGACCATTCTTTCTACAAACCTAAAATCCGTTGGTAAAAACGCATTGAAAGGCATTCCGAAAAAGGCAACCATTATATGTCCGCCAAACAAAGCAGAAGAATATGAAAAACTGTTTGACAAGGGCGGCTTAAATAGGGATGTAACTATCAAAGCAGTATCCACTTTCGCTATTTAAGACCCACATATAGTATTTCGGACGTTTCCGGGATTCGGGCAGGCACAGACCACGGGGAAGCCCGAATCCCGGAAATTGTGTATTGGAAACGATAGGCTGAGATCTGTTCTTAGAGTGCCTTACGCTCATACTTATTCCCCTAATTTTTCAATCACGCTTTTCCACCATACACGTCTTCTCACAAAAACAGATCCCGTATTTGATCAGCTTCTGGTAGCCTCTCTCCAAAAATGGTGCAGCATATCCTTTTTCCTCGATCTGTGTAAGTGCCGCCTGACAGCCGTCTGCCATCTCATTAAATTTCTTGCGGTATTTAAATTCAAACAGGATCACCGGTTTTCTCGGATTATATGGACGAAGGACCAGATCCGGTCTGCCGTTTCCATATTCCCGGTTTGAGTGCATCTCATAGCCGGAAAGTGCCCCGAACAGACCTACCATGATTCTATGATAAAAGTCCTCTTTTTTATCATGATAACTGATGCTTTTCTCCAGCAGGTCACCTAAAAATGTCTCCATCTGCTCTGTATTCCCCGATAAGACCGCCTGATAAAAGGACTCGATATCAAATGATTTTACCGTTTCGTCAAACCACTCCCGTATGGTATTTCTATAAATCGATCGAACCTCTGTATTTGGAATGGACAATGTGATATAGATGGTATCCTCTGCAAACCGTTCCCCTTCTTTTTTCAAATACCCGGTGAAAAACAGGAAATTCCATAAGTTCTCGTTGTTTTTATAAATATCTCCATAGGTAATCTCCTCATGCACCGGCTTTTCGATCGTCCCTCCGTCAATGAGCCGTTCGATTTCTTTCTTCACATCCGCTTCTGCAAACTCGATCAGTTTTCGGACAATACTGTTTGAAGATGTATTGGACCAGTATGGTTTTGGAAATGCATTTTCTTCGGTTTTTGCCGCATCCACATAGTTCAGAATGCTCCAAGGATTATATACCTCTGTCTTTCCAAATAGATAGCCGTCATACCACTGTTTTACCTCCGAAAAATTTTTTTCCATACCATAGGTTTTCAGCATCTCCAATACTTCTGCCTCTGTAAAACCAAAGTATTCGGCATAGTTATTGCTTAAAATGGAATTGATTTTCAGGTTATTCAAACCGGTAAAGATGGATTCCTTGCTGATCCGCAGACACCCTGTCACAATAGCAAATTCCAGCGCATCATTTGTCTTTAATGCGGACTCGAACAGCGAGCGGATAAAATCGATTATCTGATCATAAAAACCCCGGAAATACGCATTTTCCAGTGGTACATCATATTCATCGAGCAGAATGATCACGTTTTTTTCATGGTATTTTTTCAGATAAACAGATAACCGTTTCAGCGCAGTGGCATACACACTTGGCGCTGCTGTCCCCTTTAAAACTTCTCTGTAACTTTCTTTTTCTTCCTCCGACAGTTTATCACCATTTAATACATACTTATGCCGGTCAAATTCATCGATGAGCTCTATTTTCAAACAGTCATATGCCATCTGATAATCCGGCTGCTTTCCTGATTTCAGGGACAGGTGGATAACCGGATACGTTCCCATCTGCGACGTATAGGTTTTACCCGCCGTCAAGATTTTTTTTCCGTCAAAGTACCGACTGTTATCCATCTTTTCCCCTTCATACGTCCGCTCATCCTCAAAAAAAGTTCGGATCATGCTGAGCGTCAGTGTCTTGCCAAAACGCCTCGGACGGGTAAACAGATTGACGGTACTCGCCTGATCCATCAGTTCTTTGATCATCCATGTTTTGTCTATATAATATGCATTTTTATCTATGATCTCTTTATACTTCTCTACTCCGATCGCAATTGGCTGTTTCATTTTCTTCCCTCCCGTTTACGCAAAAAATCCGCTATACAACTAAGTACTATTAGTATAACGGATTTTTGTTGTTATTACAAATTCTGTTTTTATCATTATCAAGCTCGGAGGGCTCATAACCTGCCAAAACTTCATCATTCGGGATTGACATCATTTTGTGGTAAATGTCCTTTTTAATTGTCACTCTTATCTTTTCTTTTTTGCAATATAATGCAAGAATAATCGGAAGAAAGACTGCTCCAATCCACGTTGCTGTACTCATTTTTATCACCTCCTCGTCTTCTAAGCATTCATCTCCATTTTGATATTATCTGTCCACTGGCTTTTTCCATCCATATTTCCAAAATTATGAACCTTTCTTGACATCCAACTTTTGACAATATATACTTAAACTACATGACATAACGATTCACTCGTATATGAACAACTAGAAAGGAGATCCCCCAATTATATGCCTATTGTTTTATTATTATATGTATTTTCCTATTATCGTCTACAGAGTCATATGTTGACATTCCGCTTTCAGCCAAAAGCGTATCTGCCGGCATTCGTTGGGGTATACATCCTTTTTTGCTTTCATAGTTATAGCAGCGATTGGTTTCCAGACCTTCCACTAAAATTTGTTTTTCTTTTATTGGTTAACTTATATTTATTTTTCTTATATACGGATAGATTTGGGAAACGAATCTTTTGGATTGCGCTTTCATTTGTTCTCCAGTCTTTATGCGATTTAATAACCATGCCCATCATTACTACCTGTATGCATATTTCGTCTAATAAATTGGTTACAAATTCCACGTTCCAAACCATTGCTAGCTTGTTTTCTGTTGCTTTATGTCTTTTACTTGTAGAATGTATTATACACAAAAGCCAAAGAAAAAATCCACAAATAGTCTTTCGCTTTTTTCAAAAGGAAGCATGCTTACTGATACTCATTGATTTCCTTTTTATGTCTGTTATTGCCGGATTATTTTACTTTGACAGTTCCTTTTTAAAAGCTGACACAGCTATTTATCTGACGCTATTTGCAATTATACTAATCTCCATCGTCGCATTTGCGACACTTTATAAAGTTGCCAGAAACTCAAAGGAACTGATGGATACAAATTTAAAAATCCAGCAGATGGAAATGGAACAGAAATTAGCGCAGAACCTGACCGATATCGTGGGAAACCTTCGCAGTTTACGACACGACATGAACAATCACCTCGGTATTCTGCAGAATCTTCTTGAGATTGGTGCATACGAAGAGACTTCGGATTATCTGCGTTCCATCTCAGAAGATCTGAAGATTGCAAACCAATATGTCTTTACCGAAAATCAAATGCTGTCCGTATTATTGAATACCAAAATCAGTCATGCGACTGCACTTCGTATTCCGATCGATACGGATATTCTGGTAAACGAGATTCCACTGGAAGATAAGGACCTATGCGCTATCATAGGAAATCTTCTGGATAATGCCATTGAAGCTGCTGAAAAAGCAGAACAACCTTCCATCTCTTTTTCGATGCAAAGAGAAGAAGACTGTCTCATCATCCGCTGTGAGAATTCGTTTTCCGAAACACCGGTTTTTGAAAACGGAAAACTCATCACTTCCAAAGAAAATAAAACGCTGCATGGAATCGGAACGCAGAATATTCTTTCTACTGCAAAGCGGTACGATGGCTCTGCGGAATTTTCTTTTGATACGCTCTTCCATGCCTGTGTAACGATTCCATATTCCTAATCTCAAACATAGAATTTCTGTTTTTGCATGAAATCCTATGTTTCTTCTTTGTCTTTTTTCACTTTCTAACCCCCCTTTACGAACACTGTCCTGTAGACCGGATTCGTTTCCGATTTGGTGTTTGCGTTAACATTATCCTATCATTTTTGTACAACAAATTCTGTATCCGTCAAATCTTCTGCTGCCAGTATATCCAATAATCGAAATACCGGACCTGATGGATGTGTTCTACCACATTCCCATGCCTCAACTGTTTTTTTTGAGACTCCCATATATGAAGCAAACACCGTTTGTGTCATCCCTGCTTTCATACGAATATCTCGAATCTCCGTATTAGAATATTCTTTTACCGGCAGAATCATATAGGTTTTTACATTTGCCGTTTTTTGGCCTTTTTCATACTCAATTGCTTCTTGTAACCCTTGCTTTAAATCATCAAATAATGAACTCACGAAGATCATCTCCTTCTTTTTTTTGCCGCTTCTTCTTTCAAAGATTTCACCAGCTTTTTAAGAACCTTTTTTTCTTCATCGGTTAAGTTCTCCTGCTCTTTTTTGGTAAATGCAGTAATTAAATATGTCACCTCATATTCTGCAAAATCCGTATAACAAACTCGTACACTTCCACTTTTTCCTCTACGTTCTAATGGAAATCTTACTTTTCGAATGCCCCCCTGTGACGGTATTATAAAAAGTATTGATGGAGATACCGTTTTGTTCACACCAGGCT
>JBJENW010000142.1:0-2596 GCA_051880395.1 Lachnospiraceae bacterium | reverse complement strand
ATGCTTCTGGAAAACCAGGGCGTTTCCTTTCTGCCCTATTTTGCAGTGCAGGAAAATGTCGAAAACGGCAAGCTTTCCGTATTGGACGTAGCAGATATCCACGTCTGCATGTATCAGCAGATCTTTTATCATAAGAACAAATGGAAGACAAAAGAAATGGAGGAATTTATACGGCTGGCGAAATAATTTTTCCCTTTATATGTTTACGATGACATTTGTAAACACGGTCATGCCTCCATCCGACACCATATAGCTGAAAATCAAAATATACAATCATTCCAGAAAACGGACGGAATTTTTCTCATAAAGAACAAGATTACTGCGAAATACCATCTGACTCCCCACCACAAAAAGCGGTTCCGGTCTCACATCCTTTATCAGATAATCCATCAAAAACTTGGTAGCCATAAATGCCTGCCCAAAGGGATTTTTCTGAACAAGATTCTGAAAAACGCCTCTTCGCAGAAAATCTTTGTTTTCATCAAACAGGTCACTGCCAACAGCCATGATTTTACCGGCCTTTCCGCTTGCCTCAATTGCCCGGCCCAGCATCAGGCTGGATCGTGATGAAACACAGCAGGCAGCTGCAATATCCGGTCTTTTGATATAACTTAAGATATTCTCATAAGCCTCATCGCTTACCTGATTAGAATGTTCTTTGTAAATCAGATTTTCATGGCCGTTTTCCCTCATATACGCCTCAAAACCTTCTACAATCAACCGATGCGACGGATATTCCTCACGTCCGGCACAGATAAAGATGCTTCCACAGGAAGGGATCCTTCCAACCACCTGTTCTGCCAGCGTACGACCCAGACTGTCATAATCCGCAGCTACACAGCACAGGCGGCCGCTTTCCGGAAGATCCGTATCTACAAGAGAAATCGTAAGTCCTCTTTCTCCATAAAAGCGCAGTTCTTCCACCGTAAAAGGACAGCGATTTCCATGCATAACCAATCCGTCAATCTCTCCAGCTTCCAGCTTTTCCCGAAGACTGTTAAGACATTCCATTTTTTCCTTCCGATTACATTCTTCTTTAAAATTTTCCGGGTAGGCGTATTCCTGAAATTCAATATTAAAATCAACCATTCTCTCCTGACTGGCACGGAATCCGTTCCACATCTGAGGATAATAAAAACGGTTGTCACCTTCCATCTCCGGGAAACATGCCGCAATACGAATCGTCTTTCTCTTTAAAGATGCCGCGACCACGTTCGGATGATAATTCAGTTCTTTTGCAATAGCCCGTATTCGTCTTCGTGTCGCTTCGCTGACACCGGCCTTGTCACTGAGAGCTAGATGTACTGTTCCAAGGGATACACCGGCTTTTGATGCAATATCTTTAATTGTAACCCGTTTTTCCATTGTCCCTCCAACATAAATTGTTAAGGGTATCTGCTGATTGAACCGTTCTTTTTCCCAATATCATCAAAAACCAAAATAATCTTTTACATTATAATAGCAAATATTCTGAATGGTTTTTCCCAGTTCTTCCTCTCCGGAGAAATATTCGCCGCGCTCCACAAGCTCACCAAGGAAATTGCAGAGTACTCTGCGGTATAATTCGTGTCTCGGATATGACAGAAAACTTCTGCTGTCTGTCAGCATTCCTACGGACAGGCTGACTGGATACAAATTCGATGCCGCACGAAGCTGACGATCAATTCCATAAATCTGATCATGGAACCACCACGGCGCTCCCAGCTGCACCTTTGCACGCGTTGCTTTTTCACAGAACCCTGCTGCCAGTATAGCATAATTCTCCATATTTGTACCATCCAGACAATATAAAATTGTTTTTGGCAGCATATTCTCCAAAGTAAGGCGGTTTAAAAGTTCTCCAACGCTCTGTACATGAGTGATATCATCCGCACAGTCAAATCCGGTACTTTGTCCAACCATTTTCACATATTTACGGTTTGCATCCAGATAAGTACCGATGTGAAGCTGCATCACATAACCGTTTTTACAGTACAGTTTTCCCATTTCAAAAAGAAATGCACTGCGGTATTTGTCATCCTCCAGCTTGCTGATCACTTCACCCCGCATGGCTTTTTCAAAAATCTCATTTATTTCATCTTCCGTATAATCTGCCCAGGTAAAATTCGGAATACCATCATCAGAAACTGTGGTTCCTGTAATTTCCCGAAAATATTGAAGACGGCTGTCCAATGCAGCAATCATTTCTTTAAAAGAAGTCACTGGAATTCCGGATACACGACTTAATGCTTTCATATAATCCGAAAAGCCCGGCTTTGCCACAAACATTGCTTTATCAGGGCGAAAAGCCGTAATCACTCTGGTTTTCAAAGTCGAATCCTGATTCATCGCAATGTGGTAATGAAGGTCGTCTGTTGGATCTTCTGTTGTACTTACCAGCTCCACGTTTGAAATCTCCATGCACCAGCGCGGAGTGATGTTTTTCTCCCGGATCATTTTTTTTGTTTTCTGATAAATTTCGTCTGCATTCGTTTTGGAAAGAGGTTCATCGATTCCAAAAAAACGTTTTAATTCCAATGCACACCAGATATAGATCGGATTACCGATCAGCTGCGGCAGGATCTCCGCAAATGCCATGTATTTTTCATAATAAGAT
>JBJENW010000141.1:0-2600 GCA_051880395.1 Lachnospiraceae bacterium | reverse complement strand
ATTCCAATGGCAGGTAGAAAGCCAAAGCCTACAGCGATTAAGGAACTGGAAGGCAGTCCAGGGAAAAGAAAACTGAATAATAAAGAACCCAAGCCTGATAAGGGAATGCATAGTTTTTTACATCAGGCAGTAATACTGCTGTTTTTAATTGTTTTATTGGGATTTTTTAACGAGAAGGTTACAAAATTCACATATGAGATTTCATTGATGTTGTACGCCATCGTGATCGGCGTGGGGGTTCTAATCCTGATTTCTATGATGAAAGATACTTCTGTGAGAGCAGTACTTGAGAATCTTCAGGTATTTAATCTGGAAGCATTTTTGATGGAGGGTGTTTTGTGCTTTATGCTTTTTGCAGGATCCTGTCATATGCGGCTTTTGAATTTTAAAAAGCATGCCCGCCCGATTACATTGCTTTCCATCGTTGCTACACTTTTGGGCGCGATCTTTTACGGTGTTCTGTTTAATGCAGGTGCATCTCTTTTAGGGTTGCCGTTTACATTTCCGGTCTGCCTGATATTAGGAAGTATTACGGCGCCGACAGACCCGATTGCAGCAACCGAAGATGGAAAACGGAGGATTTTTGTCAGTCTTCTTGCGGTTTCTATGGCTTATGCCCTGTGTGAGTATTTTGGATTTTCTGGTGCTATTGCTTCCGTAGTGTGTGGAATCTTGTTTTCATCACTTCGTAACTATAGAGAGAAGAAAGGGAAACCGCTTGATCTGCAGGAGTATGACACATTCTGGGAGATTCTGGATAATCTGTTGAATTCGATTCTATATGTAATGATGGGATTGACATTTGTACATATCCTTCAGATGCAACAGGTGCATTTAATCTCCTGTCTTGCGGTATTATTCAATCTGATCGGTCGATTCTCAAGTGTAGGAATCTCTACTTTATTTGCCGGAAAGCTTCCGAATGGATATGATAAGCTTAGCTTTATGAAACTGCTGACATACGGCGGCATGCGGGGAGGATTGAGTATTGCATTGGCAATGAGTACCGTAGGAATGGTAAGCGCAGAGACTTATCATATTATTCTGGGCAGTACTTATGTGATTGTATTCTTTACGACAGTCGTACAGGGAATGACAATGAAGTATGTATATCAGAAAATTGACAAGAAAATATCAACGCTTTAAAGTGTTGAAGTTTTGGGGCGGTGGTGTTATACTAGATACAGTCTCCAGAGGAGATGATTATCAAAGGAGTTTGACTATATGATTCATGTATTATTCATCTGCCACGGCAATATACTAACACCGCCTTGGTAAAGCTGATGAAGTGCTTGATTTTCCTAGGTTTTTCGAGGATTCGAGTGAGAGCAGTGGTTGGATTTAGACCACATTTAGACCATTTGAAATTTAAAAAAAAGGTAACTGTTCAGAACCAACCTCCAAAATGCTTTGCATTTCGTCGGTGTGGCGTATCCGCCAAATAAAATTTCAAAAACAGTCTTAAAAATGCAAGCATTTTACACCTGTTTTATGAAATTTTGCTTGGCTCTGAACAGTTACAAAATATGACAAAAACTAAGCAAATGGGAGCCTTGTGTGCGATGAAAATTTTATGTAGATAGATGAAAACACGCATGACTGGCGTCATGCTACAAGCATTCGGAATCCGGCCAATAGGCCTACTTCCTCATGTTTGTACGCTCGCCAAATTCATAAAGCTTCCTTCATGCAAGCATGGTCAGCTTTATGAGTTTTGCTCACTGTTTTCATCAAATACACATTGGAGATTGTTCATGAGTAGATTCATGAGGATAAAAATCGTCCGGTGATGTGTGGAAATGTATCCATACGTCACCGGATTTTTTCGTTTCTACGAGCGGAATGCGAATGCACCGCTATTTGGAGCGGTCTCGCTCCATGGCTTCATCGATGGCTCGATTGATAAAGGCAGTTGCACTTTCCCCCATGCTTTCAGCGTGTTCCTTAATGACGGAACGCTTCTCTGGGGTAACACGAACTTTTATTTCAACGAATCGATCATTGTATTTCTTATTTGCTCTTTTACGAGCTTCGGTAAGGCCTTTGTAGGAACCGGCTTTTTCTTCACTCATAGCAGTCCTCCGATTGTGTATTGGCATAGAACGCCTGTGTAGATTATAGCACAGATTGGTACATAAGACTATGTAAAAATTCAAATATCGAAAAGGAGACAAGCTTATGAAGAATCAGAAAAACAGAAGCATGAAGGTACATTCCCAGAGTGGCCGTAATTATAAAGCAACACCAACCATCATTTTGAAGGGGCAGTGGCTTCAGGAGATGGGATTTGAGATTGGAGACTATATTTCCGTCAGCTGTGAAAACGGAAAGCTGATTATCACACCGGATGTGGAAAAGGCTGCAATGGAGCAGGCTGAGGCGGAATTTATGGAAAAGGAAATGAAGAAGCTTCAAAAGAGGTTCCGGAAGGAAAAGGAACAGTTGCACGCACAGTTTGTAGCAGAAGGTGCTGCAAAGTACATGGCTGAGAAGGAGGTACAGTAATTATGGGTAAGGTTATTGTTATTGGATCACAGAAGGGTGGCGTGGGTTATGCATAGTAAATAATTATGGAAAGTTCACGGCCGCATATCCAGTAA
>JBJENW010000140.1:0-2611 GCA_051880395.1 Lachnospiraceae bacterium | reverse complement strand
CCAATACATTATATAGTTTTTGCTACACCCCATAGTAAAAATACCTTCTCCTAAAGAGACAGCGATCGTAGCTGTCTCTTTTATTTTTTAGAAGCAAAATATATTCAGTAAAAGAATAAGGATTTGCATAGAATAACAAAAGAAGTGCCAGTTTCGACGAAGACAAAATCTATAGTAAAAGGAATTCCTGTTTTGTCCGAAATAAAATATGAGAAAAAAAGTAACCGAAAGATAGGAAAAAGAGATCAGGTGAGCAAGATGATGAAAGAACAATCAAAAATCGAACTGTTTCAGATTCAACAGTACATGATGCAGATGCGTCCCATCTTGAAACGAGAGGCAATATTTAGTGATGGTACAGCGGACTATCGTGACCCGGTAGAGCCGGAGCAGAATCAGGAGGTGAAAGTGCGTTTTCGCACAGCAAAACAAAATGTGGATGCGGTCTGGATTCGGACCGAACAGGAAAAACGTCTCATGAAAAAAGTAGAGACGGATGAGAATTTCGATTATTACGAAGTGCGTGTTTTGGTAGGCGAAAACCCATTTTATTACTATTTTGAATTGCAGAGTGGAGCGATGGTGTGTTTTTATGACCGGTTTGGAGTGACAAAAGAGGTACGGGAACAGTATCGCTTTTGCATTTTGCCTGGATTCCACACGCCGGATTGGGCAAAAGGAGCCGTGATGTATCAGATCTTAGTGGATCGTTTTTGCAACGGGGATACGAGCAGTGATGTACAAAATGATGAATATTTTTATATTCAGGAACATAGCCGCAAAGTGGATGACTGGGATCAGGTGCCGGCGAATTTTGACGTAACAGAATTTTACGGAGGTGATCTGCAGGGAGTATTGGATAAACTGGACTATCTGCAGAATCTGGGAGTAGAAGTCATTTACTTTAACCCATTGTTTGTCTCGCCGTCGAGCCATAAATATGATATTCAGGATTATGATTCGATCGATCCACATTATGGAACGATCCCGGCAGATGGTGGGGAATTGCTGCCTCAGGGATGTAATGATAACAAACAGGCAACAAAATTCATCCAGCGGGTAACAGCAAAAGAAAATCTAGATGCCAGCAATGCGCTTTTTGCAAAGGTAGTGGAGGAAGCACACAAGCGAGGGATGCGTGTGATTTTGGACGGTGTCTTTAATCACTGTGGATCTTTTAATAAATGGTTGGACAAAGAGCGTATCTATGAAAATGCGCCCGGTTATGAAAAAGGGGCCTATGTGGCTGCAGAAAGTCCGTATCACAATTTCTTTCACTTTACGAGACCACAAGAGGGTTGGCCGTATAACAATAGTTACGAAGGCTGGTGGGGCTTTGACACGCTTCCAAAGCTGAATTATGAGGAATCGAAGGAGCTACACGATTATATTATGCGCATCGGTCAGAAATGGGTGAGTCCGCCTTACAATGCAGACGGATGGCGGTTAGATGTGGCTGCTGACCTTGGGCACAGTGCAGAGTATAACCATAAATTCTGGTCCGATTTCAGACGCGCAGTGAAAGTTGCAAATCCGGATGCTGTCATTTTAGCGGAACATTATGGAGACCCGCGTGACTGGCTGCGTGGAGATCAGTGGGATACGGTCATGAACTATGATGCATTTATGGAACCGGTGACCTGGTTTTTAACAGGTATGGAAAAGCACAGTGATGCTTACAAACCAGAGATGATTGGAAACCTTGGAAATTTTCAGGGGGCGATGAATCATTTTATGGCAAGCTTTACCACAAGTTCATTGCAATGTGCCATGAATGAATTGTCAAACCATGATCATTCCCGATTTCTGACACGAACCAATCACAAAGCTGGACGTGTGCAGAATCTGGGCGCACAGGCTGCAAGTGAAAATGTAAACAAGGCAGTTTTTCGCGAGGCAGTGGTGATTCAGATGACGTGGCCGGGGGCACCGACAATCTATTATGCCGATGAGGCCGGGCAGTGCGGATTTACTGATCCTGACAACCGTCGCACCTACCCATGGGGACACGAGGATCAGGAGTTGATTGATTTTCACCGCGATATTATCCATCTGCACAAAGAAAATCAGGCGTTAAAGACCGGTTCGTTTATGTTTCTTGAAGGGGAAGATAACCTGCTGTGTTACAGTCGTTTCAATAGAAAACAACGTTTTGTGGTTGTCGTAAACAACGACGAGGTCATCCGAAACATCAACCTAGCTGTATGGTATGCCGGCATTCCGCGCAACTGTACTATGACTCAGATTATGTACACAAACGAACAGGGCTATCAGACGACACCAAAGCAGCTGCAAGTTGTAAACGGACGTGTCAACATCACACTTCCAAAGACTTCAGCTATCATATTAAAGCAGGAATCAGAATAAAAAAATTCTGACTTGTCGAGCAAACCACTACGTTACTGACTCCACTACTTTTTGGGGAGTTTGACGAAAAATATCTCAACTGGGGGAGGTCCTATGCGGACGTTTCCGACATTCGGCAGGGAGAGAAGACAGGGGGCGGCTGGTTCAAAAGTGGCTAGGCAGAAATGAAGTCGAGTTCGGACGGCTGGGATTGGGATGCTTTATTTTTGCTGTTTTTCGAATGTCGGACAGTCTGCACAAAATT
>JBJENW010000139.1:0-2613 GCA_051880395.1 Lachnospiraceae bacterium | reverse complement strand
CCATCCAAAACTCGACTTCATTTCTGTCTAGCCACTTTTGTTTCAGCCACCCCGCACATTGCCTCCTGCCGGATACCGGAAACGTCCGCGTAGGCCCCCCCTCGGTTGAGATATTTTTCATCAAAATGCCCAAAAAGTAGTGGAAAAGATAACGTAGTGGGAGGTCAATAAAGTAGAACCCGCAAAGACTTACACCCATATAAAGCGTTAATTAGGAATGAAAAGAAAATTTCTGGAAAAAACGAGAAAATGTATGCGACAGAAGAAAAATTTGATATACTATAAAAAAGGGCAAGTGTCAGAAGAAAAATTGACAAAAGCGAAATAAAATAGAAATCTGGTGAGAAAATGGAAAAACATCGTACCATAAAAAAAATAACAGCACTTGTTCTGGTGATCGCACTTTTATTAGAAAATCCGTTGATCTATATGCTTGGAAATTTTCACCGGAGTCTGCCAAAAAGTTTGCTGGAACTGACGACTCTGTTTGACCATATGGCGACACAGGAGAATGATGGATTCCAGTTTTCTCTGTATTACCAGCTGAAAGGCGGGCGGAATGCACCATCAAATCCAACGCGGTATGATATTACACAGCTTCCTTTGAAATTAGGCATTCCATCAAGGGATGGTTATGACTTCGCTGGATGGTATACAGACAGTGCATATCAAAATAAAATTACTGAACTAAATCAAAAGAACTGCGATACGTATATGCTCTATGCAAAATGGACGAAATGTCTGGATGCTGAGGAGACAGTTCGAACTTATGAATACCAGAACCGTTTGAATCGTGGCACAAAAATTTTAAAAAATTGTAAGTATGCATTTTTGGATCATGTGAAAATTCCGGGAATGCCGGCAACAAGAGAAGAGGATTTGATGAAACAGCGCATTTCCGGTGAAAATCAATGTCCACAGGGGTTGTGTCTGACAGATGATTATATTCTTGTCACTGCATATTGTGTACAAGGTGGAAAAGTCGGTTCTCTGCATGTGTTTGACAGGGAAACAGGAGAGTATCTGGTTACGCTTGGTATGAAAGAAACCAGCCACCTTGGCGGAGTGGCATTTGATGGCAGTCATGTATGGATCTGTCATTCAGATAATCAGACACTGGAGTGTATGGATTATCAATATCTGAAAATGCTTGCACAATTGAAACTGAAAAAATGTGTGGATTGTACAGAATCTATCACAGAATGTAAAGTGGAAAACCGGCCATCGTGTGTAACCTGTTATGACGGACATATCTGGGTTGCCACTCAGACGGCTTTCTTTAAATCCCTGATGTTTTCTTATGTTTACACAAATGGAGAATTAGTGGCAGACGGATGCTATGAAATTCCGGATAAAGTGCAGGGAATTGATTTTGACCGAAATGGGCATGTGTATCTCAGCACGTCGTTGGGGAGGAAACGTTCCTCTTATCTGAAACAGTATCAGTCTTTAAAAGAATTAGACAGGCATCCGAACTGGCCGCAGAAAAAAATAGAGATGCCGCCCTGCGCCGAAGAAATCGACGTGGACGGCGGAAAAGTGTATGTGCTGTTTGAATCGGCAGGATTGAAATATTTTGCCGGAACAGATGGAAAGGGAAACAGCTATGCTCCAATTGATAAAATTTTATCAATTCAGTTGTCGTCTTTCTTGTAAAAATTTATTTTTGCCGACTCTGCATGTGATGCAAAAGGCGGATCATGCGGTCCGCTTTTTGCTGGTCGGCCGGCGATAATTGCGATTTTAGGATTTCAATCAAAAGTTCCGTCTCCGCAGAATTAAAATGCATGTTTTCTTCCTTTGCCTGCTGCATACTTTCCAGAAAACGAACAGATAATTCCTGTGGATTTTTTGGAAGAGGCTGGTTGGCAAAAGAAAGCAAAAGATCTAATTTTTCTTTTGGGATATTTTGCAAATTTGGATCATTTCGGATATCATCGAAATTCATAAGGCTCCTTTCTACCCTCGAAACAAGGTATCACACATATTATACATCTCAAAGAAATTCAGGATCTGATCGAGTGTTTCCTGTTCTTTTTCTGTACAGAACTTTCGCAGTTGTGCAATGATCTCCATCATCGAATCTTCTTTTTCCTCGGCAGAACAGACTTCCATAGTCGGAGGATGCTGATTGAAAAACGCAATGGTATCTGCCAGCTCCATATATTTTACCAGAATAGAAAGATTTTTCTGACGAGGTCCCCACAGATAGGGAATAATACTTTTTAACATCTCCACGGAGCGATTCTGAATCATAGAATCAAACGAGGGATTCGTATGCTCTTGTTGCATGAAAACTCCTTTCTAAAATGTATGTATGGTTCTTTTCCTTTTACTATAGCGTATGACAACAGAAAACAAGATAGAAGTAAAAAAAGAAAAAACGTTTCGCATACAACTGGCAGCGCATATTCTAAAAGAAAAGAGGTTTCTTATGGGAAGGCTGGTCATTGATGGAAATCGTGTGTACGAGATTGATGAAACCTGTCTGGAAGAAAAAAGGAAAGAAGAAAAAAAGAAAAAAGAGCATTCTATGCAAAAAAACAGAGAAAAAGAAGAAAAAAAAAGAACGTCCCGTACGTAAAAGAGGAGGGGATTGGACCCCTCCTTGCG
>JBJENW010000138.1:0-14783 GCA_051880395.1 Lachnospiraceae bacterium | reverse complement strand
AAACTGTGTATCGGAAACGGTAGGTTGAGATATTTTTCGCTGAGGAAAAGAGTTGTGAACCCGATATGTTTTTGGCTGATGTATAGATTTGTTCCATACGAAATATTTTTATAAATTCACAAGTACGTTCCGTTTGCAACACTTTTTCACCCAAGAAACAGTTCTCAGCCTACCGTTTCTAATACACAGTTTCCGGGATGCGGCGGGGGGATGCGCACAGGGGCGGCTGGTTCAAAAGTGGCTTTGACGGAAATGATAGTGAGCTCGGACGGGCAAAATTGCGATGCCTTTCCTGTCTTGCCGTGAGGCGGACAGTCTGTGCGGATGTGTACGACAGTGAAAGAATCCGATTTTGAATCTTTCTCTGGCGTACACATCCGTGCAGACTGTACGACATACGGAAGACAGGAAAAATAAAGCATCGCAATTTTGCCCGCCCGAACTCGACTTCATTTCTGTCTAGCCACTTTTGAACCAGCCGCCCCTGTACGCATTCCCCCCCGCCGCATCCCGGAAACGTCCGTCTCGGAACCCCTGTTGACAAATTTTGAATATTATGGTAAACTCGAAATCACCTGTTCTGTTTGCATGATACTTAGGAGGTATTTATGAAACAGAAACATTCGAACATTGTAAGATATTTATTGACGCACATCGGTGCATTCTTATTGGCATTTCTGGTGAGTGGTTCACTCGCATATTCCAATTCCAGTGGTACATTGACTGCAAAGGCAGCCGACTTTCCTATTATTCTATTATCCACCTACCAGTCTACCATGCAAATCGGTGACACCCATCAGTTGATCGCCGTCGTCTCAGACGGAAAACGTCCCACGTTTAAGAGCAGTAAAAGCAGCGTTGCATCCGTAAACACTTACGGTCTTATCACAGCAAAGTCCGCAGGGATTGCAACGATCACAGTAAAAGTAAGCGGTGCCGAGACAAGCTGTCGTGTGACCGTTGAACCAACAACCATCACACTAAATCAAACCAGTGTTTCCTTAGAACGAAAAGGTACTTTTCAGATCAAAGCCGTCACATCTACCAGCCACGCTGCCACTTTTAAGACAAATAAAAAAAGTGTTGCAACGGTAAGTGAAACCGGGCTTGTCACTGCCGTCAAACCGGGTGATGCCGACATCACGGTCACCTGTGATAAAACAAAGGTAACGTTTAAGGTCAAGGTCAATAAACCGACCATTCAATTGGAAAAAAACAGCTTTTGCCTTTATCGAAACCAGACAGCCAAACTTTCCTACAAAGTTTCGTCCGGTATCCGCCCGACGTTTCGCACCAATAAAAAAAGCGTTGCAACCGTCGACGAATATGGACGCATCACCGCCGTCAAACACGGAGAGGCGGTCATCAGTGTCACCTTAGATGGCGTCACAAAAACATGCAAAGTAACGGTCAAAAGTCCGACCATCCGTTTAAACGCCAGCACTCTTACCCTGACCAATGGACAATCCTATCAACTGAAAGCGACTGTCTCTTCCAAAAACAGACCCGTCTTTCATTCCAGCAATTCCAATGTTGCATCGATCGACGAATCCGGAACGATCACCACTCACAAAAAAGGGAGCGCCGTGATCTCGGTATCGGAAGACGGAACCACGGCAAAATGTAAAGTTTCCGTCAAAGAATAATTTATGAAACATTAAAAAACATCAGACCATGCAGACAGAACAGGAAACCATATCTATCGCATTGCCCGATGCTCTTTAATCTTAATATACCGTTTATTTTCATACATCACTTCGTCCGCTTCTTTCTGCGCACGCCGAATGCCTTCTTTTGAAAAGTCCACGCAGTACGCAACCCCATGCGCAATTGAGATCTTCAACGAATAATACCGGTTATATTGCTTTAATTTTTCTTGAAAATCGCGCTTTGCCTGTCGATAACACTCTACCGGATTATCCCGTTCGATCAAAACACAGAACTCGTCACCACCGATTCGATATACAGTTCCCACTTTTCCAAAACTGTCACAGATGATCTCTGCAGCCCCACGGATCAATGCATCACCAAACTGGTGTCCCTGTATATCATTGACCTGCTTTAGATTATTGACATCACACATCACGATGCCGATGATCTGACGATCTTCCTCTGCCAGTTCTTCTAATCGCTGTTCAAACGAATTTCGATTTTCCACACCAGTCAGACTGTCATTATATGCCAAGGCCCGCATCATTTCCGCATTTTCGCCCTGCTTTGCCAAAACGATCAGATGACGAATGTTTCCCATACCGAAACTGATCACAAAAATCACAATACCGATTCGTGTCCCAAATGCACGGTCTAGCGTATCACTCAGACAATATCGCACAATATCAACTACCATACCGGTCAATAATCCCGCAACACCTATTTTCTGCATTCGATAATACAGCTTGATATGGTCACTGCTATTTTTATAATAGACACTCTGACGTATAATACATCCCAGCAGGATTACAACAATGATGCCGTACTGTAAAATCACACCTCCGATCAACTGATGAAAGTCCCTGATTCTCGCCACATGAAGTACAATTGATACAAACACGTAAACCATATTCAAAAGGATCGGGATTCGAAGCCACTTATTTTTAAAAATATCATACTCACAATCCATATAGATATACATCCCAAGGCTTCCTAAAACCAAAAGCATATTATCCCATAACTGCAGCGCACGTATATCATTCACAAACAACTGTAAAATATTTGTCTCAATCAAACACCAGATAGCAATCTGAACAGCCGAAGCCCCCAGATAAAACAAACTCCGCGGTTTTTTCTCTGCCACTTTTCTCCCGTTCAGACAGACATCGATCACAACATACATCACTCCAAGTACGATCACGATCAGACTGACCAGCATGGCAAAGCTCTTATCCTTGATGATCTTTTTCATGATCTCCGCCCGGTCCCCCAGATACAAATGATCGACTTTCGTACGCCCGCCTTCATAGGCCGGTTTCATCCGAAGTTCCAGTTTTTTGCCTTGTGCCGTTGCCGGAATCCGAACAAAATTCCATCGTGTTCCCGGAGAAAAGGTCGATAAAGGCGCCTCGATTTTTTGCGACCGATAAACCACTTCCCCATTCAACCGTACAACGACATCCATATTTTTGCTGCGAAAAACCAATGTCATTCCCTCCGACAGGTCGGTCGGAACCGAATAATACGCCGTGATCATTCCATTTTTTGCCGGAGTATATGCGGAAATATTATCAAAATCAAAAGCCACTCCATTTTTATCCAAAAACTGTTCCTCGATTACCTGATACCCTTCATACCCAATTTCCAATATCCTCGGGCTTCGAAAAAAAGAGCTGATCCCACCGATCAAAACGAGTAACAGCAAAATGATCATATACTGATTTCTCATTTTATGTCGAAAAATTTCTGTTTTATAATTTCTGGCAGATTCTGTATCTTCATATCGACCCATACGCATATGCTATCTTTCACTTCCCTATCTTCCTGTCATTGTCCATACAACTTTTTTCTCTCCTGCTCTGTCTCGACGACATAAGCCGTCTGATAGCCATTTTCCGAAACCTCATAAGAAATTTGATCTTTTGTGGGACTCTGATTCTTTTTCTCATCCGGAAGTTCCTGTGGCAGATTTTTATATCCACCCGTTTCCTGAAATTCTTTTTTCGCACTGACAATTGCTGCTACCATCATTTCCCGGTTCGGATCATTTTCTGAAATCCCGCTGTACAGCCTCTGCTCTGTCTGCGCCACTTCCTCTTTGGAACGGCAGTTTTCAAATGCATGCAGTGCCATTTCCCGCAGTTTTTGCTGCCTTAGCACTGCCGGATACATCTCTGGCATATATTCTTGAACAAAGCGCATCTCCTGTGCGCTCAGCCGTGCGCCACTCTGAATTTTTGCATAGATTTTCGCCTGCTTTTTCTTTTTTTCTTCCTCCGTACCGTCCCAGTCGGTCTGCACCCGTTCATGAAGATACTGTCCGATATTTGTCGTTTTCTCCTGCGCTTTTCCACTGACAAGTTCTCTCAGATTCAAGACCATAGGACACTACCCCTTCCTTACATTTTCTTCTTTGTCAAAAGCAGATAAACACCCAGCATCATGACAGAAAGGCAAAGCATATATTTCGGATTCACCTTTGTATCTGCTGTCTTTGGCGTCTCATCTTTTACCCGTTCACCTGACGCTGCCGCTGCCTGTGTCACCGGACGAACCGTGGTAAATGTCTGTGCCGGACTCTGATCCCCCGCTGTTGTGGTGACCGTTGTCGTTGTTCCCGGAACGACCGTTGTCGTGCCTGGTACAACGGTTGTCGTGCCATCTCCCGTTGTTCCTGCACTGCTGCCCGGTTCACTTGTCCCCGTGCCACCAGCTTCACTGCCAGCCGGTTTACTCGGCTCATCACTAGCTGGCTCGTCACTACTCGGTTCATCGTCACTTGGCTCATCATCACTCGGTTCGTCATCACTCGGCTGATCGATATCACCCAGACTTTCAAAAATATACGCATAGTCCGCTGCAAATTTTTCTGCCTCTGAACCCGTGTATCCGTAAATCACATCCGGTTTCCAGCTTTCCTGCGAGCCGATCGATGTTACCGACTGTGGAATCGTCAGACGTTTCACGCCACTATTCGTAAACGCATTTGCCTCGATCGTTTCTGCACCGTCCGGAATCTCTAGTTCATCCAGATAGGTACAGTCAAAAAATGCACCGTTTCCAATCGTTTTTACATTTTCAGATAACTTCACACTGCTCTTTCCTTCCGGACAAAGGAGAAAGGTATCTCCGGCTGCATTGTACAGACATCCATCCTGACTGCTGTAACCGTTATTTCCATTTTGTACCTCGATCGTCTCTAAATTCTTACTTCCAGAAAACGCATCCTCCGCAATAGAAGACACACTTGCCGGTACCGACACGCTGCTTAAATTTTTACAATTTGCAAACGCTTCACTTCCAATAGAAGCCGCCCCTTCCGGGATCGTTATTTCCGACAAACTGCTGCATCCTTCAAATGCCCGGTCTCCGATCGCCTCTACCGTTTCTAAAAATCCGACACTGCGCAGATCCGTACAGCCGGAAAACGCACCGCCCCCTAATTTTCCATTCGGAATGACAATGCTGTTTAAGCTCTTACATCCGGAAAACGCACCTTCGCCTAATTCTTTCACAGAAGTCGGAAGAGAAATCCCTGTCATACTTTTGCAATTACTAAATGCATTCTCTCCGATCGTTTCAAGAGAATCCGGAAGTGTCACATCCGTCAGTTTCGCACAATTATAAAACGTTCCCTCCGGGATATGCAACGTCCCGTTTGCCAAAGACACCGTCGAGAGCGAATCACACCCGGAAAATACACGTGTTCCCAATTCTACTGATCCTTTTACCTCTACATCTGTCAAACCTGTACACTTGGAAAATGCTCCATTTCCAATCTGCGTGACACTTGCAGGAATCGTCACCGTCTTGATCTTTTCATTTCCTGCAAACGCATTTGCCGCAATCGAAGTTACCCCCGACGGAATTGTCACATTCTCTGACGAACCGTGATACCCCGTTACGGTTTCTCCTGTGATGTCAAAATTGTCGCGGTCCTCTTGTGCATAACTGCTGTCTGGTGTCAGTAAGACCGCAAGCATTGATACGATCAAAACCAGTCCTACGATTTTTCTTCCATACTTCTTCATGTGATACGCTCCTCCCCATTCTGTTTTGTCCATCTTTGGCCTGCATTACCCCGTTTTCTTTGCGACCAGAAATAATCGTCCATCTTCCGTATAACTGTTGCAGGTAGACAGCGTTAACAGCTGATCCCCATACGCGATGTCGATTTTCTTGTTAAATACAGATAGTTTCTGAATATTCGATAAATACGTCTGAAACGCATTTTTGGAATCTAGTTTTTTTACATTGTAATACTTAAATGCGGTATCATCCTGATATTCTACCTTTGCCAGGCAGACAGCCACGATCTCATACGTGCCTTTCTCATACAGGGTATCAAACCGCACCTGTTTATGCTCCTCTAAATACCCCTCTTTCAGATACCGTTTTAATTCTCCAAACATCAGACCACTTTTCATATTGTGGCCATAGATCGTCAGGTTTGTATCCCGGTTGATATAATCACTGTCTTTCTCCAAAAACAAGGACCCATTCGCATCTTCCACTCCGTTAAAATCATGATCTAAATAAAATGTATCGCTGTCTTTCGACTGCATCACCGGATAGTCGATGTCGGACCCTTCCACCGTAAGCCACCCGCAGAACTCCTCATTTTCCTGCGCAATCGCTTGATATTCCGGAAGAACCGTCAGATCCTCTTTCTTCAAAAGTGGCTGCGAGACCATCTCTGTCTCTTCCTGATGATCTGTGCTTTCTCTATTATTATCGGCATTCTTTTTCAAATCCGAACCGCTTTTTTCATTTTTCTTTGTTTTTTCTTCGGATGGCTCCTGCGTCCGATTCGCATCGCGCAGATTCTGCAGCTGTTTGAGCCCCCGTGTCGTGCTGTATTCCTTATATTCCGAATATGCAAACATTGCAAAGCTTACAACTCCGATGCATAAACAGCAAAGTCCGACGATATTGCGCAAACTCCATTTACTTGGCGCAATGTCCCCGGTTTCCTTTAATAATTTTCTCTGTTCTCTTTTTTCTTTTCTTTCTTCTTTTTCGTTTTCCCGCTTTTTCTTCTGCTGCTCGACGAGTTTTTCCGTATTGTCCGCTACGATGTCTGATAAATATAACAGATAATCGTCCCCAATCTCTGTATAAAACTGGATCTTTCCCTGTCGGATGGACTTATATAAATGTGCCACGGTCTGGGGATCTTCCAAATCCAGCTCCTTGGAAATGTAACGGATCTTTTCTACGTCCTTCAAGCCTTCTCGATATTCTTCCTCCGAATAAAAACGAAATTTTCCTATCCGATATACGTTTCCCATTTTTTCACCCTGTCCCCTATCCGGTGATTTTCAAAAGGAGACAGGAACCATTAATGAGACTCCTGCCTCCCCGTTTTTCTTATTTTGTCTTGGCCGCCTTCGCCTTGGAATAGCTGCCGTAAATTTTTGTTCCGCTGACGGTCTTGTATGCTCTGACTTTATAATAATATTTCTTCTTTGCCGCAAGCTTTGTATTCGTGTACGAAACGGTGCTGGCTTTCGTGATCGTCTTGATCTTCTTGTACGACGAGGATTTGCTCGATGTACTGCGATAGATCTCATATCCTGTGACTCCGGAAAGTTTCTTCCAGCTGATCGTCATCTGTTTCGTCTTTTTCGACTTCAATGTCACAGACGGTGTTGCCGGACGTGTCGTTGCTGTTACCAGTGAAGAAAATGCACCGTGCGACATCTTTCCGTCCGCTTTCACATAGGCACGTACTTTATAGCGATACGTCGTTGCACTCTTTAGACCACTGATGGTCACGCTGTTTCCAGTCACTCTCTTTACCAGTTTGTTCGAAGAATTAAAGATTTCATAGCCGCTTGCCTTATTGACCTTTGTCCAGGTCAGTTTCAGCTTACTGGTCTTTTTATCCGCCACTTTCAATCCACCGGTCTTTGGCACATTGATGGCAAAACGGATCACCTTTGTTCCGCCGTAATCTCCCTTTCCATTCAGCACGATACTGGCCGTTCCCGGATTGACATTGTGATCGTATTTGATCGTGTAATCGACATCCTTTTCCAATTCCGTTCCATTCATAGAAACCTGAATCGTCGGCTTGATCGCACTTCCAGTGTACGTCTTATCCGCAACCGCTGTGACGTCCGCTCCCGCAATGCTGCGCGGGATGATCTCGTAAGAAACCGAATGCGTGCCAAGGTACTTGCCTTTTCCACTGATCGTCAGATGCGCGGTCCCGACCTGCGTATCATCCGTATAATCCAGCGTGTAATCTGTATCCTGCTTCAAAACACGCTCCCCGATGCTGACCTTTACAGACGGTCGGATCGGCTCGCCCGTATACGCATATCCGTTTTCAGTAATCCCCGTGACGGTCAGACGTCCGGTGATCTTCTCTAAAATTTCAAACGGAATCCGAACACTTCCACTAAATGGAGAATCCGGTGTTGCCTCGCAGACAGCCACGCCGGTACCTGCGGCTGTATTATTCTCATATCGTACCGTATAAATGGTCCCTTGGTCAAGTGTCTGATCATTTTCAAATAATACAATTTCCGGTTCGATCGGCGTACCGTCATACACCTGCGTCAAAATATCCGGTGTCTGTACCCCGCCTAAATCTTTCTTGATGATAAATGTTGTCTCTAACTCACCCATAAAGGTTCCGCCGGAAATCGCGTAAATATGCAGCTTCGCCTCACCGGATGCGATATTATTCTCGCCCCCTGTGATGTAGTCGATTCCTTTCTGTAAGGTATAGACCTCCTGTGTCGTCGGATTCGTGAATGTGATCGTCACATCCGGAATCACCGCTTCTCCAGTATAAGCCTGTCCCGGAATCGGTTCAATCTTCACGGCCGGATTCGTCAGTGCGACCGGTGTGATGGTAAACTGGATTTCGCGGCTTCCCGTGTAATCTCCGCATCCTTTGATCACAACCGTTGCTTTTCCGGCGTGCAGGTTGTCCTTGTACTCTAATGTAAAGTCCTCGTCTGCCTTTAAGACCGTCTCATTTTTTGTGACCACCGGAACCGGTTTCTGCTCAGCGCCGTTAAACTCGGTCTCGGAAAGCGGCTCTACAGAAAAGGTATCCTGTGACAGATCATCCGGCAAGATCGTAAAGGTCTTTCCCGCTTTTGCTCCGATAAATCCGCCTCTTCCTTCGATTTCTACCCGAGGTGCTCCCTCTTCGTCGGCAGCTTTGGCATGCACGTTGTTGTCGTATTTTGCGATCACATAGTCCACGCCTTCCTGCAGTACCACACCGGCTTTTTCTACTTTGATCGCCGGTGTCAGTGCGGTTCCGGTAAAAGTTACCGGGTCAACGTTTATGGTCACATCGGCAAAGTCTGCACTTAAGATTTCATATGTTATATGCTTCGTTCCGGTATAATTTCCCATTCCTTCAATTGTGACTGCTGCCGGTCCGATCTGAATATTTTCATTCTGAATGACCTTATAATCTTTTCCTTCCACCAGTTCCACCTGCTCCATGCCGGCTTTCTGGTTCGTATAGGTCACCTTTGTGATCGTCTGCTCCTGTGCCACTCCACTATAAATTTTATTCTCAACGCCCTCCACTGTCAAGGCTCCACCTTCCGCTGTGATGTCGCGCGGCAGAATCTGATACGTCAGAGGGATACTTCCCGTATAATTGCTTCCGGTTCCCGCTTTCAGTGTCAGATGTTTCTCGCCCACATTGATATTATCATTTGACCGGTCTAACTCTAAGGTATAGTCCTCGCCCTCTTTCATCAGGTTTCCGTGGTTGTACACCTGAATCTGCGGTTTGATCTCTTTTCCGGTATACGTCGTATCCTCCACCGGCGAAATGCTGATATCGTTCGGGTCCTGAATCGCCTCACTCAGATTCTTCGGAACGATCCGATAGGATTTTTGTAACGTACCGCGGAAATAGGTACCGTTTCCGGTCACCGTCAATGTCGGCTGATTCGAAAGATCCTCTTTCGTCACATTTGTATTATCCCCGGTCGCCGTCGCTTTTGCATCCGCGTCCTTGTCATCACTGATGACCAGTTTCTTTCCCGCACAGGTGATCGACACCTCCGGAATATACGCACCGCCTGCATACGGCACATCCGGCATATCCTCCCAGGTCGTATACGTTTTATTTCCCAGATCTGCATAAATTCGATACGGAATCTCATACGTTCCCGTGTAATCGCCGTGTCCGGTCAAAATCACCGCCGTATCCCCGACCTGTGTATGCTCGTCCTTGTAAGATACCGTATAGTCCACCTCATTACCGGCAAGCAGATCCGACGCATTTCCATAGTGCATTGGCAGATTCATGCCGGCAGCCTCATTTTTGTATGTCATCGCACGCAGATTCGTATCGCTCTGCTCCACCGGCTGTCCGGTATATTCCAACTCCTCACTCCAAGTCGCAGGGGTGATCGTATTCACATTTTCCTTGCTCGGCGTGATCTCCCGCGGCAAGATTCGAAACTCCATCGTTTTGGAACCGATATAGTTTCCTTTTCCTGTGACTATCATAGAAATCGTCTTATCCGTTCCGTCCTCATTCTTGCCCGTCACATGAATCCGGTTTGGCTCCTGCTCAGAGTAAGTGATCTCATAATCGGTTCCCTCTTTCAGTTCCATCCCATTGTACGTCAATTTCACCGTCTGCTTTGCCGGATTTCCGGTAAATGTCACCTCCGGTTCAAATCCCTCGACTTTTACATCATTTTCCGCCAGATTCTTCGGAACGATCGTAAATAAAATTTTCTGTTCCCCGGTAAAACAATCGCCCTTTCCGCGGATGACCGTGTAGGCAGCATTGCTGGCATTGACATTGTTTCCGGTGACATTCGTGTATTCGTAGTCGATATCCTTGATCAACACACGGTCCGACAGACTCTCATCTGTATAATCATAATACACCTTCGTAAAGAACGGCTCGATCGGCTGTCCGGTATACGTATACTGCATGCCTACCGGCTGCTCTACTTTCACATGCTCGTTGTTTGTGATGTCCGCACGGATATAATAACTGATCGGAATCTCGCCCGTATAACTTCCGATTCCACGGATGGTTGCCTCCACTTTTCCGATGCGGTTCGTTTCACTCGTGCCGTAGTCAATCAGATAGTCCGTTCCTTCCTGCAGGGTGATCGTCTCGTCCGCTGCACTTCCGATACCTTTGCAGGTGATGCTGAGTGCCGCATTCTTTAGCTTGTAGTCTGTTACATCATCCGTGAAATTCTGGTCATAGGTGTCGCTGTTGCTTACCTGGAAGGAATTGGCTGTGGTGTAGTTGCTGTTGGCAACGGCTTCCTCGCCTTCGGCTTTGGTGATCGGGCGTTTGGCGATTTTGAAGACGTCCTTAAATTCCACATCCCCATACGGGGTTCCAAAGTTTCCACCCTTTCCACGGATAATGATGGATGCGCCTGCTTTTCCGTCCTCTGTCACTTCTGTGTTTCCGGTGTATTTATAGATGTCATAGTCCACACCTTGTTTTAATTCCAGTGCTTCCTGTCCATCCGCTGCTTTTGTTTTTAATTTTACCAGCGTATCCGGTTTGATCTCCGCTCCGGTGTAATACTGGGTCGGAATCGCATCCAGCGTAAAGTCTGTATTATTGATCACACATGGATTCAGTTTATAATTTACAGTCTTCGTTCCCATGTAGTCCGAATCCGCTTTTGCCTCAAGCTTCAACGAATAAGTACCCGCTTCTTTTACCGATGAGGCGGTGGTTTCTCCCGTCTTTGTTGCCGTCAATGTGTACGCTTCTTCCGGTACGGGTGCGTTCGTAAACGGGTCTGTGATCGTTACTTTCGGTGTGATCTCTTTTCCGTTGTAATACTGGTCATTCGCAACTGTGATGTCGAAGTCGGAGATGTCTTTTTTTATGGAAAAGTTGACTGTTTTTTCGCCGGTGTAGTTGCCGTTTGCTGCTTTTACCGTGCATTGTGCTTCGTTTGTTACCTTGTCATTATTTGTACAGGTAACCGTATAGTCTGTCCCATAAATTAGTGTCTGCGGCTGTTCTGTACCAGCACTTCCACCAATTTTGTCACCGATTGTTACAGAGATATCTTTTGCTGATGGTACAACGGCTTGTGGCTTTCCATCCTTCTCTGCATACTTTTGTGGCTGAATCATAACGGTTGCATTTGTATCAATCGCACAAGGTAGAATTTCAAATGAACAGGTCACAACCCCCTCATATCCTTCCTCTTTTACACCAGAAATAGTAATGATTGCATCTCCAACATTCTTATTTGCTCCATAACTATCGATTTTATACTGCGTGTCGTCTAATTTGGTATACCCTGTCGCTGATTGATATTGTACGTTCAACTCATTCTGCTTCGGTTCGATTGAATTTCCTCCGGCATAACTGTGATTTCCAGTTACTGCGAGTTTTACATTACTCTCTGTCAACTGCAGCGGTTTAATTGTAAATGTTTGCGGTATTGTTCCTGTATAATCCCCTTTTCCTACTATTTTTACACATGGAATTCGATTTTCTTTATTTGGTTTAATATTGTTTTCATACGTTAAGTCATAGTCTTTTCCAAGTTCTAGTTTCTTATCTCCTTCTTTTACAACTACTGTTGGCGTAATCGCCGTTCCAGTGTAATTAATTCCATTAGTTGTATTCTCATCTGCCCATCCGACGGATACTTTTCCTTTTTCCTTTAATATTTTCAAATCTTTCTTTGGAACATCCATTTTTATTTCTCTACTTGATGTGATACCAGACATATTCGCTGTAATTTCCAAAGTTCCTTGTTTTTCTGTGGAAAGTGGTGGTGTCCATTTTGTTACCTTATACTGTTTTCCTTCTTCCCATGGTATTTCCTCTCCATCTTCCGTAATAAAGGATATCAACAAATTCTCCTTCATCTTATCGGCCGACGAATACATCTTCTCCCAATCACTATTATCTTTCCACTTTGCAACCAGTGCTGGTGTATTTAATGACACCGCCTCTTTATTTGACGCTACTTGCAATTTACTTAAATCACAAATTTTAATAGTAAATGGTACAATTAAATCATTATTATCATCAAAATTATTTTTTCCTTTTATAATAATTTGAGGAGGGTTTGTTGTATCAGTTGCTGATCTCACTGTATCAGCATAATCATATCTCGAAATTTCATAATCAGTGTCTGGATCTAATTCAATACTGTTATCCTGACTTACTATTCGTTTTATTTTGGGTTGCACTTGCACATTTCCAGTATTATTAACAATATTTCCTGAAAATGTATATTCTTTACTACCAGATATTGTTTCTGCCTTATAGTTTTTCAAGTTTCCTTTTTTGATATCAAATTGTACCTTTACTATTCCAGATGTATAATTGCTATTCTCAGCAGCAATTACATTTATATCCACTGTTGGTTGATTTGCTCCACTTATATCACTACCGTCAATTTTTTTATTTGGCTCTATATTGTTCTGATATACTCCAGTGCTCCAGGTCGTGTCATCAGGATCATTTTCAGGTACTTGCTTTTTATGTCCATAAATATTCGTATATTCAAGTGTCCCTCCTTGTAATTTAATCGCTTTTCCTGTATACTCAAAATCTTTTGTGCCATTATACTCTACATCCTTCGTAACATCTCTCTTTTTAATATCAAACTCGACAGCTACTTCTGTTTCAATAGGATTATGAGTTTTAGCATCGCATTTTTCTACTCGAACTAATCCATCATTTTTTGCTGTTTTGTTATCATAATTTTTTCCGTTATACGTTCCCCCATAAGTAACTTTATATTCATTCTGTTCATTTGTATCATTTTTCTTAAATATTATCGTATTTCCATCTGTATTAGGATTCCACCCATGAGCACTATCCAATTGTAATTCATTTCCATTCTCCAACATTATTATTGTTACATCGGGTTGTATCGTTTCTCCTTGGTATTCTATTTGTTTATCTACTGCTATATCAATCATATTCCCTTTCTCATCTACATATCCTTGTATAGTTAATTTAACATTAAAAGTTGCTGGTGTTTGCGCACCCGCCGCATACCCCACAATCCTACTAAAATCCGTCATCTGAAACATCATGCAAACGCAAAGCACCAACGCGATCAAACTTTTTCCTTCATTTTTTCTCATAATATACTCCTTTCTTTCTCTCCGGATTCGCCGACACCTGTTCGTTCTGCCGGTCGTTTTGTTCCCTCTGATGTTGATTTTTGTCCCGCGTTTTATGTCTTTTCCCACTCTCAGGAATCTTATTTTTTCTCGTTTTCTTTCCCTGCGGCTTTCCTCACGGTTCGATGCCAGCTCCATCCCGCGATTGCCTCATAAGGGAATTCTTATGGTTTATATCGTCAGCCGACACGCAAACATTAACCTTCATTCTTCCACTCCCCCGAAAAAAACTCTATCTGTCCACCCTACTTTTCCCCCTGAACACGCAAAAAAAGCCGGGAAACAGAGCTTTTCTGTCTCCCGACTTCCTTATCTTTCCAGTCTCTTCTTCGCTATATTTTTGCTGCCACCACTTTTTGAGTATTTTAACGAAAAATGGCTCAACCAATCGGTTCCGATACACAGTTTCCGGGAGTCGGGCAGGCGCAGACTACGGGGCGGTCTCTTACAGAGTAACTTTGACAAAAATGATAGAAAGTTTTGACGGGCAGTTCTGCGATGCCTTTGCTGTTTTTTTAATTGTTAAATAAACGGTGCATCCTGTCCGTCCGGAAAAGAATCCTTTTTTTGATTCTTAGCCGGGCGAACAGGATGTGCCGGTTGTGCAACCTTCAAAAAACAGCAAAAATAAAGCATCGCAGAACTGCCCGTCATAACTTCCTTCATTTCTGTCTAGTCACTCTGTAAGAGACCGCCCCGTGGTCTGTGCCTGTCCGAATCACGGAAACGTCCGTATAGGAACATCTCCACACAGCTGCGCTATTTTCTTCTATTTTTCTTTAGATATTCGTGTGCTTTTTTTAGTTCGTCTTCTGTGGCATTCAAATACTGCTTTGCCGTTTCATCTGTTCCTCCATTTTCAAATACAGTACAGATGGTTATGATTCGGTTTTCTACTTTTATCTGTTCCTTTTCCTGTTTCATTCGTTCTTTTAACACTTCTTCCACACGTTCCTCGACTGTCCGATTGATCTGCTTAGAAAACATCTCCATCAACGCTT
>JBJENW010000137.1:0-2623 GCA_051880395.1 Lachnospiraceae bacterium | reverse complement strand
TTTATATGGGCGTAAGTGTGCAGGTTCTATTATATTGGCCACCCGAAGCTTTATCGGCGCCACCACTCTTTGAAAAAGGGGTGGCGCGAAAAATATCTCAACCTGGGGGATTCCATGCGGACGTTTCCGAAATTCGGCTGGGTGGGGCAACGGGGCGGCTGCTTCCAGAAGGGCTTGACAGAAATGAAGTCGAGTTTGGGTGGGCGGATTTGCGAAGCTTTATTTTTGCAGTTTTCCGAATGTCGTACAAGCTGCACGCAGGTGTATGTGGGAGAAAGACTCAGAAGCGGACTCTTTCTCCCACATACACCTACGCACAGCTTGTACGCCTCTCGGCAAAACAGCAAAGGCATCGCAAATTCGCCCACCCAAGCTCACTACCATTTCTGTCAAAGCCATTCTGGAAGCAGCCGCCCCGTTGCCCCACCCAGCCGAATTCCGGAAACTGTGTATTGGAGACGGAAGGTTGAGATATTTTTCGCTTAGGAAAAGAGTTGCGAACCCGATACGCTTTTGGATATTCAACATTATGTTCCGACCCAAATTTATTTCACATAAAGCGTATTCGATCTGGCTCATTTTTTGAAACTATTGTTCAAGAAGACAAGTGATTCATTTAGAATACTTTTTATAAATTACAGAAATACGTTCCGATTGCAACACTTTTTCCACTAGAAACAGATCTCAGCCTGCCGCCTCCAATACACAGTTTCCGGGATTCGGGCAGGCACAGAACACGGGTGGCATCTGACAGAGTGGCTTTGACAGAAATGATAGTAAGTTCCGACGGGCAGTTCTGTGATGCCTTTGCTGTTTTTTGATCGTTGGACAACCGGTGCATTCTGTCCGCCCGGAAAAGAATCCGCTTTTGATTCTTAGCCGGGCGAACAGGATGTGCCGGTTGTCCAACCTCCAAAAAACAGCAAAAATAAAGCATCGCAGAACTGCCCGTCGTGAACTTACTTCATTTCTGTCAAGCCACTCTGTCAGATGCCACCCGTGTTCTGTGCCTGCCCGAATCCCGGAAACGTCCGTTTAGGAATCCCACGGCTGAGATCTGTTTTGCCCAACCACCCCCTAAGAGTGGTGGCGTCGATACAGTTTCGGATAGCCAATAAAGTAGTGGTCGCAACGCTTACGCTCATATAAAGTGTGAGTGTGCAAATAAAAAAAGCTTGCGTTTACCGTGGATGCAAAAAAAAGCATTTAGACACCGTCCATCTGTCTAAATGCTTTTTTATCACAATCCTATTTCATTCTTCTTACATTGCAAATCGGTCTGTAATTATATGGTTTGATGCAGATTCCTGATTTCGAACTTGCTGCATTGATCACCTGATTATTTCCAATATAGATTCCTACGTGGGAATTTCCATACATCTGGCTGTAGCAGATCACATCTCCCGGCTGACGACCTGCAATTCCTACCTCGCGTCCACAGGAACGCATTCCAACGGAACTATGCGGAAGTCCGACACCAAAGTGTGCATAGACACTCATAACAAATCCAGAACAATCTGCTCCATTTGTCAAGCTTGTACCGCCCCAGCGATATGGATTTCCATTAAATTGACATGCATAATCTGCAACCTGTTTTCCAAACGATACTTTTGCTTTCTGACCACTTGTACTTTTATTTACCGGCTTTGCACCTTTCTTCACCAACTGTACCTGATAAGCTTCCACACGAAGTCCTTTTCCAGTTGTTCCTGCTGTTTTTCCATTTTTTGTCCAGGACATCCAGCCTCTGTCCTGCACATGTGTACGATAATACACATCATATTCTTTGCTGATCTCACCGGATAATTTTATCTGAATCGCTTCCACACGAAGTCCTTTTTTCTTTGCGCTGGCACGCTGTCCGTTCTTTACCCAGGATGTCCAACCGGTATCCTGCACATGTGTACGATATGTGATGGCACCTTTTGCATTTGTCAATTTTAGCCGGATTGCCTCCACTCTTAATGACGCGCCTGTTGTTCCTGCCGATTTTCCGTTTGATACATTTGACAGCCAGCCATTATACTCTACCCACGCACCATATGTAACTCCTGGTTTCTTTGCTGCCGCTTCTACGTTCTTTCTACTTCCCCCTGTTGTCATCGTTCCTACAAGTACGATCGCAAGTACCATTGCAAGAACTTTTCTCATCTTAGTTTTCATTTTTCTGCCTCCTGTGATGTAAAACGTACCCCTACTTTTTTCATAATCTCTTCCAGAATTTTTTGCAAAATTCTCTGACCCTTTTTCAAAGATTTGCAAAATTATTACAATGGGCTTTTCTCTCTCGCCCGAAACTTGTTTTAGTATACCAGAAGTCGTAAAACTTGTCAACTTTTTTGCCTCAATTTCTTAACCTTTTTTAACACTCTGTAATATTTCCGTAACATTTTTTCTTTTCCTCAAACATCCACAGGCGCAGATGAGATTTCGAGCGCACACCCTTACACCCACGGTAAACGCAAGCTTTTTTGTATGCATACGCACTTACGCTTTATATGAGTGTAAGTGTGCGACCACTACTTTGTTGGCCTCCCACTACATTTTTGTAGCCACCACTTTTTGGACATTTTGACGAAAAATATCTCAACCGAGGGGGATTTCCTACGCGGACGTTTCCAGT
>JBJENW010000136.1:0-2626 GCA_051880395.1 Lachnospiraceae bacterium | reverse complement strand
ATAGATCTGCTCTTTTCGATAGCCTTTTCCCACGATATTTTTCATCGCTCCGTGTCCATACTCATTTAAGGCAAATACGCAGATAAAAATAACAGCACAGATCAAACTATTACTGCCTGCTCCAATTGATTTTTGCAAGACATCCATTGTTCCCATATTTGTAATCAGCGCTACTTGCTCTCGAACCATTGCCGTCTCTGCCTGTTGTCCCATCTCTTCGATCATCTTTGCACCATTTGTTTTATATATATACATCGTAGCAAATTGCAGCAGCATAAATGCGATAGACAATGCGCACATGATAAAAAAACATTTACTTTTTCTTAATTTATAACCTTCTGCACATAATAAATTCATCCTAATATCCCTTCCTTCACTCCTATTTGTCACCCAACAGTTCCATAAAATAGCCTTCCAAATCCTGTCCTGCAATGTAGCTCTCCCGCAGATTCACACCCGCCTCGATCAGACAGCGATTGATTTCCTCTGCGCGGTCTAGTTGTTCGAACACACGAATCTGTGAATCTTGTGGCACATCATAATCTTTGATCTGCAGTTTCTCTTCTAATGTGTGCGTTGCTAACCCTACATCACTGACCACCAGTTTTTGACATCTGCGGCAGCGATCATATAACTCTTCTGCGCTAAATTCATCCACAAGTTCACCGGATCGGATGATGCCGTATGTGGTTGCGATTTTTGACAATTCTCCAAGAATGTGACTGGATATCATGATCGTTACATCCTGTTCCCTATTTAATTTTAACAAAAGCTGCCGAATCTGCTGAATTCCTTCCGGATCAAGTCCATTGATCGGCTCATCTAAAATCAAAAAATCGGGATTTCGAAACAATGCCATTGCTATTCCCAGACGCTGCTTCATACCCATGGAAAAGCTTTTGACTTTTTTCTTTCCTACTCCTTCCAAGCCTACCATCTGCAACACTTCCGAAATTCGGTCTTTCTCTGTCACGCCGAAACTTCGTCGCAACACTTCTAAATTTTCTGCCGCCGTCATGCCCGGATAGATACCAGGTTCCTCAATCAATGTACCGATGCGAATGCGGTGTTTTTCCACATCTTTTGATCCAAACAGCTCGATTTCTCCTCCATTCGGTGCCGCTAATCCTGCGACCATTCGCATGCATGTGGTTTTACCTGCCCCGTTTTTTCCGATAAATCCGTAAATATCTCCTTTTTTTACATGAATACTCACATCGTTTACTACTTTTTTCTTGTTATAAATTTTTGTGAGATGCTCTGTTTTTAACACATATTCCTGTGTGGTTTCGCCTTTCATAACATTCCTCCTGTCTTATACTCATGTACTCCCGGAGTCTCTTTGTGCTCGATTTTGTGAAGAGTACCTGATTTTTTTGCTTTACAACTAGTAGTTTAACAGGCACGCTTTTAGAAAGTTTAGGAAAAGTTTAAAGAAATCATAAAGTTTTCATTTTAAAACCAATTCCCCACACCGTCTGTATATATGTCTCATCCGGATTTACTTTTGCAAGCTTTTGGCGGATATTACTGATATGCACGTTTACTGCATTGTCTTCCCCTACAAATGTTTCGTTCCAAACAGATTCATAGATGTTATTTTTCGTGAAAACTTTCTCTGGATTTCGAATCAAGAGTTCTAAAATCAGATACTCCCGTTTTGTCAAAGATAGTTCCTGACCTGCCACTGTAATTCGAAATTTATCCGGCTCCATCTGAATATCTTTAAAAGAAAGCTGTTCTTCCTGCTTTTTTTGCACACTTCCTTTCCCATTTCTACGGAGCACTGCCTCTAATCGTGCCAGTAATTCCTCCGTATCAAATGGTTTGATCACATAATCATCTGCACCCGCACGCAGCATTTCTATCCGAATCTTTACATCATCCTTTGCGGATGCGATGATCACTGCCGTATCCGGATTATTTTTCTTTATTTTTTTCAATACATCTTCGCCATTCATTCCCGGCAACATCAAATCTAAAATGACTGCTGCTGGTTCTTTTTCCATATAAAATAACGCCTCCGTACCGGAATATGCCGACGAAGTCTGATATCCGTTTTGTTCTAATAATTCAGAAAGCATTTGATTGATATTTGTATCATCTTCTACGATTAAGATGTTATTTTGCATGATTTCCTCCCATTTTGTACCATTTTCTATTCTAGTATAACAAAGAATTTCTTGGATGTAAAAATTTTTCTAAATGAGACGATACATCGCTTTTACGCTTTATATGAGCGTAAGTGTGCGGACGGTACTTTATTGGCCACCCGAAACTGTATCGGCACCCCACTCTTTGAAAAGGGGGTGGCGCGAAAAATATCTCAACTTTGGGGTTCCTGTGCGGACGTTTCCAAAATTTGGCTGGGCGGGACAACGGGGCGGCTGCTTCCAGAAGGGCTTGACAGTAATGAAGTCGAGTTTGGGTGGGCGGATTTACGAAGCTTTATTTTTGCAGTTTTCCGAATGTCGTACAAGCTGCACGCAGGTGTATGTGGGAGAAAGACTCAGAAGCGGACTCTTTCTCCCACATACACCTACGCACAGATTGTACGCCTCTCGGCAAAACAGCAAAGGCATCGCAAATCCGCCCACCCAAGCTCACTAACATTTCTGTCAAAGCC
>JBJENW010000135.1:0-14967 GCA_051880395.1 Lachnospiraceae bacterium | reverse complement strand
CGAAGATTCGCCCACCCAAACTCGACTTCATTTCTGTCTAGCCTTTCTGGAAACAACCGCCCCCGCCTTGCGCGCCAGCCAAATTTCGGAAACGTCCGCATAGGGATCCCCTGGTTGAGATATTTTTCGCGTCACTTTTTTTCAAAGAGTAGTGGGGCCGATACTGTTTCGGGTGGCCAATACAGTCCCGTCCGCAACGGCAGGTAGATATAATTTCACAAAATTTTCAAAAATATTCCTTACACTGAATGCGGAAGGATGCTATAATTTATACGCATTCAGAAAAACAGGGAAGGAGTAAATTTTTTATGCTAAAGACACTATTAGCACAAGTCAAAGAATTCAAAGCGGATTCCATTAAGACACCGATCTATATGATATTAGAAGTGCTGCTGGAGACGCTGATTCCTTTTTTTATGGCGTCGATCATTGATGACGGTGTGGAAAAAGGGGATATGCATCACATCTATGTGGTAGGCGCCTGTATGGCACTGCTTGCGGCTGCCGGTTTGTTTGCCGGTGTGATGGGTGGAAAATATGGGGCGCGTGCGTCCACAGGATTTGCAAAAAATCTGCGTGAGGCGATGTATGAGAATATACAGACCTTTTCTTTTTCCAATATCGATAAATTTTCTACGGCAGGTCTGGTGACCCGTATGACTACCGATGTGACAAATCTTCAAAATGCTTATCAAATGATTCTTCGTATGTGTACCAGAGCACCGGCCAGTCTGCTTTGTGCAATGACAATGGCTTTTTTTATCAATGCGAAAGTGGCAATGATTTATTTAGTTGCAGTTATTTTTCTTGGAGTTTGTCTGGGATGTATTATGGTTCGGGCAAATCGATATTTTAACCGTGCATTTGAAAAATATGATGATCTAAACGCCAGTGTGCAGGAGAATATTTCCGCAGAGCGTGTGGTAAAAGCGTATGTACGTGAGGAATATGAGACGAAAAAGTTTCACAAAGCCAGTGAAAATATTTATAAAATGTTCTTAAAAGCCGAAAGCATGCTGGCGTTTAACGCACCATTGATGCAGCTTACGGTTTACAGTTGTATCCTGGGCATTAGTTGGCTGGGGGCAAAAATGATCGTACAAAGTGCATTGACGACGGGAGAACTGATGAGTCTTTTGACATATTGTATGAATATTTTGATGAGTCTGATGATGCTTTCGATGGTATTTGTTATGATCACAATGAGTGCTGCAAGTGCACGACGAATCACGGAAGTGTTAAACGAAAAAGCCGATCTGACGAATCCAACACAGCCGGATTATAAGGTGGCGGATGGAAGCATCCGATTCGAAAATGTAACGTTTCGTTATAATGCAAACAGTGAAAAACCGGTACTCGATCACATCAATTTATCAATTCGATCCGGAGAGACGATCGGTATTTTAGGAGGAACCGGAAGTTCAAAGACAACTCTGGTCAATCTGATCAGCCGTCTATATGATGCGACGGAAGGAACGGTTTTTGTCGGCGGAAAAGATGTGAAAAGTTATGATGTGGAAACCCTTCGAAATGAGGTTTCCGTTGTGTTACAAAAGAATGTGTTGTTCAGCGGAACGATTTTAGAGAATCTGCGCTGGGGTGATGCAAATGCAACTGAAGAGGAATGTAAACGTGCCTGTGAACTGGCGTGTGCGGATGAATTCATCGAGCGGATGCCGGACAAATATGAGACGATGATCGAGCAGGGGGGAAGCAATGTTTCGGGTGGTCAGAAACAGCGGCTTTGTATTGCACGTGCACTGCTGAAAAAACCGAAAGTATTGATTTTGGATGACAGCACAAGTGCAGTGGATACAGCGACGGATGCAAAAATTCGAAAGGCGTTTGCTACAGAGATACCGGATACAACCAAGCTGATCATTGCGCAACGAATTTCCAGTATTCAGCAGGCGGACCGAATCGTTGTATTAGATCAGGGAAAAATTGACGCGGTCGGAACGCATGAGCAGCTGTTAAAAACGTGTGAGATTTATCGGGATGTATACGAATCTCAGACGGGCGGCGGCGGAGATTTTGACGAAAAAGAGGATGGATGCCCGAAGACTGTGAATATAAAAAAGACAGGTGGCAGCAAGGATGATGGTAAAAAAGGAGGCGAAGCGTAAATGAAAGGCAAGATGACACCACCGGTGAAACCGACGAAGGACGCCGGGAAAAATTTTCTTCGGTTAATGCGCTATATCATGCATTTTTACGGAGCTGCATGCGTGGTCGTTGTGGTATGTATTTTTATCAGCGTGCTGGCAAATGTGCAGGGAACGTTGTTTTTGCAGACGTTGATTGACGATTACATTACACCGATGCTGACGCAGGACAAACCGGAGTTTTCTCCGCTGCTTTATGCGATTGTGCGGGTTGCTATGTTTTACTTGATCGGTGTGCTATCGACCTATGCCTATTCCCGCATCATGGTCAATGTCACACAGGGAACACTGAAGCATCTGCGGGACGATCTGTTTGCGCATATGGAAAAACTTCCGATCAAATATTTTGACACACACGCGCATGGAGATATCATGTCGATCTATACGAATGATATTGATACGCTGCGCCAGATGATCAGCCAGAGTCTGCCACAGATTCTTTCGAGTGCGATCACCATTGTCAGTGTGTTTATCAGTATGCTGACATTAAATATACCGTTGACGCTGTTGACCCTTTGTATGGTAGCGGTCATGCTGTTTACCACAAAAAAGCTCGGGGCAAAGAGTGGAACGTATTTTATGAAACAGCAGCGGGATATCGGTGCATTAAACGGCTATATCGAGGAAATGATGGAGGGACAGAAAGTAGTCAAGGTCTTCTGTCACGAAAAAGAGAGTATCGAACAATTTAAGCAGTATAACGAGCAGCTGTTTCACAGTGCCGATCAGGCAAACAAATTTGCGAATATTATTATGCCGATCACAGCGCAGCTTGGAAATATCAGTTATGTGCTGTGTGCAATGGCTGGTGGTGTGCTGGCATTAAATGGGGTTGGTGGCTTTACATTAGGAGCACTTGCCAGTTTTTTATCCTTTAATAAAAGTTTCAATCAGCCGATCAGTCAGGTGAGCCAGCAGTTTAACGCGATCATTATGGCGCAGGCGGGTGCAAAGCGTGTATTTGATCTTCTCGATGCCGAGACAGAGGTGGACGACGGATATGTAAAACTGGTCTGCATGAAAAAAGAGAACGGCAAGATCAAGGAGAGCGAAACGCATACCGGTATGTGGGCATGGAAACATGAACATCAGGCAGACGGCAGTGTCGACTATGTAGAGGTGAAAGGCGAGGTCGTTTTTGACGATGTGGATTTTGGTTATACCGAGGAAAAAACGGTGCTCCACAATATCAAACTCTATGCAAAACCGGGACAAAAAATCGCGTTTGTCGGTTCCACCGGTGCCGGAAAAACGACAATTACAAATCTGATCAATCGTTTTTACGATATTCAGGATGGAAAGATCCGTTACGATGGAATCAATGTAAACAAGATCAAAAAAGCGGACCTGCGCCGCTCGCTCGGCATTGTTTTGCAGGATACGCATCTGTTTACGACAACCGTTATGGAAAATATTCGTTTTGGAAAACTAGATGCGACCGATGAGGAAGTCATTGCGGCGGCAAAACTTGCAAATGCGGACGGTTTTATACGGCAGCTCCCGGATGGATATAATACCGTATTAAGCGGAGATGGCGCAAACTTAAGCCAGGGGCAGAGACAGCTTTTGTCCATTGCACGGGCGGCGGTTGCGGATCCTCCGGTTTTGATTTTGGATGAGGCAACCAGTTCGATCGATACCCGTACCGAAAAAATTGTGCAGGATGGTATGGATAAATTGATGCATGGAAGGACCACATTTGTGATCGCGCATCGACTTTCTACGGTGAAAAACAGCGACTGTATCATGGTGTTAGAGCAGGGACGTATCATTGAACGCGGCACACACGAAGAACTTTTGGCACAAAAAGGAAGGTATTATCAGTTGTATACTGGAAACCAGATCGCGGCCGGTTAACTTATCTTTTCCGTAAAAGTATCCGATATAAAATGAAATCGGTTTTTTATGGGAAAAGAGGGATAGGATGCAATATCAGATAGGAGTCAGCCGAAAAAAAGATGCCCGGCAAGGTGTGGAAGAAGCGACCGCAGGAATGCATTCGCCGAAATTAATTTTATTCTTTTCCGGGGTAGAGCAGTTTGAGGCATATAGTCAGTGTATCCACGAAAAATTTCCGGATAGTATTTCGATGGGAATGACAGAGATCGTTGCGTTTCATAATGGCGGCGCAGACAGGGATACGCTGAAAGTGGTTGGAATAGAAAGTGGAATCACATGCAGTGCAGATGTACTAGAAGAGATTGACCGGTATCCGATCAAATATGTGGAGCGTGTGAAAAAATGTGCGGATGCGGTGGAAAATAAAAACAGCATCTGCCTGGAATTTACCAGTGCGAATCTGTGTGCGGAGGAATCGGTGCTTGCCACTTTAAATACGATTCTTTTGGAAAGAAAGATTCCAGTGTTTGGCGGGACTTCCGGAAATAACGGGGCTGAGGCACAGGCATTCGTTTCGCTAAACGGGCGGGTCATGGACAAAAGCTGTGTGTTTGTCCTGATCCACAATGAGGGTGGAAAGATTCATCTGTATCGTGAAAATATTTACAGACCGGAAAATAAAACGGTATTGGTCGCAACAAAGGTAGATGTAGAAAAACGTGTAGTATATGAATATAATCATATGCCGGCGGTAAAAGCATATGCACAGCAGCTTGGGGTTTCGGAAAGTCAGTTATCCGCTCATCTCGATACGAACCCGGTGGGGAGACAGATCGGGCATGATTTTTATATCACGGCAAACTGTGCATGTGAGAAGGATGGAAGTATTTCCTATTATGCAAGAATTCACAACGGAGCGCATGTGTTTGTCTTAGAACCTGGGGATTATCGGGCAATCGCACAGGAGACGATGCAAAAGATCAAACAGGAAGTCCCACATCCGTCATTTGCCATCATGTGTCATTGTCTGGCACGGACGCTGTTGTATGAACAGAGCGGTTTTTTGCAGGAGTATGCAAAAGAAATGGGTGAGGTACTTGGCTCTTACATCGGATTTTCTGGATACGGAGAACAGATGGGAGAGCAGAACTTTAATCAGACAATGATCGTTGCGGTATTTGAATAGGAGGTGATGGGATGGGGTTTTTAAAGAAAAAGAAAGCGGAGACAGAAAAAAAAGAAACGCAGGCGGAAAAAGAATCATACTCGTATTTGTCTTACGCAAATAAATTTTTGAGGACCAGAATGGAAAATCTGATGCAGGATGAGGCGGAGTTATCCACCTATACGGGAAATATTTTGGAACGGACAGATCTGACGAAGATGCAGCTCGATAACATCAGCGAGATGATCACATCCATTCGTGACAGTTATCAGGAATTTCGCTGCGATGCAGACCGGATCCGGGAAGTCATGGAGGAGTCGGATCAGCGTGTCAACGCATCGAATCAGAGTATGGAGCAGCTGATGGAACAGATCGGTGGTTCCAAAGATCAACTTGCACATATGGCAGATGCATTCGTAAAGCTGGAGGATGAATTTCAAGATATTACCGAACGGACAAAAGGAATCGATGGGATTGCATCCCAGACAAATCTGCTTGCATTAAACGCTTCGATCGAAGCAGCACATGCCGGGGAATCTGGCCGTGGATTTGCCGTGGTGGCAGAGCAGATTCGGGAATTATCGGCATCGACTTCTACCATGGTAGACGGAATTGAACATTCGATCAAAAACCTGCAGGAAACGCTTATCAGCCTGCAGCAGGAAATTCAGCATACAACGGAGATGATGCAGTCGAATATCTCCTATGCGGACGGATTAAAATACTCCCTTGGAAGTGTAAAAGAAGGTTCTGCGCAGGTGAAAGAAGTCAGTCACTCGATCGTAACGGCGATTGAGCAAACCAGTGAACAGGTGGAACGAGCCGGGGATGGGCTGCAGCAGGCGAGAGAGGCCGTGGAAAGTATTGAAACAGAGCTGGATCAGCTCAACAGCAGAAGCAGTGAAAAAACGACTACGCTTGGAGAGATGGATGAAATTGTTCATCAATATGGTCATATTTTTCAATAAATTTTCATGGAAATGATTTCAACTGGGGGATTGTATTGACGACAGCGGTCTCTGTGGTGACAATTGAAAACAAAAACGAACATAAAAAAGGAGACGGTTTAACTAAGCCGTCCCCTTTTTCAGTTATTTTACTTTCACAGATTTCACACTGCTCCAACCTGTGTAAAGCGTGCTGCTTCCAGAAGTTTTATATGCGCGGATGCGTACATAATAGGTCTTGTTGGAAGACAGTTTTTTCAACGTCAAACTGGTTGCGTTTTTGGATGCTTTGACAATCTTTGCGCCGGAGAAATTCTTCTTGGTGCTGTATGCGATCTGATAACCGCTTGCCTGTGTATTTTTTGACCAGGTCAGTTTCAAGGCTTTTTTATTGCCTTTTACGGAAGATACAGAAGTTTTTTTCGGGTAGATTTTAAATGAAAACGTCTGTTTTCCGGTATAATAGCCTTTCAAAGTGACAGTTGCTTTATAAATACCGGCATTTTTTCGCCCGCTGGAATAGGATACCGTGTAATCGGTTCCCTCGTTTAATTCCATGCCGTCGGTATCTACGATGGTGACACCCGGTGTTTTTGTTTTCCCATCATAGGTATAGGAAGTGTGACTCAGGGAAACGCGGTCTATGCCGGCAATCGTCTGCGTATCCTTTTCCTGTCCGCAGTGACTGCAGACGATGGAAGTAGAGCCGTCTGTGTCAAAACCGGCTTTTGTGGTCGTTGTTGTCCAGTTGTGTCCGAGAGCCGGGATTTTTTCGTAGGTAACACTTCCACAGGAGCAGGAGGAAATGATGACACCTTCCTGTTCGCAGGCGGCTGGATAAGAGGCAGTTACCTGGTAATTATGTGTGTGTTCTGGTTTCTCTTCACCGGTATTTGAATCTGGAAGAGTGTCAGTATATGCGTCTTTATAAACATCACCGCAGTTTTTGCAGATATGCAGCGTATAGCCGCGCTCTTTCGTGGTGGCAGGGACAACATATTCGGCATAGTCATGTCCGGTGGCAGGGATCATTTCCGGATAGGAAAGACCACAGTCACAGACATAGATATATGTGCCGTTTGTGGTGCAGGTGGCAGCTTTCTCTACATATTTTTGATATTTGTGTGTATGGGTGTCACTGCCGGTCGCCGGTTTGAAATTGTCACGGTAACGGTATCCGCATACGCTGCAGGTGTGTTCGGTATAGCCCTCTTTCGTGTCAGTTGGATCGTGTACGGTTTCGCTACATTGATGTCCGGTGGCAGGAATGGCTTTCTCGTATTGCTCGCCACAGGCACAGGTATAACGGGCAAGTCCCTCTTTGGTACAGGTTGGTTCTGTGATGATCTCCTCTTTGTAGGCATGGTTGTGCTGTGGATTGTCATTGGATGGTTCCTGGTTGCCGGACGGTTTGGACATATCGGACGGTTTTTCACTGTCGGATGGTTTGGATACGTCGGACGGTTTTTCACTGCCGGATGGTTTGGACACATCGGACGGTTTGGATACATCGGACGGTTTTTCACTGCCGGACGGTTCGGATACATCGGACGGCTTTTCACTGCCGGATGGTTCAGATACATCCGATGGTTTGGATGCATCCAATGGCTTGGATTCGTCAGATGGTTTTTGATCGCCCGTTTGATCCGGAGTCTGAATACCATCATAATGTCTGTAATCCCCGATTTCATCTAAGGTGATGAATAGATCACTGTTGTAAATCTTATTGATCGTTTCCGGATTATTGTTATAAGTCCCTTTGATCCATTGATCGTACCAAGGGCAGGTATAGAGCCAGTAAGCCTGATCCTCTTCTAAATTCTCAACAGAAGGAATGGTATCGCATTCTGCCATAGAAACCATCTTTTTGCCCTCATACATTTTTACAAGACTATAGTATGTAGAGGCGAGAGAACTTTCATTTGGTTTTCCGTCTTTGGCATTATATTTATCGTAAGCCACAAGGTCTACATATTCATCGCCCGGATACCAGTCTTTGGAGTTTTCAAAGGTATAGGAATTAAACTCCCAGATTAAATTGTGAAGACCATAAGTTTCAGTTAATGTTTCATAAACCAATTTCCAAAGCTGTTTATAAACTTCCGGTCCTTTGCCGGCCCACCAGAACCATTCGCCGGAATAATCGGAGGTTCCAGAACCGCCTGCTTCATGAAGCGGACGGAAAATGACCGGAATATTTTCATCCTGTAGAATCTGTAATTTGGCTGCAATCTGTTTTAAACACAGCATAATGTACTGATATTCGGTGGAATCCGGATCAGAAATCTTTGACGGGTCGAAGTTTGTGGAAGGATTACCTGCACCATTGATATAAAATGCACTGTCGGTCCATTCCACACGCTCACCGAGTGTATAAGTTTCCATATCTGCCGGTGCAAACCAGTGATAGCAGACGGTGGCAATTCCGCCGGTTTCATTGACCCATTCAATGATTCGTTCTGTGGAATGGTCATCCCATCCAAAAAGTGGATTGACATTCATTAGATCGAATCCACGAATGGCAGGAAGTTTTCCGGTTGTTTCTAAAAGATAGGTAAATTCGCTGCCATCTGCATTTCCGCATCCCTCCTGCTGTCCAGTGATCACATGTTTTCCATAATTATCTGCCAAATAGCGCATCAAGGATTTCGTTTCCGGGGTGGCATCCGGATCGCACAGGTCATAATTGCCTTTCAGTTCCGGCATTTGTGCTTTTTCCAGAGAAATCGCATCAAACATACTCCAGCCCCAGTAGGCAACGATCGAGATGGTATTTTCTCCCGCTTTTAATTTATAAGAGCCAATGTTTTGTTCTTTCCATTCATCTGTGATGTCGCACTTCATTTCCCCGGCGCTGCTTCCGTTGATCTCCACATACTGTACTTTGGAACCGACTTCGGTTGGTTGTTTGTAGCGAACTTTCAGATCGTACATACCGGCTTCAGGTACAGTGACTTTGACAGAAGTACTGTCGCCTTTATTGTGAATATAGGCGTAACTGACGCCGTCTTCGTCTGTCTCGATCACAGTCTGACCACTCTGTTTGCCGTCTTCGAATTCATACCAGATATCCGAGGTCGTATCAGAAGCGTACGCCAAAATACCGGTTTGTGGGAGAATGCTTGTAGTGGTAATGACAGAGGCCAGAAGAACAGAGAGTGCCTTTTTTACATGTTTTTTCATGATACTGCTCCTTTACTTTATAAACTGAAAAATAAATAAAATAGAAATTAGAAAATTATTTTATGTAAATATATTATAGCATAAAACTGTAGTTATGTTAACTAAAAAATATCTAAAAAAAGACAGATTCATCGAATCTGTCTTTTTAAGGAAGCACTACTCAGAAATAGCGCCTTTTTTGGCAATTACTTCATTCAGCACACTGACTTTTTCTTTGTAATCGGAAATCTTCGTCATCATTTCCTGAAGTTCTTCTTCGATGCGCTTCTTTTCGTCGTTTGCAGCATCGAGACGGAATTGGCATTCCAGATCAGAAAGAGATAGATCAAGCGGATAATCCGGTTTCTGTGTGATCTCTGTCTGAAGTGGGAATGTTTTCACATCTGAGCGATAATGAAAATCGTCTTTATATGCGGCGTGAATCGTACCGAGTTCACGTTCCATATCAAATTTCGTGGTTTTTTCGGCGCTTTCTGTATCGGCATCTGCCTCTGTCTCTGCGTCTTCCGATGTGCTTTCCTGCTCACCGTACAGGCTCTTGATGCCAAAATAAATCGTGCCATCGCGTAAAAATATCGGGTCCTCAAGAAGTCCTGCGTCTTTTAGATCAGCTTCTGCAGTTTCGTTAAATGTCTGCAGGGAAAGGTCGTTGACGTTTTCTAATTCTGCAACGGCTTTCTGTGCTTTTTCATAAAATTCGCCTAATGTCATATTCATGAATTCCATATGATCTTCCTCCAAAAGTTTTTGCGGTACGATTCTTTGTAAATCGTTCCAATTGATATTTCTGATTGCTCTTTATTAATCCTATTCTAACATATGATTTACATAATGAATATCCGACATAAGTACGATTTTATTTTTTGCGTTCTTTTTCGGAATGAGGTATACTAGTGTACTGACACGTTCATATTTCACCTAACTGACTTGCCTGTTTTTCCAATTGCACCATTCCAAAATCCTCGACGTAGCCCCCGCTACGCCTGCGGTTTTGAAACGGCACACTTGAAAAAACATTCTGCGTCATTAGGCTGAAAATGAACATGTCAGTACACTAGTGTAAAATGACAAAAACTGGATAGAGAAAAGGATGACAGGATGGAGATCAAAGATTTTTCAACAGGAGAGTTAGCGGACATCGTTTCCGAAAGTGAATTAGAAGAATATAAGGAAATACTAAAGAATTTAACGGTACAGCAGGAAGAATGCGCAACTGTCATTGAGAAAATAATGGAAGAAAATCAGTATACGGTATCAAAGTTTGCCGAACTTTGTGGGGTCAGCAGGGCGACGGTCAATAAGTGGCTGAAAGGTTCTGTTCCAAAGAGCCGGGAAATGTTTCTGAAAATCGGTTTTGCAGCACAATATTCTTTGGATGAGATGAATCATTTTCTGACAAGGTATGGAAGATATCCAAAGTTATATGCAAAATCATTAGAGGATACCGTTTGCATTTTTGTTTTGACGTCGGATTCGATTGAGCATACCTATCGTGCCTGCCAAAAAATTCAGAAACTGATTCAGGAGGAAATGACAGGTGCAGAGGAATCTTCGGTTGTGGAAGAGACATCGGACGTTGTTTTGCAGATCATGAATCTTTCGTCTGTACCGAAACTGTTGCAGTTTGTAAAAGAAAATGCAGGCATTTATAAGAAACAATATGCCAAACTTTATGCATACATAAAAATGTTTATCAAAAGAAATCTTTTGGAAGATTTTTCAAACGAAGATAATGTGTCATTATTAGCAGATGGGCAGCAATGGTCGGCTTCTTTGCGCCGCTGTGTATCAGAAATCTCACAGAACAGATGGTATCCGCAGCGAAATAAAATTATCTCATTGGGCATTCATTTGAATATGGATAAAGATCAGATCAATGATGTACTGACACTGGCGCAGATGGAAACGCTGTATCCCAAAAATCCATTTGAAAGTGCGATTTTATATGCGTTAGAGAAAGCAGAGATCAACGAGGGAATCTATCAGGATGGAACGGATTCGTTGTGTATGTATGTAAAAAAGGTATTGGAAGAATTACAATTTACAGATATAAAGTTTTACTTAGAGGAACTTCCGAAGCATTCTTATGAGGAAGAAATGTTTTAAGAGGGAGGGTCAGATGCAAAAAGAGGTAACACTGGTGATCTTAGACGGGGAAACAGATATCCACTGTTATTCCCTGAGCGAGGATAAAACATGGACATTTGGAAGAGAGAGCGCGCACAGTCACCCGGATATTTCGGTGCAGTCTAAAATCGTCAGCCGCACACACGGAGAATTCGAATCCATGGACGGAGAATGGTTTTATGTGGAAAAGGAAAGCAAAAACGGTACTTATCATAATGGGAAAAAAATTCGGAAAGGGTTAAAGAAGAAGGTAAGACCGGTGCTGCTTTCTGATGGGGATATTTTGCGAATTGATTCCGAGGATTTGAATGCGCCGGACAGTCGGGGGGTACGAATCCTTTTTTTGACAGAGCAGGCAGGTGAAGCGTGCAGGAAAATGAGCAAAAAACGACTGATGAAAATGGTGATGGAATATGAGAAAAAAGAAAATTAGTATGACCGGATGTGCAGCCACAAATGTCGGATATAAAAGAAAAAATAACGAAGACAATTTTTTGCTTGGTGAAACTTATAACCGCAAAAGTGAGAACAATATGCAAACAGATGTCTACCGTCTTGTGCAGGGGGACTGGGACTGCGTTGCTGTTTTTGATGGAATGGGTGGAATCGACAAGGGAGAGATCGCCTCTTTGTATGCTGCAGAGGAATTTTGGAAAATAAAAAAAAAGCTGAGAAAAAATCTGTCTTTTGAAGAGATTGACAGTCTGGCAAGGCAGGGATTTCGGAATGCAAATCAAAGAATTGTGGAGAAAAAGGAAACGGAGATCATTGGAGGAACAACCGCAACCGTATTGTTTACAAACGGCAATGTCTGCAAGGTATATCATATGGGGGACAGCAGAGCATATTTGTTTCGGAAGAAGAAACTGATGCAGTTGACGAAGGATCAAACATTAGCAGCATTTAAATTGGATGCCGGATTTTACGAGGCAGAGGACCCAAGAATGGAATCGGATAAACACAGACTGATGGAATATATTGGAAGAAATCCGTATACGGCGCAGATTCAGCCACAAGAAAGCAGTTGGATGGAGCTTGAGGCGGGGGATGAAATTTTTGTGTGCAGTGATGGATTTTATGATATGTGTTCAGAGGAAGAAATCGTGGAATTATTATCGGATAAAAAAGAGGGGAATAGGAGTGTGGAGTTTGTGAAAAAAGCGTTGGACAATGGCGGAGTTGACAACATTACCTGTATACTTTTGGAAAAGAACAACTAGGATGAAGGTGAGACAAGATGTCAATTGATTTTAGAACAGAACAACAGTATAAAGAAGTATTTGGTGACTGGAAGATCGGAAAAAAGATCGGTCATGGGTCACAGGGAAAGTCTGTTGTGTACGGAATAAAGAAATCGAATTATACATTTGAAGAGACCGGTGCCGTAAAAGTGATGAATATCATGGAACAAACAGGAGCGTATCGTCACATGCCCGGACCGTTAAAAGAGGAATATGAGAAAAAATGCAGGGAAGCAGAAAAAAGAGCAGAGACAGAGCTGCGAACCATGTATCAACTGAAAGGCAATCCTCATATTGTAAGCTGCCTGGACCATCAGTTTCGAAAATGGGAGGATGAGGATACTTACGGCGAAGATCTGTTGATCCGAATGGACCTGTATCAGAGCATCAGAAAACATCAGGGAAAAAGAAACGTATATACAGAAAAAGAGATTGTGCAGATCGGAAAAGATATCTGTATGGCTTTGATGGACTGTCATAAAAAAGGGATTTTACACAGAGATATCAAACCCGATAATATTTTTATAGACGAGAATGGAATGTATCTGCTGGGCGATTTCGGGGTCGCGCGTATCACACAAAATACATTGACTGCGGAAACGCAGACAGGGTCGTATCCGTATGCGGCACCGGAACAGATGGGAGCGTTTGGCATTGTAGAATATGATCAAAAAATCGATATCTATGGGCTGGGGTTGACGCTGTATGAACTGGCAAATCACGGGTGCCGCCCGTTTGCTGCTACGGAAATAGAGAACAATGATACGGCACTGATTTTTAAACGGTTATCCGGGGAAAAACTGCCAAAACCAAAAGGTGTGGGAAAAGAACTTTGTGATGTGATTTTAAAAGCATGCGAATATAAACCGCAGGACCGCTATCAGTCGGCAGAAGAATTCTATCAGGCGTTGGAGGCGGTTTCGGCGAAGGAAGCTTCTTTTTTAAATTTGGATGAAACCGTATTGGCGCAAAAAAACTTTAGAGAAGTTAGGCAACCGAAAAAACAGAAAAAAACGGGACAACTGATGGGAATCATTATGGTGCTGATTCTTTTAGCGGGGATGGCGGTGTATCTCTCTTTTCCGAATAAAACAAAGGTTCCGGATTTTTCAACATTTTCGCAGGAACAGGCAGAAAAACTGGCGAAGGAGCATGCGTTAACGATAAGCTGGGAAAAAGAATATTCCGATCAGGTGAAAAAAGGAATCGTGATCAAACAGAATGTGAAAGCTGGGGAGATGGTAAAACAAAATACAACCATAAAGCTGGTTCTCAGCAAGGGAAAAAAATTGGTCGCTGTATCCGATTTTACAAATATGACTTGGGAAGAAGCCGTGCAGGAGGCGGACAAACTACATATAAAGGTAACAAAAAAGGAAGAGGAAAGTGCAACGGTAGAAGTGGGCCGTGTGATCTCGCAGAGTGTAAAAGTGGGAAAAAAGGTAAAAAAAGACAGTACCGTCGAATTGGCGATCAGTGTGGGGCAGCAGCCGGTGAGCGTGCCGCAGCTTGTCGGTCTGTATGAAGCGGATGCGATACAGGCATGTGCGACTTGTGGGTTACAATATCAAAAAATAGACACCTATGGGGAAGCGGAGGATGCCGGAAAGGTCATTCAACAAAACATTGCAGCCGGAGAGATGGTTGCAAAGGGAACCTGCATCGTGGTAAAGGTATGCGTGGGAGCGAAAGAGACTTCGGATGGAAAGAATACTTCAAAATCCAATCATACCGATTCGACTGTGACACCGGAACCAGCACCGGAACCGGCACCGACACCGACTTCTGAACCGGCACCGACATCGGCACCAGCCTCGGAACCGGAACCGGCACCGGTTTCAGAGCCGGATGAGGCATCGCAGCCACCAGAGCCGGTGGAAACCATCGATCCGGCAGAGTCGACAAAGCCGGCAGATAGCGTACAGGAAACAGGAAATGAATCAGTTTGAACACTACGGCAGTAGAATACAAAAGTATCTACTGCCGTAGTGTTACTTTGCGTAAAAAAGCCGATATGTGAATATGGTATAATATATTATAGAGAGTTGAGAGGACATACATGAATAAAGGAGGTTTTTTTATGAGTATGAAAAAGAAGCAGTGGGTGAAGCGGGCGCTTGCGTTTAGTATGAGTGCAATCATTCTTGGTACGACTACGGTGTCGGCACAGCAGATTCAGTCAATGGATCAAGTGCAGGAAAATGTGGAGGTTACGCATGTGGATGCATCCGGGCGCTGCGGAAAAAAAGCGACATGGACATTTGATAAAAAAAGCGGTATATTGCAGATTAAAGGCAGTG
>JBJENW010000134.1:0-66511 GCA_051880395.1 Lachnospiraceae bacterium | reverse complement strand
GCCGCCCCGTGTTCTGCGCCTGCCCGAATCCCGGAAACGTCCGTAAAGGAATCCCTAGGCTGATATCTGTTTCGCCAAGCCACCCCCCAAAGAGTGGTGGAACCGATACCGTTTCGGGTGAACAATAAAGTGGTGGTTGCACACTTACGCTCATATAAAGTGTAAACCTCACAACTTTTTAACTTGATATGGATGCAATCCGATGCTCTCGATTGATATGTACCACACGATCTGCCAACTTTTGAGCGAATGCCGGATTATGGGTTGCAATGATCATCGTTTTTCCTACTTTTTTAAATTGGACTAGAAACTCTGTCAGCCATTCCTGTGTCTCCACATCTAATCCGCTGAGCGGTTCGTCTAATACCAAAACTTGCGGATTCATGGATAAAATGGCTGCCATTGCTGTTTTTTTCTTTTCGCCGGTACTGAGGTAGAAAGGCGCTCTTTTTCTTAATTCTTCTAATTCAAATAGCGAAATGCAGTACTCTACCCGCTCTTTGATCGCTTCCTGAGAAAGTCCCATCTGCATCGGAGCAAAAGCGATCTCTTCTTCTACACTTGGACAAAAAAGCTGTGCATCCGGGTTTTGAAATACATAACCAATCTTCTGATGAAATGCTTTTGCGAATGAATCCTTCTTCATGCTTTTTGCATCAATTTTTTTCCCATCTAACCAGTATTCTCCAATTTCCGGAAACTCCAGTCCGTTTAAAATGCGAATCAGTGTTGATTTTCCGCAACCATTCGGTCCTTCTAATATAATCGTTTCTCCTTTTTGAATCACTAAATCAATATGCTTTAATACCGGTCTGTCATCATAGGAAAAACAAATGTCTTTTAACTCGATCATAATAAATCCTTTCATTATTCTACTCATCCTATATCAATTAACATTTATTGCGCCAGTCGGATGTAACAAAAAACTTCTAATACACATAAAATTCCAAGAAGCACATCCCATAGCGTTCGTTTATGCTTTGTATAATAATAATAACTTCCGTCAAATCCTCTGCACTGCATAGCGCAATATGTCTCATCTGCCATTTGCCTGGATTTTAAATAGGTCACGCCAAGAATCCCTCCCATTCCTTTTTTCTTATCCCGATTTTTTCCGATGGATCGCAGCTTCATTGCCTCTAATAGCTGTGCACAGATACGCCCTAAAATTACCAGATCATGTATCATCAGATCAAATACAAACAGAAAGGTATCCAAAAACTTGATCCGGCTGATGCTCGCACAGATCTGATTCCATCGAAGTGTATGATTCAGCAATGCAACTGCCATCACTGTCACTGCTGTTTTCAACACAATTGTCTGCATCGCCAGCAGATTTCCACAAAGAGCCGCCGGGAGTGTGAACAGAATTGCAAACGTAATGCCCGTAACAGTTTCAGCCAAAATTGCACGAATTCCTTTTGCATCATAAAACGCAGTCAATATCAGCATAGCACAAAGAAGTAAAAACACAAACGAAAGATTTTTTGCAAGAACCGTAAGCATCACTGTCAAAAACAAAGCAAACAGACCAAGCCCGGCAGAGATTTCAAATTTTCTCTGCCGGGCGGTCTGTGCTTTGATTTTTGCTAACAACTTACAAATCTGTTTTTCTGTTTTTTTCAAGAAAGAATCTCTATCTTCTAACGGAACGTATTCTTCCGTCGTTTTCATCCATTCTGGAATATTTTTTTGATTTTCAATCATAATTTACCTTATTTTTTTTCATACTGCTGATGATTTTAAAGAAGATTACCACGATGGCAGCTCCGATCACTGCCGACAAAATATAGCCAAACCATTCCGGCAGCCCTGCGACCGTATAATCGGGAAAAAATGCAGAAAATTCAAATCCGCTCGCCATTCCCTGCGGTGTATAGCCCAGTGCACTTCCATCCGATACGACTTCTGAAATTTCATCAATTCCCCATTCTCCCCAGGCAGTCCCGGCTGCCAAGAGTCCCAGCGGTGTACACACGATCAAAGCTCCTAATAAAAGATAAACTGCCTTCGATGTTTTTTTCGTTGCCTGATATCCTGCATCCGGTGCCGTTTTTTTCATAAATGTCAAGATTGCTACTGTAAATACAACTTCTGCCAGACCAAACAGTGTCAGATGTCCGATCATCATTGCCGGTACGGACACACTGAGCGGATATGGACAGTATAATGCATGTCCCGCTGCATCTTGAAATAAAAGCGGTTGAATTCCAAACTCAATTGCCGCACAGAGCGCTGCTGCGTTGATTCCAAGATAAGAACCCACTGCTGCTGCCACCTGGTCAGAAAATCTTCCTTTTATCTTTTTTCTCAAGAACTGATAAACAGCGTATCCGACAAACGGCAGAACAAATGCCATATTAAAACAATTTGCGCCAAACGCCAGGATTCCTCCGTCACCAAACAACAAGGCCTGTACCAAAAGTGCGATCGTCACGGAAATACATGCTGCATAGGGCCCGCAGAGAGCAGCGATCAAAGTTCCTCCCACTGCATGCCCGGTCGTGCCTCCCGGAAGTGGAATATTAAACATCATTCCCAGAAAGGAAAATGCCGCTCCAATTCCTAAAAGTGGTATTTTTTCCTTTGGGAGCTCCTCTTTCACTTTTTTAATAGAGATTGCCCAAACCGGTATCATCGCTGCGCCTAATACTCCACAAGTAGACGGACTTAAATAATGATCTGGTATATGCATACAATCCTCTCCTTTCTTTTGTCTTGCTATGACATTGTTCATTGAAACTTGTAAAAGCTTACACAGAATAATGGCTCACATATTTTCATATAATAAAGAAAGTATAACATGCACCATCTGCCTTCGAAAGCCCCCATGGGGGATGTTTTTTCATTAATTAAGTATTTTCGTCTATTGACATCCAAATTTTTCTATATTATCATAAGAAAATGAACGACGAAGTTTTGCCAAACGACTTCGCCTTTTTTATTGTTTTAATCATAAAGATAAACTTATTTGAAAGGAGGGAGATACAGCGTGTTTACATACTGTATCGAACTATATGGAAACATTCAGTAATATTCTATCTGCTGTAGATGACTTTGTCTGGGGACCTGTGATGTTGGTTCTTTTAGTCGGAACAGCAATCTTTTTAACTGTTCGTACCCGCTTTCTCACATGGAGAAATCTTGGATATGCATTAAAGAGTGTTTTGGGGAAAGAAGCGCGAACCAAAAAACGTGGAACCGGAGATGTTTCTCCATTTTCCGCTTTGACAACCGCACTTGCTGCAACGATCGGTACCGGAAATATTGTCGGCGTTGCCACTGCTATGGTTGCAGGCGGTCCTGGCGCTCTGGTGTGGATGTGGATTTCCGCCCTGTTTGGTCTAACATCTAAATTCAGTGAGTGTATGCTCGCCATCAAATATCGTGAAGTCAACGAAAAAGGCGAAATGTCCGGCGGTCCGATGTATACATTAAAACATGCATTTAAAAATAAAAAAATCGGAAATGCACTTGGTTATATGTTTGCCTTATTTGCTGTCATTGCATCCTTTGGTATCGGAAACCTGACACAGGCAAACTCGATCAGCTCTGCAGTCGATGACACTTTTCATGTATCACCGGTGATCGTGGGTATTATTTTAACGGTACTGGCACTTGTTATCATCCTTGGCGGAATCACTGTTATCTCGAAAGTTTCTTCCGTCGTTGTTCCACTCATGGGTATATTTTATGTCATTGCCGGTCTGATCGTCATTGCTTTAAATTTTAAAAATATTCCAAGCGGTGTCGCTCAGATTTTCAAGATGGCATTTTCTCCTACGGCTGTTGCAGGTGGTGTCGGCGGTACAATTACAGCTTCTATTTTGCAGTCCATGCGCTGGGGTGTTGCCCGTGGTGTATTTTCCAATGAGGCAGGTCTTGGTTCCGCTGCGATCACAGCTGCTGCCGCAACTACAGATAATCCGGTTCGTCAGGGATATATCAATATGACCGGTACCTTTTTCGATACGATCGTTGTTTGTACGATCACTGGTCTTGCAATCGCAAGTTCCGGTGTTCTTGGTACCCTTGGTGCAGACGGAAATCCAGTCACCGGAGCTGCTTTGACCATCGCCGCTTTTTCTTCTGCGCTTGGAAAAGCTGGTGCATACCTGGTGACAATCGGTATCATTTTATTCGCTTTCTCCACGATTCTTGGATGGGAATATCATGGTGAAAAAGCATTTGAATATTTGTTTCAGAGTCCAAAATTCAATATCATTTATCGTATTGTATTCTCTCTGATCGTTTATGTCGGAGCCACAACAAGTCTCGATATTGTATGGAATTTCTCGGATATCGCTAATGCATTGATGGCCATTCCAAACTTGATCTGCCTATTAGCGCTCAGTAAGGAAATCGCAAAAGACCTTCAGGATTTCCAAGTAATTATCAAGCAGGAAAAAGAGGAAAAAAAACTTTCCAAAAATAGTCAGACCTCTTATAGTAACTAAATTCTATATAATAAAAAACGGCACAACATTTTTTACTGTTGTGCCGTTTTTCGATACAGTTTTCTATTGATAAATCGGATATTTATCACAAATCTTTTTCACTTCGTCTTTTACATAATCCAATTTGTTTTCATAATCTGTTGCAATCAGATAGATCAGTTCTGCAATTTTTTCCATATCTTCTTCGACTAAGCCACGGGATGTCACAGCCGGTGTTCCGATTCGAACTCCGGATGTCACAAACGGGCTTCTCGGATCGTTCGGAACCGTATTTTTGTTTAATGTAATGTGAGCCTGATCACAACGGTTCTGCAGTTCTTTTCCGCTGATTTCAAGTTTTCTTAAGTCTACCAGCATCAGATGATTATCTGTTCCACCGGTCAGGATATCAAACCCTTGTGCAATCAGCGCTTTTGACAATGCCTGTGCATTTTTGATCACCTGTTCCTGATAGGTCTTAAATTCCGGTTTTAGTGCTTCTCCGAGACAAACCGCTTTTCCGGCGATGACATGCATCAGCGGGCCGCCCTGAATTCCTGGGAAAATAGCTTTGTTAAAGTTAAATTTATCTGCAGCTTCCTGATTTGCCAGAATCATACCACCTCTCGGTCCTCTTAATGTTTTATGGGTCGTTGTGGTAACAACATCGGCATATGGCATTGGACTTGGATGCAGTCCCGCTGCGACAAGACCTGCGATATGTGCCATATCTACCATCAGATATGCCCCGACTTCATCCGCTACTTCGCGGAATTTTTTGAAATCAATGGTTCTCGCATACGCACTGGCACCTGCTATGATCATTTTCGGTTTTGCTTCCAGCGCAATTTTTCTCATTTCATCATAATCAATAAATCCGTCTTCATTTACGCCATATGGTACGATATGAAACCATTTTCCAGACATATTCACTGGACTTCCATGTGTCAGATGACCGCCGTGGTCTAAGTTCATTCCCATAACCGTATCCCCCGGCTCTAACATTGCAAAGAAAACTGCCATATTTGCCTGTGCACCAGAATGTGGCTGGACATTGACATAATCGCAGTGAAACAGTTCTTTTGCACGCTCAATTGCAATATTCTCTACAATATCTACATCTTCGCAGCCACCGTAATACCGTTTTCCCGGATATCCTTCGGCATATTTATTCGTCAATACCGTTCCCATTGCAAGCATGGATGTCTCTGATACGATATTTTCTGATGCGATCAACTCTAAGTTATTGCTCTGTCTCTGAAACTCCAGCTCGATTGCATTTCCCACTTCGCTATCGTTTTTTGTCAAAAGATCCATAATATCTGTAACCATATGTAATTCCTCCTTTTATGTTTTATGTACTCTCGGAGTCTCTTTGTGCTTGATTTTGTGAGATAATTTTTTGTCAGATGTGCACAAATTTATGAGGCGCACGTGGAACATACGTTGATTAAATTTGTGTGCAGCTGGCGGGAAATCCGCCACAAAAGCAAGCGCAAGATAGATTCCGAGCGTACATTTTTTCTATAATGATACTGCCTCTGTGATTGCCTCGCTAAACGTCGGATGTGGTCGAATGACCGAGCGCATCTCTTCTAATGTCAGTCCGTTTGCGATTGCTGTTGCAAATTCGCTGATCATGTCAGTCGCTCTGGCGCACATCATCTGCGCACCTAAAATTTTTCCGCTTTCTGCCTCTGCTACCACTTTGATAAAGCCTCTTTCCTGATTGGAAAGCACCGATTTTCCGTTTGCTGACATCGAATATTTTTGACAGACGACCGGAATGTCCGCCTCTTTCGCCTCCTCTTTTGTGATTCCGACTGTGGCAATTTCCGGATCCGTATAGACGCATCCCGGGATTGCCTGCATGTTGATCGGAGGTTTTGCGTCTGCCATATGGGCAACCGCATTTGTTCCCTCCGCGGATGCCACATGTGCTAACTGGATTCCACCGATGACATCCCCGATCGCATAGATATTCGGCACGCTTGTCTGATAATTTTCATTGACCAGAATTTTTCCTCTTTCCATGGAAAGTTCTACACCTTCTCCAAAAAGTCCTTCTGTGTTTGCACGTCGTCCAACCGCTACTAGAATTCCGTCCACAGTCACTTCCTGCATCTTTTCTTTTTCTGTATACTTGCAGATTAATGCTCCATCTGCTCCTTCTGTGATTTCTTCTACTTTTGCTTTTGTATGAATATCCACATTTCGTTTTTTCAGGATCATCTTCAGATTCTGGGCAATTTCTTTGTCCATATTTGCAAGGATTCGATCCAATGCCTCAATCACAGTTACCTGACATCCCAGTGCACTGTAGATGGATGCAAACTCCATTCCGATCACACCGCCGCCGATAATAGCCAGTCTCGGATACACTTCCTTCTTATTTAAAAGGTCATCACTGTTGACCACATTCGGCAGATTGATTCCAGGAATCGGCGGCATGGCAGGAACCGATCCTGTCGCGATCAAAATTTTTTCGGTTTCCAAAACTTGTGTTTCTTCTCCCTGCACAGTCACCTCATGCGGGGAAGTGATACATCCGTATCCTTCGTAGACGGTCACTTTATTTTTTTTCATCAACATGGCAATTCCAGCCCGAAGCTGTTCGATGACATCGTCTTTTTTCTTTTGAATTTCTTCCATATTATAAGAAGCTTCTGCTACATGAATTCCAATCTGCGCACTTTTCTGCAATTCTGCAAACAGATCCGTCGAATGCATGATCGTTTTCGTTGGAATACATCCCCGATTTAAGCAGGTTCCGCCGAGCTCTCTGCTCTCCACGATTGCGGTTTTCATTCCTCTTTTTGCTGCTTCCATTGCAGCCACATAACCACCTGGACCTGCACCGATGATAACCAGATCAAAGTTCTCTGCCATGACACGTTTCCCCTTTCTTTAAAATTCGTACCGAAGTACCGGTTTTCTCGCCGCCTGCACTTCATCCGGTCTGCCAATATAGGTTTTCATCGGTGTCTGATGCATCGACTCCGGATCTGCTTTTGCTTTTTCATAAATTTCGCGGAAAACATCAATGACCGCATCGAGCGTCTCTTTGCTCTCGGTCTCCGTTGGTTCAACCATCAGCGCCTCGTGTACGATCAGAGGGAAATACATCGTCGGCGGATGAATGCCGTAATCGAGCAGTGCTTTTGCGATATCCATTGCCGAAACGCCAATCTCATGCTCCATCTTCTCTAAGCTCATGACAAATTCATGCATACAGGTCTCGGAGTAAGCCATCGGATAAATGTCTTTTAATTTTTCCATCATATAATTGGCATTGAGCACTGCATTCTTTGCGGCTGCCGGAATGCCTTCTTTTCCAAGGGAAAGAATATAGGTGAGCGCTTTTACTACGACAAGGAAATTTCCGTGGAACATTTTGACCCGTCCAATGGAATGCTCCGGTTTCTGGAATGTCAAAGTTTCTTCTCCGCTTACCTGTGTGCCTGGTAAAAATTCTTTTAAGAAATCCTTACATCCGACCGGACCACTTCCCGGACCGCCTCCGCCGTGTGGCGTGGAAAAGGTTTTATGCAGATTCAGATGCATGACATCAAACCCCATATCTCCCGGTCTTACCACACCCATTACGGCATTCAGATTCGCCCCATCATAGTAAGCAAGTCCGCCTGCTTCATGAATGATCGAGGTAATCTCTAAGATATTTTTATCAAACAGACCGACTGTATTTGGGTTTGTCAGCATCAGACCTGCTGTATCCTCTCCGACGACTTCCCGCAATTTTTCTAAATCCACACAGCCATCTTCTCTTGACGGAATACTGACAACCGTAAATCCTGCCATTACCGCACTTGCCGGGTTGGTCCCATGTGCGGAATCTGGAACAATAATCTTCGTCCGTTTTTTATCATTTCTGCTCTCATGGTATGCTTTAATAAGAAGTAATCCGGTAAACTCTCCGTGTGCACCAGCTGCCGGCTGCAGTGTCATCGCATCCATACCGGTGATCTCGCAGAGTAATTCTTCTGCTGTCTTTACCACTTCCATGCAGCCCTGCACTGTATGTTCCGGCTGCAGTGGATGAACCTGTGTAAACCCTTTGAGTGCTGCTGTTTCTTCATTTACTTTCGGATTGTATTTCATGGTGCAGGAACCAAGTGGATAAAATCCATCGTTGACCCCGTGGACTTGTTTTGTCAGTTCCGTATAGTGTCTGCTCAGTTCGTTCTCGGTTACCTGCGGCAAATGGAGCGCTTTTTCCCGCTTTGGTGCTTCCCACTCTACCTGCGGCACATCACATTCCGGAAGAATCGTGCACTGTGCGCCTTCGCTTCCTCTTTCAAAAATTAATTTCATCTGTCACACACCTCCTTTACAATGGCTGCCACCTGATCCATCGCTTCTTTGGTGTTCTTTTCTGTAGTACACCATAAAATGTCTGTCTCATTCAGTGGAAGTCCTCCTAAAATCCCTTTTTCTTCTAAAGCGGCTAAAATCGTTTCTGCTTTTACATCGGAAGTTGTTACAAATTCATTGAAAAAAGTCTTTTCATATTTTGGTTTCAAGCCGGCTTTTTCCAATTCTTTTTGCAGATAATGTGCCTTGGAAAGACTTAAGTTTGCAACCTGCTTCATGCCGGACTCTCCCATTGCTGACATATACACGCTGGCGGTCAATGCGCAGAGCGCTTCATTCGAACAGATATTACTGCTGGCTTTCTCCCGACGGATGTGCTGCTCTCTCGCCTGAAGTGTCAAAACATAGGCCCGCTTTCCATCATGGTCTGTCGTCTCACCGACGATTCTGCCCGGAAGTTTTCGCATCATTTTCTGGGTCGCTGCCATAAATCCGAGATACGGACCGCCGAAGCCTAACTCCATGCCAAGCGGCTGGCCTTCTCCGACTGCAATATCTGCCCCACACTCTGCCGGTGTTTTCATAAGGGCAAGTGCGATCGGATAACAACCCATGATATATTTTGCACCAGCTGCGTGTGTGATCTCGCCGAGTGCGTCTGCATCTTCCATATTTCCATAGAAGTTCGGCTGCTGCATGTAAAAGCAGGCACTTGTCTCATTTAAGGCTGCTTTTAATGCTTCGATATCTGTCACTCCTTCTTTTTCCGGAATCACTTCTACCGTAACACCGCTGCCATAGCAGTAAGTTTTGACCACTTCTAACACCTGCGGATTCACCGTTGCCGAAACGTAAGCGACGTTTCTTTTTCGTTCTTTACACATTGCCACTGCTTCTGCTGCTGCAGTCGCCCCGTCATATACCGACGCATTCGAGACATCCATACCAGTCAGTTCACAGATCATCGTCTGATATTCAAAAATGGACTGCAGAATACCCTGACTGATCTCCGCTTGATATGGCGTGTATGCCGTGACAAATTCTTCCTTATTTACCACACTTTTTACGATTGCCGGAACATAATGGTCATACGCACCTGCTCCGCGAAAGATCTGTTTGAATACGGTATTTTTTTCTGACAGTTCCTCCATCTTTTCTTTGACTTCCATCTCACTTAATCCGGACGGAAGATTTAATTCTTTCACTTTCACCTGATCCGGAATATGTGCAAAAAGTGCATCAAAACTGTCAAATCCGACTTCTTTGAGCATTTCTTTCTGCTCTGCATCGGTGTTTCCTAAATAAAAGCCCATGCCTTTTCACCTCCTATTTTTTTCTTTTTTACGCTTCTTCGCTCTCTACAAATTTTTCGTAAGCCTCTGCGTCCATCAACTCCTCAGAATCTGAGATATTTTCTACTTTCACAAACCATGCATCATATGGATTTTCATTGATCGTTTCCGGTGCATCTAACAAGGCTTCATTGATTTCTGCAACTTCACCGGATACTGGGGAATACACATCAGAAACTGCTTTTACCGATTCTACATCTGCAAATACTTCTCCTGCACTCACATCGTCTCCCTCTTCCGGAAGATTGACAAATACGATTCCGCCAAGGGAATCCTGTGCATAATCGCTCAAACCGATCAGAGCGGTCTTTTCATCGATAAATTTCACCCATTCATGTGACTTTGTATATTTTAATTCTGCTGGATAATTCATAATTTTTTCCTCTTTTCTTTCTTATTTAATATGTAGTTTTTGTTTCGCTTAAACTGATCTTTACTGTGGCTGTCCTTTTTTATAAAAAGGAAGTGCGACAATTTCTGCTTCTACCCGTCTGCCTCTGACATCGACTTCGACTTTTGTTCCGATTTCCGTGTGATCGATATCTAAAAGTGCCATCGCGATTGGATATCCCAGATACGGACAGTGCGTTCCGGATGTGGTATGTCCAATTTCTTTTCCATCACAGTAAACGGTTTCTTCTTCACGGATAATTCCGCGGCCGGTCACTTTTAAACCAACACGTTTTCTTGTGAGTTCTCCTTTTGCTTCAATGGCAGCTTTTCCGATAAATTCTTCTTTTTTCATTTTTACGAAGATTCCGAGTCCGGCTTCAAGTGGTGTCACTGTGTCATCCATCTCATGTCCATACAGTGGCATGGCAGCTTCGAGTCTTAAGGTATCGCGTGCGCCTAAGCCACATGGAAGAATTCCCTCTTCTTTTCCATTTTCCAAAAGCAGTTCCCACATTTTCGGCGCGTCTTCTGCTGCCAGATAAATTTCAAATCCATCCTCTCCGGTATATCCGGTCTTCGAAATGATGCATTCCATATCTGCAATCTTTTTTCTAAATGTTGCGCTGTAATATTTCTTCGGAATGTCCTCTTCATTTGCTACTTTCTTCAGTACTTCTAATGCTTTTGGTCCCTGCAGTGCGATCTGCGCTACCTGGTCGGAAATATTTTCCACTTCTACATCTCCAAAAACATGATCTTTGATCCATGCAAAGTCTTTTTCTTTATTTGCGGCATTAACAACAATCAAGTAATGGTCGTCGCGTACTTTATAAACAATCAGATCATCTACCACACCGCCTTCGTCATTACACATTGGACTGTATCTTGCCTGTCCGTCATACATAGTCGTGTAATCGTTTGTCAGTAGGTGATTGAGATTTTTTACTGCATCTTTTCCGATACAGGTGATCTCACCCATATGGGATACATCAAACAGTCCGCATGCGGTACGTACTGCCATATGTTCTTTGATGACGCCTGCTTCATATTGTACCGGAAGCAGATAACCGGCAAACGGTACGATTTTTCCTTTGTATTTGACATGTGTTTCATAAAGTGATGTTTTTTGTTCCATTGCATTTCTCCTTTCTTTGCCTGGATCTTATGGTTTCAGATTTTATTTTCCTCTTTTTGACACAAAAAGAGCGCATAGACACGTATTCGCAATGCGATACGTTTTCTATGCGCTCTGTCCTGTGACCTGAAATATTGTCCCTCTCAATCAGAATCGAGAAAGATTGATTCTTTGGTGCCCCTTTGCTCTCCAGAGTGTCGTCAAAATATGGTCCTTTTGCCTGAGAGTTTATGCCATTTCCCCTTCGGCGCCATCTGTTTATGGACTCTCCCATATTTTTCAATCGACTTATGTGATTGTCAAAATTCGAAAAACAAAATCAAATGTTGCCTGTACTTTACCACGGACTGTCTGCTCTGTCAATCACTTATTTTTAAAACTTTTCTTTCTAAAGCGCTTACCGAATTTTTTTAAGAGGATACCCCAAAAATGGCCTTTTAAAAAAATCTTTTCTCTTTTTGATTGACATAACAAACCCCATTTTTATATAAGAAGTCCCGCCCAAAAAAACACCTCTTTTTCCACTTTTGCCCGAAAAATTCAAGTTGACAAACCCAAAATCTGATGCTATGATTTCCAACATGCAAAGGCGCTCTTGAGAAAAACAGCGCCTTTTTTTGTGCTCAGATAACAAATTTTAAGAAAGAGAGGTAAGGCTATGGCTACAATGAAAGACATCATTTCGAGTCCCCTGCTGCTGATCTTAGTCAGCATCGGTCTCATCTATATCGTAATTTTTTCACTGATTCACTTGAAGAAAGCGTACACGCGCTGTCTGGAAATGGGAATGACAAAGGAGGAACTGCACAAGATCATGAAGTCCAGTGTCGTTTTTTCCATTGTTCCAAGTTTATCCATCGTCGTCGGATTATTTGCACTGATCTCTGTGCTCGGTGTGGTATGGTCCTGGTGGAGACTTTCCGTCATCGGTTCCCTTTCTTATGAATCTCTGATTTCAAGCAGCGTCGCATCGGCACTCGGATTTTCCACAAGCGCGGAAATGTTACAAGGTGCCACCGGAAGTCAGTTTGGTATCGTGATGATTCTGATGAGTCTTGGTATGTTAAGTGGATTTTTTATTCTGATTCCATTTGGCAAAAAAATGTCAATGAGCGTGAGTAAATCCGAAAATTCGAGCAGTTGGAAATATGTGTTGAGCGGCGTTTTTATACTCTGTCTATTCGCAGTTTATATTCCGGTCCTGCTATTCGGAGACACAATACAGGCTGCCGTTATGATGACAGGCCTTGTGATCGCCATCGTCCTTGGTGTCCTCGCCAAAAAGCCCAAACTAAAATGGCTGAATGAATTTATTATGGCCTTTTCCATGATCGGCGGTATGGTATCTTCGATCCTCTGGACCAGTTTGTTAAATTAAAAACGAAAGGAGATTTTTCACATGAGTAAAAAAGCAAAAGAGTCATCCACTATGGATCCGTTTCAGGCATGGTGCCACAAATGGAGCCGCATTGGTACCGTGATCATTTTACTTTACATGGTCGCCATCCCATTTATCGTGTTGTCCTACTACCACAGCATTCCATCTCTGCACGAGGTATTTAATCTGTCTACCATCAGTATTCTGATGATTTATATTCCGGTCGGTATTTCAGAAGCACTCAGTTATACGCCGATTCTGGGTTCTTCGAGCTACCTGACCTTTATCACTGGTAATATCATGAACTTAAAGCTGCCATGTGCCGTCAATGCCATGAAACTTGCCAAAAAAGAACCAAATACACCGGAAGGCGAAGCGGTTTCCTGTCTCGCTGTGTCCGTGTCCTCGATCATGACCATCGTGATTTTAGCGATTGCCGCACTGTTAAGCACCTGGATCAGCCCGATTTTTGAACTTCCGGCTGTAAAAACTGCCTCGAATTACCTGATCCCTGCACTGTTCGGTTCTTTGACACTCGGATTATTTGCAAACACAAAATCCGGAAAAAAGGTGGTAAAAAACGGGATTGCAGGTGTCATCCCAGTCCTTGTCATCGTGACCGTACTTTCCCTTTTTGTGCGGATCACAAGCGGCGGATCCCTTTTCGGTGCCATCGGTTTTCTGATTTTGTTTATGCTGCCTGTTGCCATCATTTCTTCCAGAATCTTATGGAAAAAAGGCATTATCAAGGTTGTGGACAACGACGATCCGTTAAACTAGCGTTCCTGTAAGGAGGATTTTGTCATGCAATATATCGAATTAGACAGTCGGGATGTCTATCTAAATCTTGCTGCGGAGGATTACATTTTTCATCACTTTACCGATGACTCCTATCTTCTGTTTTACCGAAACGATCCATCCATCGTCCTCGGCAAATATCAGAATATCTATCAGGAGATCTCCGTTTTATCCGCCGCGCATACAGGCATAAAGATCGCGCGTCGAATGACGGGAGGCGGCACTGTTTTTCATGACAGTGGAAATTTAAACTATGCCTTTCTCGCCGCAAACGAATCCGGAAATCCGATCTGTTACGATGATTTTCTTTTCCCGGTGATCAATGCACTGCGCGAAATGGGAATCAATGCCCAAAAACGAAACACCTGTGACATTGCCATCGGAAATTTAAAAATTTCCGGAAATGCACAATCGGTGCACGGCCGCCGTGTCCTTCATCACGGCACACTACTGTTTGATACAGACCTAAATCAGCTCCATCAGCTGCTGACACCCACAAACGCACAGATTACATCCAAAGCCGTCCGCTCTGTTCCATCAAGCGTGACAAATATCCGTCCGCACCTTATGGATCCTTCCATAACGATCGAGCAGTTTCAAAATCTTTTGCTGCATAAACTCTTTCCGGAAGGGTTTTTCCGACGGACACTTACCAAAAAAGACCGGGAAGAAATTCAAAAACTGCGCAATGAAAAGTATGCGACATGGGACTGGAATTTTGGACATTCTCCCCGCTTTACCCTGCGTCGCGAAGGTGTTTTTCTTTCTGTCGACCACGGATATATCACACAATGCACCTGCCGTGATCTGCCTGATTCTGCTGCAAACCTTCTGGCAGGCCAGCGCTATGACTATCACACGCTCCTGCAGATACTGTCTCCTGTTTTGGGAGACCAAACCGAAACCATTGTCACACAACTCTTTTAGAAAGGGGATGTTTTTATGAAACACATCATTACCATGCCGAAACTCTCGGATGATATGCAGTCAGGAATTTTAGCTTCCTGGGTAAAACAAAAAGGAGAGACGGTAAAAAAGGGAGATGTCCTCTATGAACTGGAATCTTCCAAAGTTGTCAGTGAAGTAGAATCTAACGTTGACGGTATTTTGACAGACGTCTATTTTGAAGAAGGCGATGAAGTACCTGTCGAACAGCCGGTTGCCGTCATCTGTTCCGAAGAATAAGGAGAAACAAGTATGGAAAAAATGCCAAAATGGTTTAAAGTAAAATACAACCCACAAGCAGTCAATGAAGTCAATGAATTGATGGCAAATCTGAAGTTAAACACGGTCTGCAAGGAAGCAAACTGCCCGAATCTGGGCGAATGCTATCAAAAGCACACCGCAACTTTCATGATCCTCGGCAGCAAATGCACCAGAAACTGCCGGTTTTGTAATGTCACACATGCTGCACCGGAGCCGGTCGATCCACTGGAACCGCAGCATGTTGCCGAAGCTGTGCGGGGTTTACACCTGCACCATGTTGTCATCACACAGGTGACACGGGATGACCTTTCAGATGGCGGTGCCTCCCAGTTTGTAAAGACCATCGCCTGTATCCGGGATTTGTGCCCGACGGTTACCATCGAGGTGCTCATCAGCGATCTAAAAGGGGATACTGCCGCCCTTGATTCCATCATTGATGCGCACCCGGAAATCATCAACCACAATATCGAAACGGTTCCGTCTTTATACCCAAAAGTACGGCCCGAAGCTGATTACAAAAGAAGTCTGCATGTGCTCTCCTACGTCAAACAAAAGGATCCTTCGATCCTTACAAAAACAGGGATCATGGTGGGACTCGGCGAGACAGACACGCAGGTCTATGACACCATGGACGATGTGCGCGCAACCGGGTGTGATATTTTCACCATCGGACAGTATCTTCGTCCGTCGCCCGCCCATGTAGAAATGACGGAATATGTCACACCGGAAACATTTGAAACCTACAAACAAGCCGGCATGGAAAAAGGATTCCGCTATGTCGCCAGTTCCCCACTGGTGCGCAGTTCCTACCGTGCCGCCGAAGCGTTAGAGACAGGAGCAACTGCATGATCTATATTGACACCACCTCCACCGATCCCTATTTCAACTTTGGTCTGGAATATTACCTGATCACAGAAAAAAAATTTGACGAGCCTGTCTTTTTATTCTGGCAGACAGAGCCGACGCTCATGATCGGAAAATTTCAAAATACGTTAGAAGAGATCAATCTTCCCTACGCCAAAGAGCATCAGGTTCAGATCGTTCGCCGTCTGTCCGGCGGTGGAACCATTTACACCGATCGCGGCGGATGGCAGTTCAGTTTCATCTTTCCGAATCAGACAGGAGAAATCGACTTTTCCCATTACATCTCCCCTGTCATCGATGCCCTGCACCAGATGGGGATTGCCGGTGCAGATTTTAACGGGCGAAACGATCTTGTCATCGACGGGAAAAAATTTTCCGGAAACGCACAGTTTCTCTATCATGGAGTGACACTGCACCACGGTTCCCTGCTCTTTGATACCGACATCGAGCAGATGGTAAAATGCACGACGGTTGACACTTATAAGATTACATCGAAAGGAATCAAAAGTGTCCGGGAACGTGTCACAAACATTTCCGAACACCTGCCAAAACCGGTTTCCTCTGCGTCCTTTCAAACCCAGATGGTACAGCACATTATGGGAGGCAGCACCTACAAAACCTACACGCTCACAGAGCAGGATCGCATCCGCGTTGAGGCGCTGGCAGAGAAACACTTTCGAAATCCCGAACGCATTTATGGACGAAACCCAAAATGCAGCCTCACAAGAAGTGGGCATTTTACAGGCGGAAATCTGAACGTGAAATTAGAAATCGCACACAATCTCATACAGGACTGCCTCATCGAAGGAGACTTTTTTTGCTCTCTGGATGTGGACGCGCTCTGCCATGCACTGCTGCAGGTACCATATGAAAAAGATGCGATCGCAGCGGCAATCGCTCCCTTTGATATTGAGCACGAATTGTATCAGATCAGCCGGAAAGAACTTTTAGACTGCATTGTCCCATAAGCTGGTTTAGTATTTATTTCCTATTGACATTTTTTCAAAATTTTAATATGGTATGTGACAACAATGGAGTTGCAATAAGCAGCTCCGTCTTTTTATTTCATAGGAAACTTCTAAGTATTCTTCTATGCAGTAAACGTCACTCCATTCATTTTTCACCACTAACAATCTTTTTTGAAAGGAGGGAGATACAGTTTATAAGCAGCTGTATCGAAACGTATGAAAACACTGAGTCACATTTTATCTTCCATCGACGACTTTGTATGGGGACCTGTCATGCTGGTTCTCCTCGTTGGAACCGCCATTTTCCTGACGGTCCGCACACACTTTCTTACCTGGCGAAATCTCGGATACGCTTTAAAAAGCGTGCTCGGAAAAGACGCCCGCAAGAAAAAAGGAAACGGCGATGTCTCCCCATTCTCCGCTTTGACCACCGCACTTGCCGCAACGATCGGTACCGGAAACATCGTCGGTGTTGCAACCGCTATGGTCATCGGAGGTCCGGGCGCGCTGGTCTGGATGTGGATTTCCGCCCTGTTCGGTCTGACTTCGAAGTTCAGCGAATGTATGCTCGCCGTCAAATACCGTGAAGTCAATGAAAACGGAGAGATGTCCGGTGGTCCGATGTACACCTTAAAACACGCATTTAAAAATAAAAAAGTCGGTATGGTTCTCGGCTATATGTTTGCGTTCTTCGCCGTTTTAGCCTCATTCGGAGTCGGAAACCTGACACAGGCAAACTCCATCAGTTCCGCCTTAGATCACAGTTTCCATATTTCTCCTGTGATCGTCGGTCTGATCTTGACCGTCCTTGCACTGGCCATCATTCTCGGAGGTATCACAGTGATCTCAAAAGTTTCCTCCGTTGTCGTTCCATTGATGGGCGTCTTTTATGTGATCGCCGGACTGATCGTCATCGCATTAAATATCAAAAATGTGCCAAGCGGAATCGTCCAGATCTTTTCCATGGCATTCTCCCCGACAGCCGTTGCCGGTGGTGTCGGCGGTACGATCACAGCATCCATTTTACAGTCCATGCGCTGGGGTGTTGCCCGCGGTGTCTTCTCAAATGAAGCCGGTCTTGGTTCTGCTGCCATCACAGCCGCTGCCGCAACCACAGACAATCCGGTCCGTCAGGGTTACATCAATATGACCGGTACATTCTTTGACACCATTGTTGTCTGCACCATTACCGGTATTGCGATTGCAAGTTCCGGCGTACTTGGCACGGTCGACGCAAATGGCGAATTAGTCACAGGTGCCGCTTTGACCATTGCCGCTTTCTCCTCTGTTCTCGGAAAAACCGGCGGATATCTGGTTTCGATCGGTATTGTTTTGTTCGCATTTTCTACGATTCTCGGATGGGAATATCACGGAGAAAAAGCGCTGGAGTTTTTATTTAAGAGTCCAAAATTTAATATCGTCTACCGCGTTGTCTTCTCCCTGGTTGTCTTTGTCGGTGCCACGACAAGCCTTGATATTGTCTGGAGTTTCTCCGATATCGCAAATGCGCTGATGGCGATTCCAAACCTGATTTGTCTGTTAGCGCTCAGCAAAGAGATCGCAAAAGATGTGAAAGATTTCCAGGCGATCATCGAAGAAGAAAAAGCTGCCAAGAGAACTGCAAAAAGCGGAGAAGCTACTCTCGAAGCCTAAATCAAAGCCATTAAAAAAACCCTGGTGCCGAAAACACCAGGGTTCTTTGTTTTTACTCCACTGTAATCTCAAAAATGCGCGCCATTTTCTCCTGCGGAAATGTCACCTGCAGCTTTCGGCTGACCGGTCCAAATGAATACGAAATCCGTTCGTCTTTCGGGTACAACTGCTGCACATGAACCACACATTCCTGCGAAATCCAGTCTGCAAGCGGAATGGTCATCGTCGGCGTATTCCCCTCTCTGCGCCAGAGCGCCAGGTAGATCTTTTTCTCACATTGTAATCCGAGCGCTGCCCATTCTTCTTTGTAGACCGCCGTCCCAAGCGGCCAGAACGGAACAGAAACCCGAATATCCGCGCGGATCGTCTTGTATGTAGCAATTCCCTCTTTTACCAGTTCATACCGCTCTTTGGAAAGATTCTGCAGATGCCCACTCTGATGAATGCGCAAAAGCATTGCATTGACCATGTTAAAGATTGTCTCCTCGCAATCCCCATCCGGCATCGGATAGGACCAGACCGCTGCCTGCTCCGGTGTCACACCTGCCGGTGCATTCGCTGCGATCGTCGAATACGTCACATAGTCCTCCTGGTCGCTGGTAGACTGAATGCTATACCGCGATAAAAGCGCATAATCGATTCGCAGTCCACCGCTGGAACAGTTTTCAATCACCAAATCCGGATGTGCCGCAAAAATTTCATCCAGCCATTCCAAATATGCCCGCTCGTGTTCTAATAATCCTTCACCGACACTGTCCGCATAAAGTTCTGTACCGATTCCCGGCTCGATATTATAATCCATTTTAATATACCCGACGCCATAATCATGTATCACACGCTCCACCACGCCTATCACATACGCGCGGACATCCGGATTTCGAAAATCAAGCTGATACCGGCTGCGATCGTACACCCTTTTTCCATGACGGACAAAGAACCAGTCATCCGGCAGTTTTTTCGCCATCTCACAGTGAATTCCCATGACTTCCAGCTCCAGCCAGACACCCGGGATCATCCCTTTTTTTCGAATATGATCCGTGACTTCCTTCATCCCGTTCGGGAAACGCTCCAAACTCTCCTGCCACTCGCCGACACTGTCCCACCATTCGCCCGGTGCATACCAGCCGGCGTCGATCACATAATACTCACATCCGGCCTCAGCTGCCGCATCGATCATCGGCAGTTCCTTTTCGGTCGTCGGACTTCCCCACAGACAGTTCATGTAATCATTAAAGATCACAGGCAGTTTTACATTATCCGAATTCGGTCTGCGAATCCGGCGTCTGTACTGTGTAAGTTGTGCCACTGCCGCGCTGAAATCATTTTTTTCCACACCGACTGCAACCGGTACGGTCGTAAAAGACTCTCCCGGTTGCAGATTTTTAAACCAATGCGACTGCAGCTCGTTCGGGCCGCCGATATTCAGATAAAAATATCCGTCCTGGTCCGAAATCTCTGTATGCCACGAGCCATTGTGTTCGATCTGCCAAAAAAGTGACGTATCCGCCTCCTCGTTTACCAGAACGCCCATCGGCAGGTATTCCTTCGTCGACCAGTTTCCGGTGTTGGTCAGTTTAAACAATTTTGATGTCCGCTGAAACGTCGACGGCTGTGACTGTGCGAGTCCCAACTCCGGAAACGTATACCGATGCCAGTTGTTTTCTTTCTGCCAGCCGTGGTGCGGCACATATAGCACCATTTTTTCATCCGAACTCTTCTCTCCTTCTTTCTCAATGCCTGTATAGGCAAACGAAGAAATGTATTCGAGCGTCTGTACATCTTTCGAATGATTGGTCACCGTATTTGTCATGCGCACCACAGAAAGTCCGTCATAAAACTGCATCTCTGTGACAACCTCGGCACCTGTGACTTTTTTGTCCGCCTGTTCAATCACAAGTTTTCTTCCCAGTTCATTTCTTGTATCCTGCATGGAAACAAATTCCAAAAGATGTCCCGGTGTCGTAACGATATATTTATCGCCATGCTTTTCATACGGCCGGTCGTAACCGGAAAAACTGACCTGCACCAACTGAAAACACTCCTTTAGATATGTCTGGTCAATCGGTTTTTCCTCGTATGGTACGTGTGAAAAATGCAACATTTTTAACTGGTTTTCCTCTGTAATTCCAAATACAAGATAAATTCCGTTTTCTTCAATTTTTCTTAGCTCCATGTCATTCTCCTCTCACTTTTTCTCTTTCTTTGACACCACAACAAAACGAAAAAAACTATGATCCCGACAAACGTAATGATAAGTCCGACTTCCAGCGTCGGTGTACAATAACACAACTGAACCGTATGATGTCCTTTTTTCAGTTCCAATCCTAAAAACATTGTATCTGCCTGCTTCACCTCTGTCTTCTTTCCATCCACATAGGCACTCCAGCCGTCACTGTATGGAAAACTGATGCATAAAAGCTTGTCCTTTGAAACGGTGATCTCTCCTGTCAGCTCATTATTCTCCATTTTTACATTTTGCAGACATTCTTTTCCCAACACATCACGGCTGGTTCGAAACGTTGCCATCGGCTGACAGACCACCTGCATCTGATCATAGGTAAATGTTCCTTTTTCCGGGAACTTCAGTTGGATCGTTTTTGCCGCATCCTTGCGATATCCTAAGTTTAACAGATATTCGTGAATATCACTATAAAAATTATTCTTACTGCTCAAATAAATAATTTTTTTACTCACTGCACCGCAGGCTGCCTCAATATGCACACGATCCTTTTCTCTTTCTAAAAACTGCGACGTATCTGTATCCGAATACTGCAATCCCTTTATGATAAAATATGTCTCACTGTCCGGCATACCGGTAAACGTCAATGTCGCCGTTGCATTGTTCTGTGTTACCTGAATCGTATGATCAGAAATCATCACGCCCTGCATTTCTTCGATCTGATAGGAGATTTCATGGTCCGTAAAAAGCGGCTGTACTTCCCGCAGTGTACTGTCCTCTAGCACCACTCCCTGCAGCAATGCCTGCTGTTTTTGCGTCACAGTCATCTTTTCATACGACTCCCTGGAAATAAAATTTGCAGAAGTAAACCCAAGCGGCAGGTACTGTGGATTCTCATAGCAGTCCGTCATAGTCCACTGCTTTTGTGCCTTTCCCGGCTTTGCCTTTGTCGCTTTTCGCTTTGCACAAAGGTCTGTCCGGCTGCGGCTGACAAACGAATCAAACCCATACGGACACAGTTCTTTTCGCTGTGACGGAATCAAAAAATAGCGGACCGAAAACAAAAGATCCAATGGTGACCTCCCGTCCAGATTCGAATAACAGAAATCGCGCGACTGATTCATATACAGCTCCCTTTGAAACTGATTGATCGCCGGATTTGCCAGACTGAAATAATAGGCAGTTCCGTGTAAATTCTGCTGCATCGCCGTATTTTTCCATTCTCCCGTTTGAAATTCTTCATACCGGCAAAATGTTTTTGGATTCTTTTCAGCGATCTGTGCAGATGGTGCGTCTGTCTTCAATGACGCATACGCCTCCCCCCACTCAGCAAACTCACTCGCATAATTTTCTCCGTTGGGATCATATTTCTCATATCCCTGGTATGCAAGACTCATCATTAAAAGAACAAGCAGTGCTACTTTCATTGGCCGCCTCGTATACTTTTGAGGTTTTGCAATAAATAAAAGCAACAAAAGTACCCAAAACAAAAACAACGGAAACAACATACTTTTATCTTTACTGCAGATACAGTAGGCCACGCCAAACGCCAGATACAACAAGCTGACCTTCATCATCCGCTGTTTGTGCGCAAGGTCCATATGTAACAACAGCGTATATGCTTTGACCACGATATAGGAAACCAGCATCGAACAAGCCCACATATAGCGATTAATGACATAACTGCCGCCATTCATAATATGCCCGCCAAACGGCACCAATAGCAAAATCAGCATCAAAAAACAGCCTGCTTTTAACGCTTTATAGCGGTTTTTATATGTAAATAAAAGGATGATACCGAGTACCCCAAACGCTGTATATCCCAGATTACTCCAATATCCGGAACCACCGTTTAAAAATCCGAAAAACAGTTTCACATAATAGCTCAGTGGATACACTGCCGGAAGATAATTCTGCGCTTTTGCACGCCCGGTAGAAAACATCATCGTAATGACTGGAAGCAAGATTGCTGCCGCCATCGCAAGTGCCGTCAGTGAATACACCAAAAAACGCCCGATCCAGGAAAACACCTGCTTAAGGCGGATCTTTGGAAACAGCATCAGATACCGGATCAACGCATAGAACAGGATAAAAATACAGATCATATATGTAAAATAAAAACTACTGACCGCCGCCACTGCCAACATCACCATATACAATCCCGCTTTTTTCTTTTTGTAAATACGGTCCACACCCAGAAGAATCAACGGCAGATAGATCAATGGATTGAGAAAATATGGATGACGGATCGATACGATACACCAAAAACAGAATGCATAGATCAACGCGCCAAGCAGTGTCGGAAAGGTTTCTTTTTCTTGCGCAAAGCAGTACACCGAAAACGCCAGGCCGGCCAGATACATCCGAAGTACCACAAGACCGCTGAAAAATACCTCCATATATGCCTCACTCGGAACAAGTGCAGAAAGCAGATTCAGAGGATCGCCGATCACATAATAGTGAAGTGTTGTCAGCACATCCGATCCCAAGCCAATACTCGCATCCCACAACGGCAGCGAAAATCGATGCTCCACAAATAACCGATGGAAAAACTCCCGCAAATACCTTCGATAATATAACAATGCATTAAAATGCTGCTGTAATCCGTCCGGCTTCCAGATAAAGGAACGCCGGTCCACCAAAAAAACAAAAAACATCGCGAATGCCAACACAATAAAACATACCGTATATAAGAAAAAATATCTTCTTTTCTCTGCCTTTTTCATAATTTCCTCCGCTTTGACTTTTTTTCTTAATCTCTCCGCATCTTTCCATCATACAATAGCCGCTTTCATCGGTCAATCTTTTTCTTTTTTTACTTTATTTCAAAGATATCATTTCATTTCTTGTAAAAAATATGTTATACTTATATTCGATAGTGACATAATAAAACAGCCTTTTACAATTCACCTATCAATTGATTATACGAAAGTAGTGATTTTCATGAAAAAATTTTCTCGGAAAAGGACAATCTGCTTTCTCCTCGCACTGTTTTTGATCTGCACCGGCATATTAGCAGTTTGTCCTACCTCGACCTATGCGACAGAATCATCGATTACCGGTCACATAGATGTTATGGTAAATAAAACTCCGGAAGAAATGCAAAAATATAAAGAAATGTTTCAAAACCGTTATCCGGGTGTCGATGTCAGTTATATTTATTATGAAAACTATGAAGAACAGGCACTTGAACAGATGAAATCCGGTGATTATGCAGATGTTTTGTTTATCCCGAGTTCCATCTCTAGTGATGAATACGGACAATATCTAGAAGTACTCGGTGATTCCTCGGAATTATCGAAAAAATATAATTATATGGATCAGGCAAAGCAGATCGGTGCCCAGGTATATGGCATTCCATCATTTGCCTATGTATCCGGCTTTTTGTATAACAAAGCGGTATTTCAGAAGGCAGGAATCACAGAAATTCCGAAAACTACGACCGATTTTTTGTCCGCCCTTCGTGCCATCAAAGATTATACGGATGCCACCCCGTTTTACACAAACTATGTCTCTGACTGGGCTTTAAATATCTGGGAAATCTATCCATTCATTGACATGACCGGGGATGCGGATTACAGAAAAAACATTTTTGTAAACGAATCAAATCCATACAACACGGATTCCACGCACGGCACCGTCTACCGGCTGCTGTACGACATCGTCAAAGAACAGCTCTGTGAAGAAAATGTCGGAGAAGGCGACTGGGAGCAATCAAAAGCAATGCTCAATCAAGGAAAGATCGGCTGTATCGCCATCGGTTCCTGGGCTCTGACACAATTTAAACATGCAGGCGATCAAGGCGACGACGTCTCTTTTATGCCATTTCCAAATGAGATCGATGGGAAACAATACTCCACCATCTCTACAGACTACTGCTATGGTGTCAACTGCCACAGCCAGAATAAAGAGGCTGCCAAAGCCTATGTAGACTTTATGCTCAACGAATCCGGCTACGCACTGGACATGGATACCATTTCCATCGTAAAAACAGACCCATATCCGGACAGCTACAGCGAGATGAACGATGTCGTCATGCTGACAACCAGCTCTGCGACTACCGAAAACAAGGGTAAGTACGAAACTCTGGCTTCCAATCTGAATCTGACAGATGGCAAAGAGCAAAAGCGGATCATGGATGCTGCAGCCGGGAAATCAAGCGAGACACTCGATGACATTTTCGAAGACTGGAATGCCCGATGGGAATCGTCACGAACCTCTGATATGAAAACAGATAACGATATTCTGACGTTTTCCCAGCCCAAACTGGAGTCTGACAAATATACCGTGACATTTTCCGACTCGGAAAATGAATATCTGGAAAAACATAAGACCCTGCGCGTCGGTTATTTGCGAAATTACGCTCCATTTGAATACGAACAAGACGGAAAATTCTGCGGTGTAGCGGCGGAGCTGTTTCAGATCATCAGCAAACAGACCGGTATCACATTCCGCTATCTGGCATTCGATAACTTCAGCCAGATGTCCGACGGAATCAACGCCTCTCCAGGACTCCCTGGTTCTATCGACATTATTGCCGGTATTGAGGAGATTTCCGCTTTTTCCGACCGACTGCGCCTGTCAAAAGAATATGCCTCCTTTACAAATGTGCTGGTGAAAAATCAGCACACGCAGATTGACGACCTTTCCAAAAAGACCGCTGTCACCGTAGTTGGCGATGAATTTGATTATTTTAAAGGTTCCAACGATGTCACATATGAAAATTCGTTATCCGAAACCATTCATCAGGTCAACCAGATGAATGCCGATTATACCATCACGAATTATTACACCGCCAGCTATTATATCCGCGAAGGACGCTACAACAATGTGACGATGCTTCCTATGACGAGTAAAAACGGCATGTATCTGGGATTCGGACGTGAGACAGATGCCCGCCTGATCGCGATTTGCAACAAATGTATTTACAGCATTCCGTCGTATCGTATGGAAATGCTTCTGCTCGACAATATGGACCCGCCGGCAGAACACATAACCTTAAAAAGCCTGATTGAAATTTATCCGCTTTACAGCTTTATCGCACTCTTTTTGCTTTTCACTGCAATTACGTGTGTGATCTTCTGGGTTTACCGGGAAAAAGAAAAATCCACCCGAAACCTTGCGCTGGCCGCAAAGCGATATCAGATCTTATCGGATATTACCGATGAATACGTATTCGAATACAATGGCGTTCAGAATATCCTTCTTTTTGACCCGAAATTTTCAGATACGTTCACATTTGGTGGTGAGGTAGACCTAGACGACTATGACCAGAGCAACAACGAATTAAATCTGTTTCTCGATCAATTTTTAGCTGTAAAAGAAGATGATTCCAAAAACAAGGCACCGTTTTTGTTCGAACATAACGACGGACGCCAGGTGTGGTACCGACTGGTTGTTTCCAAAATCTACGACGAGAAAAAGCAAAACATTATTCAGATGATCGGAAAGATCAGCAATGCACAGGATGAGATGAAAGAACGTCAGCGTATCTTACACAAAGCGGACCGCGATCCACTGACCGGGCTTTACAATCGAGAAGGCTTCCAGAATGCCTTCCAGCGTTATCGCGATGCCCAGAAGGAGCCGTCCCGCTATGCATTTGCAATCCTGGATTTAGATAATTTCAAATCCGTCAACGATACCCTCGGGCATGCCGGCGGTGACGCTGCGCTAGAGCTCTTGGGAAAGAAACTGGAAACGATTTTTGAAGATCGTGGCATTGTGGCACGATATGGAGGCGATGAATTTATTGTCTGTATCCCAGAACTTACCGACATTATGGAAGCAGACCATCTATTCCACAAACTCGTCAGCCGCATGGACCGCCTTTTGATCTATCAGCAGCAAAAGAAAAAATTATCGATCAGCTTAGGTGCCGTCGTTGTAGATGACAGTATCGATTATAGTACCGCATTAAAACAGGCGGATGCCGTTTTATATGAAGTGAAATTAGCAGGAAAGAATAATTACAAAATTGTAGAAAAATAAAAGGAGTATCAAAATGATCGTAACCGTGACAATGAACCCGGCTATGGATAAAACCGCAGACCTTGAAAAACTTACCCTGGGTGGACTAAACCGGCTCAAACAGATTGAATCAGACGCAGGCGGAAAAGGTATCAATGTGTCAAAAACGATTGCTGCTCTCGGCGCAGATAGTATCGCTACCGGTTTTTTGGCTGGTAACAGCGGCAAACACATACAATCGATGTTGGAAGAACTGCACATTTCCACGGATTTTCTATTCATCGACGGAGAAACCCGCACCAATTTAAAAATTGTAGAACAAAGTGGTGCGGTAACAGAAATAAACGAACCGGGGCCATCTATTACGCCATCCGATCTCCAAAAGCTGCTTGCCAAGCTTGAAAACTATGCTGCACCAGATACCTTATTTGTACTGGCGGGAAGTGTCCCTGCCGGTACAGACCGCAATATTTACCGTCAGATCATTGAACTGGTACACGAAAAAGGCGCAAAGGTTCTGCTCGATGCAGACGGCGATCTTTTCACCAATGCGCTCTCTGCAAAGCCGGATTTCATCAAACCAAATCATCTGGAACTGGCAGAGTTCGCCGGTCTAAAACACGAACCATCCGAAGATGAATTACTGCAGATCGCAAAAAAATTACAAGCAGATGGCATTTCCTCCATTGCCGTTTCTATGGGAAAACATGGAGCGATGTTCCTGCTGGATGATTACCATGTACGATGTGATGCCGTCGATGTCAAACGACACTCCACAGTCGGCGCAGGTGATGCAATGGTTGCCGCAGTCTCCTATTCGCTGGATCACGGGTTTTCCAGGGCGGATACGGTAAAGATGTGCATGGCGGTCTCCGCCGGCGCCGTCACTACGATTGGAACGAAACCGCCGACGCGTGAACTGGTAGACGAGTTATTGGAAAAAGTAAAAATTGAAACCCTGAATTAAAAAACAAGAACAGGCTTCCATCCTTTTTTCCTTGATGAAAGCCTGTTTTTATTTTTACAACCTATTTTAAAAATCGACCTTATCCGGGTCTGAGCCAGAGTATGCGATATTTGGCATATCGACCAGTTTTTTCATATCCTCATCCGAAAGTTCAAAATCCAGAATTTCCAAATTCTCCCGTATCCGTGACGGTGTCACCGATTTTGCCAACGGAAGGACTCCCTGCTGCAATACAAAACGCAGACAAATCTGTGCCGGGCTCTTTTTATATTTCTCAGCCAATTCCTTGATCAACGCACTTTGCAGCAATGCACCATTTCCAAGTGGACTCCACGCCTCCACCAAAATATCGTGCTCTTTGCAATACGATACCACTTCCGGCTGCGTCATACCCGGATGGAATTCAATCTGATTGACCATCGGTATCACTTCCATTTCCATCAACGCTTTCAAGTGATGTGGGCAAAAGTTCGACACGCCGATCGCTTTGATTCGGCCCTCCTTATACAATTGGATCATCGCCCGCCAGGTCTCTACATTCAACGCTTCCCAATTTTCAAACTGATGCACACTTGCCGGCCAGTGAATCAGATACAGATCCAGATATTCCAATCCCAACTTGTCCATTGTCTTTTCAAAAGCCGCCAAAGTCGTCTCATATCCACGCTGAGAATTCCAGAGTTTACTGGTAATAAACACCTCTTCTCGCTTCAGCCCCGATTCTCTGATCGCCTGTCCGACACTCGTTTCATTCTCATAGGCTGCCGCCGTATCAATATGCCGGTATCCACACGCCAGCGCCTCCTTCACCGATTGCACGGCGACATCGCCATTTGGCGTTTTCCAGGTTCCAAATCCAATTTCCGGAATTTCATATCCATTGTGCAATACAAAATTTTTCATACAATCCTCCTTTATCCAGCTCCTTTTTTCTCAGTATACTTTACTTTCCCCCAAAAAACAACAAAAGGCTGCGCTATTTTTATATATGTAAATATTTTTCTTCAAATTCGTCTGCAGGCATTGGTCTTGCGTAATAGAATCCCTGCGCCGTGTCACACCCGCAGTTTCTCAAAAATTCTGCCTCTTCTTTTGTTTCCACGCCTTCGGCAACCATGTCCAGTCCGATTTCTTTTGTCATGTTTACCATATGCTTCACGATCTTCTTTCCACGGTCGGAGCTGATAAAATCATTCAAAAACATCCGATCCATTTTGATGATATCGAACTTCGTGTCTTTTAACGTATTTAGCGACGAATATCCTGATCCAAAATCATCCATCAAAAGGGTGTACCCATGCTGTTTCAATTCATTCATATTTTTTTCAATTCCGCTCTCATCCACCGTCTCCGTAATCTCAATCTCCAGATAATGTCTCGGGATGTCATATTTGGCGACCAGTCCGTCGAGCACATCTATAAACTTTGTATCGCGCAGATGCTTTCTGGAAACATTGATGGAAATCGGAAGCGGCGATATGCCGGCATCGATCCATTTTCGGATTCGCTTACAAGCCTCTTCCCAGATATATTGATCCATTTTGATCACAAACCCATTTTTTTCAAATACCGGAATAAATTCATTCGGCGGCACGATCCCATGCCCCGGCATCACCCAGCGCACCAGCGCCTCAGCTCCGATGACCGATCCATCCGAAATCATACACTTTGGCTGTAAAAACATGACAAATTCATGGTTTTCCAATGCGTGATCCATATGGTCTTCAATAAACTTACTGGTCGAGATATTCTCTTTCATTGTGTCGCTGTAAAAGGCAACCTTCTCCAATACATTCATTTTTATACTCTGTCTCGCCATTGCAGCTGCATCGCCGTACTGGCGGAATCCGTTTTTCAAATCGCCGATCGGACAGATTCCATAAACCACCCGATAATGCATTCCCTTATACCCGCGCAGCTGGCTGTCCAAATATTCCACAAATTCCAGCAATTCTTTTTTCTCTTTGTACGGTGTCACGACCATAAAAATATCCGACGACAACCGGGTATAGATCTGAAACTGATTGCAGATGACTTTCAATGTCGTAACAAAATAATTCAAAAGATCTGTCGCCTGTTTTTCTCCAAAATCTGCAATGATCATTTTAAATTTTGCAATGTCAAACTGGATTACTGCATATTTCTTATCCGGATTCGTCTGAATCAATTCCATGACCTGTTTCATAAAAATAGAGGGATCCTGGTCTGCCGTAAAGACCTGCGCCACTTTCAAACGATAGACTTCCTCTGCATTCAACGGATCCGACATGGCAAACATACGAATCAATACACCGTTTTCCCGTTCTACCCAACAGTTCAGATTCTGATAGGCATATCTTCCACTCTGTTCCAAAAAACGAACCGCAATGGAAACTTTCTTTTCTTCCGGCGCAAGAATCTTATCATTTCCATCGATCAGTGCCTGCACCTGATTTAAAAATACCTGAAATGCCGCCTGATCCTCTGGCTCTACCCAGTTTTTCAACTGAAACAGATCTGTGTGTTCCAGATCACAATCTTTTAGCACACGCGTACACTCCGTCAGGGACTTCCACCCCGTTTCCGGTGTCCACTGAAAGATGATGGTATCCTTTCTGCTCATAATATACTGAAGCATTTTTCCCATATCCATGTTTCACACCCCTTCATAAACGTTCTATCGTCTTTATTTTAACATATCTCAAAGTACTTTCGTACTATTTTTTTATAATTTTTGAATCCGATTATCGTTTTCTTCTTGTAGGAGATTCCTCAAAAGTTCTAATATAATATCGGCTTTCTGCCGAAATAACCATAGAGGAAACAGATAAAAAAACAAATGTTTGTGTATGAATAAAAGAGAGGTTGTCTTATTTTGAAACAGATAAAACTATTTTTAGAATCAGTTTTAGAATTATTAAATGGCCGGATTAGAATTGAACATGGATATCGTGAAGCAGAATTAGAACAATTCATATCTGCTATGTTCTTTCTATGCCATTCCCTGTTTCTTTTTGTGTTTTTAAGTTTAGGCACAAATCTTATGGCAATATTGAACATTGGAAGCGTCATCCTCTATATCGTCGCATTTACTGTCTCCAAAAAAAGAGAACACCAAAAATTCTTCCATCTGATAAATTTGGAAGTTACACTTCATGCGGCTCTTTCCGTTTTGATCATCGGAAAAACGAGTGGGTTTTCTATTTACTGTGTCGCGATCATACCGCTCGCATACTTTTGTTATTATGGATTGGCATTGGAAAAGCAGGAAGAACACTTCTATCCTTTTTGTTATTCCGTGCTTGCTGTCGCGATCTTTGCCATTTTACAGTTGTGGAATTATGAGCCCTTTTATTCACTAGACCCGAAGATCTCTACCACACTCGCCATCATGAATTACGGGATTACATTATTTGCTACCATTTTCTTTATTATTGCTTTTATCATCCAGATTCTTTCGCTGCAGGAAAAACTGATGAGCCAGAATTCGACACTCGAAATACTCTCGATGACCGATGCGCTGACCGGTCTGAGCAATCGTCGGATCATCACAGAATTTGAACAGGATGCGATTGCAAACGGCACCCTCTACTGTGTCATTTTAGCAGATATCGATGATTTCAAAAAGATCAATGACACTTACGGACATAACTTTGGCGATTGCGTATTGGTCACCGCATCAAACCTGTTTCGACAGGAAATTCGAAAAAATGATATTGTCTGTCGCTGGGGAGGCGAAGAATTTCTGATCATTCTTCCGTTTTGTGACCTGGAAAATGCCGAAAGAGTTGCAACAAAAATTCGGGAAAAAATATGCAGTACCGTGGTTGATTTTGAATCAACCCATGTCCACTTTCGTATGACATTCGGAATTTCTGAATCTACAGAAGGTCAGACGATCGAAGATACCATACAGATTGCAGACCACTATCTGTATTATGGCAAACGCCACGGAAAAAATCAGGTCGTATCCTGCCGTAGCCTAAAACAGGACAAAAGCCCTTAAAAAAACGTATGGGATTTCTTTTTCCATACGCTTTCCACTGTTTCACGTTCTATGAATCTCCTTGTTTTTACATGAAGGACAGGTGATCTCCACCTTTCCTTTTCCTTTCGGCACGCGAATAAATTTTCCGCATCTTTTACACATAAAAATCTTATATTCTTTTCGCTGCTCAAACCGCATCTTCCACAACTTACAATACCGCGTAAACAGGTTATTTTCCTGCATTCTTGACAAATGATTTCTTGACAAAGACCGAAAAATAAACACGAAAAATCCCATCAAACCAAATGTCATCAATAATGCACTTCGAAGAATCGTTCCGATCGCATAAACGATAAAACCTGCAATCAACAAAAATCTTCCGAATTCATCCACCCCATATCTTCCCTGCATAAATTCCCGCATCTTCTGCTGCAGTTTTTTCATTCCAGCACATCCTTTCTCTTCAAACGAATGACCCAACTATCCATACGCGATCTGCTCTTAACATCTACAGCAGGTGCACAGACATTGTAATAAACATAGATTCATACAACAATTCTGCAAACCAGACGCCGCATTTCGATACTCATAACTTGCCGACTGATACTGATTTCCGAACATGCGCATACGATCATAGGCTTCTAAATAATCCGGATTATTCGGTTCCTCTTGAATCGCTGCCTGAATTTCCTTCAGTGCCTGCAGCAGATTTCCCATGCCGTAATCCGCTAATGCACTCAGATAATACCATCGTCCATTTCGCTCATTCCTGCCCATGCGCTTTAAAATCTGGTCTGCTGAGCGATACTGATTTCTGCAAATGAAATCAATCGCATCACAAAACTCCTTCGAATCCTGCGGCTGTTTCTGCGGTTTTTTCAACGGCTGCCCTGTTCCAAAGCCAAACATATCTCCAAAATCTCCGAAGCCTCCAAATCCACCGAATCCATACGGACCATACTCATAACCGCCTCCCTGGGTTCTGTTGTCATAGCCCGAATTGCTGTAACCACTTCCGCTATCCCCCGCACCCGTACTACCAAATCCTCTTCTCTGGTATTTTTCCGGATTGCAAAGCATATCATACGCCTCGTTGACCTCATTCATTTTCTCCGCCGCCTCAGGATCGTCCGGGTGCGTATCCGGATGATATAGTTTTACTTTTTGCCTGTATGCTTTTTTTATTTCCTCTTTACTGGCATCCCGCGAGACACCGAGTACACGATATGGATCATCAACCATTCTTTTTCTCCTCTTTCTTTTAGAATTATAGTCTTGCTATATCCGACTGTAAAGTGACTTTATTGAAATTTCATTTTTCTTCCACTTTTTTTATATTTTTTTCATATGCCTGCCAGACCCCGCTGTAAAGAATATTTCGAAGAATTCCTGCATCCTGAAGGATCGGTAGATTTTCAAACTCATGTACTGCTGCTCCGATGATCTGCATGAGCACTGGTTTCATGTCCTCGGGTTTTTGTTTTGAGAGAAACAACGGATTAAAATTGTTCTTTTTTTGATCTTTTTCATAATCCAACACTGCATCCATCAGATACACAAAACGTCCCAGATGATACCCAAATCTTCGCAAAGACGGACTCCAAAAATCCTCCTTGTACACAAACAGTTCTGCCAGCATTCTCCCCGAACAATTGATCGCGTCGTCAGCGAGCGACTCTGGATCTTTTTCGATTTTTTCCAGTTCCATGAGGCTTTCTTTCACACAGTTTGCCTGTCTCGGATACGCCAGCTCAATACGCGCCACATCCTTTTTCAGCACATTGGAATACAATTTTTTCGCAATCTTTTTTTCGTCCTCCCAATCATCCCGACACTTGTAATACGCCAGCAAAACTGTCATATCCGCCGCATATTCTATGTATTTATTTTTTATGATCTGTTTCTTTTTTTTAGGATCTAACACACACCTGGAAAAACAGCGTTCCTCCGGTTCCTCATATAATCCATTCAAAAAAAGTGCCAGAAATGCCGTGTCATAATTCAGACAGATTCGCTCCAACTGTCCGCCGCGCTTTAGACTTTTGCACACACCGCAATAAATCTCCTGATAGCGGTTGTGTTCCTCTTGTGTTAATTCTTTTTGATTGCACACGATCGTGCCAAACATATTGTCCTCCTAATTCTGTTTCCATTCCAAAAAAGACTTACTATCTTCTATTTTCTTCCTGTCCGATTACAAACACTTCTCTCCAAAGAGCTTCAAATACATCTCTTTTCCTCTGTAACGTCAATCTCGAAATAAAATCATTATTTAAAGCCTCTTTAAATCCTTTTAACTGGCTCCTTGATGTGAAATTTTTAGGAAATCTATTTTTCGAAAATTCTTTTATGTGATCTAGCACTTGTCCATCATTCACAACATCTCTTAAAAATAATATCTCCATTGCATTTCTCATACAATTTTGCACTATTTCCTTTGTAATACCTTGAAATGTTTCCTCCTATCCCTCTGACATAAATCCTCTAATTTTCTCAATCAGTGTCAAATCTGCTGGCAGCCACTGGACTGAATCTAACTTATCCTTCCTTAACCACGTAGCTGCTTCTGCTTCCTTCAGTACCAGCTCTCCTGTTATTGTCTCACACCAAAAGCAATCCATGGAAAGATGAAAGTTTGGATAATCGTATTCAATGGTATCTATCAAATCATACACTTGAATTTCCGTATCCAATTCTTCTTTTATTTCCCGTTTCAAAGCCTGTTCTGGTGTTTCGCCTTCTTCTATTTTTCCACCAGGAAATTCCCATTGACCTTTGAATTCTCCATAGCCCCTGGCTGTAGCAAATATCTTCTGCTTTTCTTTTATCGAGTCACAGATAACTGCTGCAACAACTCTAATCGTCTTCATCTCATAACATCTCCTTAAGCTCTTTCAAATGCATAATCCATTTTTTTACAGCTTTCAATTTTATCATTCTTCATAAAATCTTTATCTTTCATATACTTTCCATGCTGTCGGTACAAATCGAAATGCTTCATCCTTAAAAGGACCCTCATAGATTTTAATTTTTGCACTCTTGCTATCCGGATCATAATTATATACTCGATAAATCTTATAGCTTTTATTAACACTCTCCGGTTCACATTGGCGTGCTGCATTTAGTTCTCTTGGTGTGATATAAAATCCATCAACATAGGTTGTTTTTGTCGTTTTTACCTCTATATGTTCTTCATGACCGTCTGGATGAATTACAGTGATGTCATATCCACATCCATCCCCCTTTTCAACCGAAGTATGTTCTACTACAACTTCTGTTCCTGCATACTTCTCACGAAGTAGTTCAACTACTAGCAACTCACCTGCTTTACCAATATTGGTCTTCGTTTTCTGGAGTGCATTATAGTCAATATGGGTTCCTGCAATTGTTTTTGACTCTTTCCCAGATACTGACATATGCTTACCACTATCCATAATCGTAACTTTGAAACCGGTCGAGTCCAAAGCACTCTTGTCTATTCCGTCTTCTTCTTCGACAGAGTCAAGCAATACTGCCGGTCTACTATCATGGTTATCTGGCTTTGTACACTCCAAGTCTCCTACCAAGCCAAAAAAATCATGCTCATCGATAACATTCATGCCATATTGATTCCAAAAATGGCCCCAGCTTCCCGGCTTTTTTTCCTTTGAAGTCCATACAAAATTGTCGAGAATTTCTGAATTATCTTGCATTAATGGCTCATCCAATTTGAAAGGCAATTCAATTTTTGCATACACGTTACCTTCACGATCTGGTGGAGTTATTTCTTTAATAACACCGCCGCCATAGATGTAAAACTTTCTTGTTTTAGATGACTTACCAGGACGTCTATATAAGAACGCATCTCCAACCTGCGGTTTATTATTGTGATGAATATTGTAACTATACACAATATAATCCTGATCCTTATGCTCTTTCCCCAGATCATCCATACCTTCCTGATGAGAGTCAAAAATATGATATTGCATCGGTTTTGCATTTTTTAAATATTCTTTTACTATCACAATCGTACCTCCTCGTTCTTTGTTCTGTTTGCTCGTCGCATTTTGTTCTGATTAATTATACTATATCACGCTATCATGCATTTGTCAAGCTCAGCGCAAAATGTTCCGAGTAATTTTTTTAACTCTAAAAAATCAGGACAGCCTCCGCCATCCTGACTCTCTATTTTTTCATTATTTTCCGTTCCACCTGCACCATGGGCACACACCCAACCTCCTGAAACCGGCTGTCGATGGAGTGATTCCGGTTATCTCCGAGCAAAAACACGCAATCCTTCGGAACCGTAAACGGATAATCAATATCTCCGCTGACAGCGGTCGGCTGTGCGATGTACGGCTCTTCTAGGCGCTCCCCGTTTACGGTGACATCGCCGGTTGTAATGTCGATCTCTACGGTGTCACCTTCCATCGCGATCACGCGCTTGATGACAGACTGCCCATAAGCGATATTCTTTCTGGTCACGATGATGTCGCCTCGCTGTATTTCTTTTACGGGAACAGCGAATACGTACTCACCGTCCTTTAAACCTGGATTCATGGAATTTCCGGTCACTTGTATGACGAAAACCATGCGGATTATGCCTGCAAGAATCACGAAAAGTACTGCGAGAAATCCCAGTACTTCCATGATCTTTTTCCCCTTTTTCATGTGTTCTGTCTCCCCTTTCACCCAAAACCAGTTTGCTGACCGGTTCCATTTTTTACAGGAGACGTCCGCCTCGGAAATCCTCCTGCTTAGGAACGCTTCTTATCCGGATGACTGTTCCTTCGGCAGATTCTTGGTCTGGTTCTTTTTGCTTTTTTTCTTCTTTTTCTTGCGTTTACTCAATACAATGATCGTGCAGAGTATGACCGCAAGTACAGCTGCGCCGACCACTAAGAGAATGCCCTGTTTCATCTTGTTGTTGGACAGTTTTTCAGACTCCGCGATGGATTCTTTTAGCTGCCTTTCCTCGTCGGTTTCCGGGAGTACGACCTCTTGTACGGTGATAAAACCACTTCCTCCTTTTGTCATGTCAAAGGAGACCATTCCGTCATCGGTCACCTCGGTCTGTGCGATCATCGGGGCTGTTTCGCCGTTTTCGTCCAACTCGTAGACAAATGCCGACATGCCTGCAAAGTCGGTGGACCATTTCAGGGAAATGCTTGCTTTTCCCGGAAAATCACTGGTGTACATGATCTGATATTTCAACTGATCCATATCGTCTAACTGATACTTTTCTTCGTATTCTTTGAGTTTCGAGACCGCTACTTTATCACCGGTCAGAATCTCCGCGTTGAAAAATCCGCTGACGGCATCCACATTCGTCAGATCTTTTTTTGCAAATCGCCACTGATAGTCACTCGCCTGCAAAAGCATGGAGGATTCGTCCTGTTTCGTCTTTGAAAGCAGTTTGAACGCTTTCGGTGGAATCCGCGGATTCGATTTGATATCAATGACTGCCTCATTCTGATCGGTCATCTTTTTAAACGCTTTTTTGATAACCTTTTCATCTATTGTATCCACGGTTGTTTCACTTGACACTGCGTCCGAACCTGCCGAAGAACCTGCAGAACCGGAATCCGACGAAGAACCCGAACTGCCGCTAGAACTACTACGGCTACTATTGCTGTTCGAACGTGTGGTCGTGGAATTTCCGCCAGAGCTATTTCCTCCGCCCCCGGTATAAACTCTGGTCGTTGTCGTACTCGAATCGGAACTATCACTGCCTCCAAAATACAGGGTTGCATCCACACCGGAGCTTCCAGATAGCGCTATTGTAGATCCGGAGGAACCCGGCTGGGATGCGGCTGTACTTCCCGACGCACTCTTCTTATATTCAAACCGCAATGTGACAGGCTCGGTATTGACCGCCTGATTATTACAGCTCCAGATTCCATCTTTACAGGTATAAATATTCGCATTTCCATAAGTGTCGATCAAAACCAGCTTATCAATGAGATAAACGCCTTCCTCAAACATATCGTGGTAGATATCGACCGTGAAGGAACTGATGGATTTTTTCCCACTCAGCTGCGCATAGGATGTCCGATCCGCCGTCTGCTGTCCAGCCCTGCGGAAGCTGACCATGGCATTTGAAATACCGGTCTGATCTGTCGCTTTCAGCAGGATTTTTGCCTTGTCTACATCCATCGCCTGGATGTAGGTCAGGCCGCTGATCGATTTCATTTTTGGTCCCTCTGTATCCGCAGTATCGCCTTTAATGGTCAGTTTCAGTCCGGCTTTCAGATTTTTGACTGGCTGTGAATCGAGATACCATTGTGTATCGTAAGTACGCACACCGTTTGCCACTTTTTCTTTACGGTAATAACATTTTTTATCCCCGTTTCCGTTTGTCAGAACAATCTCCGAAACATGGTAAATCCCTGGATTTAACGCATTCTGCTGCAGGCAGAACGTAACACTGCTAAACGAACGGATTCCTTTCAGGCTCTGTGAAAAACGCCCGGAATTTCCCTCTGCGTCCTGATTCGATAAGATGACATCCACGCTCTGGAATCCCGTGTCATCCTTTGCATTCATCTGAACAGTAAAGTTTCCAGGAAGCTGAATGGTCGGCGGTGCTTTTGGCGGCGTAATGGACAACAAACCCTGATTTTCGGATGCGCTGCTCGATGCATCGGACCCCTGACTTGGAATCTCTGTGCTCTGACTCGGCGCCTCTGAAGGCAGCTGTGCCGGTTCCGAAATTGTAGCATCGCTGTTTCCTGCATTGTCAGATCCACCCACTTCTACAAATTCACCGTCCGAGCCGATCTCATACTGATTTTCTCCGTCCGTGTAGATATTTTCTGTCGCATCATCCGCTGGGTTCTCTGACGGATTCAACATCAGATCGTCATTTCCCGTTTCTGCCGGTACAATGCTATCGACAGGAACAGACACCTGCGTATCAGCGATTTCATTCGTCATGCTGCTGTCTGCGGTGCCCTCTGGTATGCTCGGTATTTCGTTTGTTTCTGCTAAAACCTGCGTTTCTTCTGCAGGCGGAATCTCTTCCTGTGCCTGTGTCTCTGCCACGGCAAAAGTCTGTGTGCCGTTTAACGCTCCCTGGGCGTTTCCTGCCGCATACCAGACACCGGATTGTTTGGTGTAATCCATCGTATTGTTGTAAAGATCGGTCAACTGAATGCCCGTGACCTCATACGTTCCCGTAGAAAGATCTGACGGGAGCGATGCGATCATCTGGGTCAGATGTTGGGACTGATCTGTCGGATAGGAAAGTGTGATCACCTCGCCTCTATCCGAGCAGATGGTCAGACTATAAGACGCGATTCCGGACGCATCCTGTGCGTCCACCTCCAGTGTCAGACTGCTGCCGGGTGCCAATGGCGCAGTGGAGGTGAGCCATTGAACACTGTTTAATACAGGTGCCTCGACATCTTCGGATGCACTGTGGCGGACATTCCACTGTCTCCACGCAAGTGCCATGATACACGCCCACAATGCAAATAGTAGGATTCTCCTGATTATCGTCGATCTGTTCAATCTACTCACCTCCTTCCTTGGATTTTCTCTATCTCATCTGTGTGATTCCTTTCTATTCTTCCTCATCGTCTTCGGTTTTTCTGCGAATGATGAATGCTGTAAAACTAATGATCAAAAGTAAGATTCCGCCGACGTAAACGAGGGTGCGGCCTTTACCTCCGGTTGCCGGTAAATCGTCGACTCCTTCCTTTGGATCTGTGATCGTCAGATTCAGATATCCGTTATCCGCATCGGTCTGCAATTGTGCCAGTTTGCTACCTGTCAACTGCGCCCGAATCTGTGTCAAAGTATCCTTGTCCACATTCGGATTTGTTGACACGCTCAATGTCACCGGATCGATCGGAAGATATCCTCTCGGTGCGCTTGTCTCCACCAAGATGTAGCTGCTTCCGTCTAAACCGCGAATCTCAAAATTTCCTTCCTCATCTGTCTCTAATTCTTCCGATCCACTCGCATCATAGTAATACACCCCATTTGCTGCCTTCGTAAATAATAATGGGTTTGTATGGTCTGTATCTGCTATATCATACAGCGTAAATTTTGCACCAGCGAGGTTTTTCTTAATCTCATTTTGTTTATGCAATGTCAACGCCATCGTATAGACATTCCACTCCTGGATTTCTGTCTTATTCAGCTTGTCCGTGGTTCCACATGTGATCCATGCGCGGTTGAAATTCTCATTTCCCGCTGCGATTCCACTGGTCGCATCTTCGTTTAATTTCGCCTGATATTCCACCACCAGCTTATCCCCCACATGAGAATCATCTTTCAACTGAGAAGTCCAAAGCAATGTGACTTTTAAAACATCCTGCTCACTCGTCTGCCCTTCGGGTATTTCCTTGATTGTCTCTACCGAGTAATCCGTCCCGCTTACCAGCGTAATCGTTCCATTCGTATCCGTCACGGTAAGTTTGAGCGAATTGGCTACCATTGTCAAAGTCGGCTCCATCCAGTCATAAATACAATAAATATAATTTCCGTCACCACCTGTGTTCATCACTTTCGATGTGATCTGATACGTGACGGTATCGCCATATTTCATCAAAACCTGATTACCAGTCTTTTTTATCACAAGACCGCTGCCCTTAAGTTCTACAAAATTATGCTGCACATCAAATGTCTGCATGGTATAAGTATTATCGATTGCATCATCACGGCTGATAAAATAATAACCCAGACCACCGGTATAGCTGCCTGCACCGTTCTCATAGACATACTGACGGGAAACATCCATCGTCATACTCATTTCACCGTCCGCACCAGTCTGTTCCGCGATCGGCTCAATGTTATTTTCTTTGATGAAATATTTCAGCTTGCTCGCCATCGTCATCAGCTCGTCATTGTTCAAGGCAAGAATCTGATTTACGATGGCACTGTCTTTTGGCATCGCATCTGTCATCTTGAAATAATCTTTGAAAAAAGTGCGGTATGCCTCATCCTGCAGTTCAAACACATACTTTGGTTCCCCTGTATCCTTATCAGTGTAGATATCATCAATTCGAAATATCTGATAACACTGCACATTTACACCCTCCACGGACGATTTATCCTGCATACTCACCGTTACATCGACGTTTCCACTATTGCGCAGTACGGCACGGGCTACTTTTCCTTCTCCGTCTACCGACTGTGACAGAAGTTCCCAATTATCACTGGCACTGACCGTACTACCCTCCGCCGTTGGAATCTCATTTTGCACGCCATAATCTTCCTCTGAAAGCAAGGTTGCTCCCGAATCCGTTTCTGTCATTTTCCAAGTTGAACTATTGGAGGTAGCCTCCTGACAGACCGGGGTCAAAACAATATCACCATACGCTGCCAAAAGTGGAATGACACTGTCTCCTGCCTGATAATAATTTGTATCACCTTCTACAAAGTTTTTGGCATCTGTCTCTACCAGACTCGTCATTCCTTTTTTTACCTGCCACCCTAAAAAGGTCTGTCCTTTGGGTGCCGTATATTCCGGCACATAAATCTGTGTGCCCCATGACATATAGTAAATCTGTACTTCATCGGAATCTGCCCCCTCAAAAGTCGTGGTATAATATGGCACATAGTTATCCGGTACCGCTTCTTTTTTTGAAACATTCTTTTTGGTACCGCCACTTGCACCACCGTCTCCACCGGTTCCACCGGCTCCTACTGTCTTCGTCGCACCACTGAGTGTCGCATAACCGGCACCTCCGGAACCTCCGTCCGGTTGATCACCATTCGAAGAATACGCGGTAATAGTGCGGCTGCAGACTATACCAGACTCCAGATTATACGTCTGCGTTTTACTTTTCGTACCACCGTCTCCAGGGTTTTGGCTGTCTCCGCCGCCACCACCACCGCCGCCGATATACATTCCGCAGTTTACATAGCCTGAGGAAGCTCCACCTCCACCGCCACCGGCTCCGCCGCCGCCGGTTCCGATCGCGGCACCTGCTTCTCCGCCTCCACCGCCACCGCCGCCAGCTCCACCGACTGCCACTCGGGTGATATTATCTATTTTTTCTGAACCATTTGCTCCACATGCTCCGTTTCCACCGCTGATTCCGGCATCTCCACCGGTTGCCTTGACGGTCACAGAATACATCGCATACACGGCTCCCGCCGCAGCTGCAGCATTTCCGTCTTCTCCGTTACTTCCGTCTTTTCCGGTTCCACCCTGCTCATAGTTCACTGAGTACCCAGCTCCTCCGGCTCCTCCGACATTTCCGTCTCCTCCGTCTGTACCAATTCCTGCTCCGGCTCCTCCGCCACCATATCCACCGGCTCCCCCAGCTCCTAATGTAACCATTCCGCCGCTGATGGTAGAATCTTCTCCGTTTTCAGCTGCTCCGCCATCCGCACCTGCTCCGCCATATGACCGCACCGTTCCTTCTCCAAGAAATACAACGGTAGCTCCTTTTGGCACATAAATACCTGCTCCGGCTCCTTCCATCTCGTTTGCATCTCTTCCTTTTACCGTCAGCGTAACTCCGTCAACGACATAAATAAACACGGTACTGTCTGCTGCAATCTGCAGTCCATTTTTGCATCCATCTTTTGGATTAAAAGTTAAATTTTTTTTCACACAATAAAATCCGCTGCTCAGTGTCCGCGAACTGCTTGATGTCAGCTCGACAAATGATTCCGGTCCTCTTGTCTCTGCAAAGACCGTCTGTGGTATGGAGCAAAAACATGTTGTCAGCACAAGAGTAAATGCCATAAAAAATGCTGTGATTCTGCTCTTTTTTGTTTTGTAATTCTTACATTTTCTCATACACTTCCCTCTTTTCTCGTCTTTTTACTGCGTCAAAAGATCCGCATATACCACCTGACGATTCTTTCCGCCCGGAGTACAGGTATACAGCGCCAAATCCCACGTCTCGCATCCGGCGTAAAGATTCACCTTATGCGGTGGAACCTCCACCAGACTCTTTACGATATAAGTATAAAATTTATTATCCGCCGAAGTCAGATAGATCTTATCCCCGACTTTCAGATTTTGTAAATTCGTAAACACCCTGCGATAGCGGTGTCCCGCAATGATCAAGTCCCTCTCTTCGATCGTTCCGCTGTCTACACAAGGTGCCTGTTTCAGATTTTCTTCATTGCACTCCGCGAGTACCGGGAGTTCCATATCCAAAGACGGGAAGGACAGTTTTCCGATATATTCGTTTCCGTCCACCTTTACGACCGGATTTTTCGGTTTCTCCGAAGTCTGAATCTGATCTGCACTCTGCACTGTGCTGTCTGTTTTTATGTTTTGCGGTTTTTGCTGATTTTTCATATAAGCATCGAGCTGCTTTTCTTGTGATTCACACCGCCAGCCGACGGCTGCCTCTTCCACCAGCGCTGAAACACTCATCACGCCTGCCGCGCACACGACGGTCAAGCCGCCTGCCACAAGCCAAAGACTGATCTTTTCCCTTTTATGGCTTGTGAGCTCTTTCTCGTCCGGTTCCCTTCGAATCTGATAGGGCCCATCTAGTTCGAGCCGTTTTCTTGCCCTGCGAAGCTGCAGATAACGTACCCGGTAATGCAGGAAAAACAGGAATGCAAATCCTGCCAAAATGCCGCCATACTTTGCAATCTTTGCGATTTTGTCCCACTCCGTACCGGTCTGCTCTAATGGTTCCTCTTCCTCCTCGGGTGCGATTTTTTTCACCTGCTGGCTTCTCTTTTTTGCTGCTTCTTCTATATATTTTTCATAGTCCTTTTTGTCATAGTTATATCCCTGTAACCGCCCTTTCACTAACAAGCGGTGCGTATTCACGCCGTAAGGGTAACATGTGACCAAGGTGACATAGTTGCTTCCGTATTCAATTTGAAGATTCGATAAATCCGACGGATTTACGATCAAAATCTGCTCTATCTGATATGTATAAACTTTATTTAAAATGTGTACCTCAAACGTATCGCCCACCTTCAACTGATCGAGGTCTGTAAACAATGTCGCGCTGACTAACCCTGTATGCGCACTCAATGCGCCATTTACATTTGGTCCATCCACCGGAAATCCCGTTCGAAACAAATGTCCGACTCCGGCAGCAAGTACTGAGTTTGTACTGCCATGATAAATGACACTGTAACAGTCAATCTTATCAATAATCAGGTAGCCCATGACCCCGTTTTTCGTCACATTCAAAATATCGTTATACTTTTTGTCTCCCTCTTTCATCAAATTTCGGCCATTCTTTTTATCTTTGCCGATTCCTACATAATATTTTCCCCAAAGTGTTTTGTTGTATCGTCTTGCCCGCTCGATCTCGTCATCCATCTCTTTTTCGTCCATGCCGTCGACCACTTTGTCGTAGTCCTTGATGCTGTTCATGGTTTCCCATCGACTGATCAAATCTCCGATGGTGGGATAAACCAATAATCCAAGTCCCGCCACAATCGCAAGCATGATCAGATAGTCGGTGGCTTTCAGACCTGCCAAAAGGCCAAACAATCCTTTTCCGGCGCCTTTTCCAAACAATCTGCCAAGCAATCCTTTCGACGCATTCCCCGCCATTTCGCTGGCTGCCTCGCCGCCTGCTTTGGCTCCTGCCCCTGTACCCGCCGCTTTTCCAACCGATACGCCCTTGCCGTCTTCGTCTTCTTCCTCCTCGTCCTCTTCCTCTGCCAGATTTCGAATGTCGATCGGCTGGCTGTCATCAGGTGGTGGAAGTGTCAGCCACCAGGATACTTCATTTTGTTCTTCTTCCTGCTCTTGATTTTCTGTGTCCGCGTTGAGGTCCATCATATGCAATGGGGTGTCGTCTTGTGATACTGCGTGTTCTTTTTTCCGCATCGTAAACTCCCCCTTTGATTGTTTTAGGCTTCCGCCCACAGATACTGTGGGCAGAAACCTGTTTTTGTTTGACGTTCAGTCGATATTAATCTTCTTTTTTACGAGATACTACACTTGCACCTACTGCGAAGATCAAAAGCATGGAACCGATGACATATACCCAGATACGGCCTGTTCCACCGGTTGCCGGGAGGTTGTCGGAACCTTTACGAGGGTCAGTGATCGTTAAATCAACAAGACCTTCTCCAACATCTTCTGTATGTGAAACAAATCCAACTGACGGAGTTGCAGTTAAACTAGCCATTTTTTTGTTTGTAGCAGTATCAAGTCCTGCCACTACTTGCAAATCAAATGCGCTTACCTTCTGGAAACCGTTCGGTGCCTCGGTCTCTGTTACAGTATAGGTACCATCATCTAAACCACGAATTTCAAACTTACCATTTACTGTCTTTAAGTCTGTTACAGAGCCTGTTACATTTGGATCATAGTAATAATATGTATTCGAGCCATCTGTTACTTCTGTAAATGTTAAAGTCTTCCCATCTTTTGCAACTGTAAATTTCGCACCATCCAGAGGTTGACCATCACCCAATTTATTCAGTACCCATTTTGTGGTATAAACATCATGCTCGCTCTCTGTTGTTTTCTTGTCTGCATATTCCAGCCATGCTTTATTGTAGTTCTCATTTCCGCTATTATTTCCCGATGTTGCTGTCTCTAATACTTTTGACGAATAAAGAACGGTAATCTTATGTCCGGATAATGCATCTTTTTCAAGTGCACTACCTGCCGCAAAGGAAAATGTAATCTTGGTTTCTGTATAATTAGGATTCGAATCATCAATAGCAACGGTATAATCTTTATCCTTTGTTAACTCTGTTCCGCCTGTTCCATCCTCTGCTGCATCATATTTGACAGTGATAGCATCTGCTTCCGGTGCTGATAATGTTTTTTCCAACTGGTCGACAATTACATATTTGTATGTGCCATCGCCATTTGTATCCACCATTGTTGTCTCCAGTTTGTAGCCAACCGTCTGACCAACATTCATAATAATGTCGTCACCGGTTTTCGTCAATGTCACTTCTTTTCCTTTTACGTGAACGGTATCCGTTGCATTATTAAAGTCTTTTAAGAAATACTGGTCTCCGGTACTTCCACTCCTAAGAATCATGTAATAACCACGACCTCTGGAATATGTTCCTGTTCCTGAACCGTCATACGTATACTGACGTGAAAGATTCAATTCTACATCTGTACCTGTTCCGACTGCACTTGCTGTTTCTGCAATACCATTTTGAACAATATACTCATGCAATGCATTTGAAAATGCAACCTGTACGGATGATGCCGCTTGATCAGGATCAGTCAAATCTGTATATCCATTATCGGAATCCTTTGTCACTAAAGCCCCTAATGCATCCAAAATTTCAATATCTGAGGCACTAGCAGAAAGGCTTAATGCCGATGTTATGGCCTCTTTGTATATCGGATTTACCTCATACGTCTTCTTTCCATCCGTTTCACCATCCGTAATCAACAGCTGGTATGCTTTAATGGTCTCACCTTTCAGTGAACCTTCCTGTGGCTGAACTGTAATCTTTGTCGTGGTGGTAGTATTTTCATAGATTCCTTTTCCATCTCCATTATCTACCTTCTGTTCCCATTGATCGTCCACTCCCGACTGTTCTTCATTATCTGCTACTGTAAATATAGCTGGATATGACGCAGTCCAGTCTGTAGCCGTATTGCTAACTGCTGCTATCGCCGGCATTACCCCAAACGACATGCACATCATCGCGGTCATTCCCACCGCCATCACTTTTTTCAAAAATTTCTGTTTCATAAGCGTTCCTCCTTAAACTGTATGCACCCTCAGAAGTTTCCTTCCCTCCCCGAGAGTCCATGATCTCTTATCATAAATCCGTTTTTGATAAGTTCCTCCTCTGCGCCGTGTTCCTCCTTTTCACGGCCTGTTTTTCAGCGACTGCTGATTATTTTGTGGGGTCTTTGTTCCCCATGAGCGAATGTTTCCGTTTCATACGTCATTCTCCTTTCTTTTTCTTTTTGGATGATCGTTTCCGTTTGACTGCGGTTGCGATGCCTGCTGTAATCAACCCGATGCCTGACACATAGATCAGAAGTCTTCCTCTTCCTCCGGTCAATGGGAGGGCGCCCGACTCTGCCGGGTCGATGACGATGGCTGCGATCTTTCCGCTGTCTTTTTTTACTTCTACCGACTGCAGATAGGCATTATCCGGTGTGTTGGATTCCAGAGTGCGCAGCGTCTGCAGGTTTTCATCATACGTCGGTGTAATGTTTATGGTAAATTCCGGAATCCGAAGATATCCGGTCGGTGCTGTCACTTCTTTAAACGTAAACTCGCCGCTGCCAAGACCAAAGATATTCACCAGACCTTCTTCATCCGTTGTGACCACAGATTTTGCTTTGTCTGCGGTCTTTTCTGTGGGAAAATACGTTCCCATACTTCCCTGTGTAAAAAACATCTGCTCCCCGTTTGCATCCCGCACTTCGAAGGCGGCGTCTTTCAGGTTGCTGTTGTCGCTTCCGATTTTGTGCAGTTCGATCTGGTAGGTAAAGCATTTGACGGTGGAAAGTTCTGTTTCACTTACTGCACTCGACGCATTTGCCGGGTTTTCTGTATAGGTGAGTTTTGCACTGTTTGTATTTCCATATCCTGCTAAGATCGCATTTTCATTCAACTTTGCCTTGTAGCAGATCCGGAGTGTCTTGTTTTTCTGCTGATTGTCTTTCAAGTGGGTACCTTGGGAAAAATTGCAATCGAGCTTCCAGGTATTTTCCCCCTCTGTGATCGTGTAATCATCATTCAACGTCAATGCCACTGCTGTATTGTCTGCCGCCACGGCCTGCACCGTCATGGTGTCAAACTGTGGTGTGAGGGACGGGTCGTACAGATCTGTGACAAAATATTGATACTGGCTCAGCTCCGTGATGCCCTCAAGATTCGGCAGTGTCGCGGAGATTGTAAAAACGACATCCTCATGCAGCGAATAATCGGGTTTTCCCACCTCTTTGATAAGGGAGAGCTTATTCTGTTTGAGATACACACTGCTTTCGGGGTTGGCACTGTTTAGTTCTGCCATAACATACTCTTCGCCCGCGCTGTCCTCTGCGTAGAGCAGATAATACCCGTATCCTCCGTAATAGCCGCGCGTCTGTTCGTAGCGGCGGGAACAATCGAGTACGATCTTGGGGGTGTCCCCGAGGTCAAGCGCTGCTGCCACTGCATCGTAGTCATTGGTATCCACTCCTTTCAATTTCTCTGCCAGTTCTTCCTCACTGAGGCTCGACGCCCTGCCGTTCGTTCCGGTCGCGGTCGTCACTGACGCGATATTGTTTTCTTTGGTGTATGTCAAAATCCGTCCAATGAGTTTGACCATCTCCTCATTATTTTTTCCGGTGAGATACTGCTGTACCTGCAGGGCTGTCGCGTTTTCCACTTGCAGCTCCTGATCAAAAAATGTCTGATACACCGCGTTGATCTCGTATCCGGTCGGTCCCACATACAACATCTGATAACCAAGTACTTTTGTCCCCTCTAAGGAGGACTCATCCCAGCGTTTGATGTTGACAGCCAATGGACGGCTGGTATTTTCATAGATTTCTTCTGTATCGGATTCACCTGTCTTTGCCCAGACATCCTGCGGATCGGACTGGGAAAGAATATCCGCATCGGGCGGTCCCGGCAGATCCGTGTAAAGGATCTTTTGATAATACGTCACGGTCAGTTCCGTATTTTCGCCTGCCATTGTACCTCTGACGATGGTCTGGCCTGCTGTGTATCCCTCCACCTGCGGGGATACGACCACATAGGCTTTTCCCTCCTCATAGGTCTGGCTGTAATCCTCTGCAATCTTTGTCTGATCCTCTTTTTGGTAATGGATCGTCAACGTATAGGTGAGTTTCGCGATCTCGGTCTCTGTGCTGTACGCCTGAATCCGGTTTTCCTCATCATTACTTTCATATGCGCTGATGTCGATTCCGTCTGTATGGCAGGAATCATCAAAAAACAAACGGCTGATATCCACTTTCTGTCCGGCCGTTTCGGGATTTTTTGCCGCGATGACAAAATTAAAATCGCTTCCGACCTGTTCGATCAGCCCTGTATCTTCAAATGTCGCCTGTGGAGTCTCTGGTCTTTCCGATGTGTGTGATAAGAACAGTTGGAACTGTTCTTTGGATGTGTCTGTCTTTGTGTGATAATCGATCCAACAGTAAAGATCTGTCTTGCCTTTTGTCGTGAAGTCTTGAAATGTCTGTTCCTGTTTCGAAGTGGTCTGCGGATCGTTTTGTGTGTCCTCTTCCTCATCCGCCATACTGCCCGCCTCTTCGGTCTCTGTACTCCCGGATGTGGTGTCTGTCTCTGATTCTGTCTCTGTTTCCTTTTCCAATGACACACCAAGTTCTGTGTCTGATTTACGATAAATCGCCAATTTCAGACGATTTACTGCCATATTTCCTATTCCTATAAGAAGAAACTGCAGCTCTCCTGTGAAAAGCGTTTCTCCTTCTCCCATGCTGAACTTTCCTACTGTTGAAAATCCGTCAGTGATGGAAATCGGTTGTGTGATAGAAAGACTGCCCTCGGAGTCTGGTGTATCTGAAACGAGTGTTACCGTTTTTTGCTCCGCCGCAAGCGCTGCATCTTTCCCCAGCTGATACTCTTTTCCTGCATCTGCTTCTGCGCTTGTATTATCCGATGAAAAGGAGGTGGTACTGTGCAGCAGTACTTCTTCTCCCAGACAAATCTTCCTGTCTGCCGTCATGTCAAAAACAAAATTCCCAAATATCACGAAAGTCAAGATGAGAGCCACGATTCGGTTCTTATAAGAGGTAACCTTCTCTTTCATTGCTTCCCTCCCGCCTTCTTTCTTTTGGTTACAGTTATTATATCGAAAGTACCGTTAGTAAACCGTAACTTTTTCCTGTTTTTTTTAAGAAGAAATCCTGTTTTTCATCTCTTTGGGACTATAGTACCACGTTTTTTTCGGCAAAAAAAGGGTTTTTTTCTACATTTCTGTAAAAGAAACCCCAAATTTTTTGCATGATTCTACATTTGCTCTGCTATTTTCTGCATTTAGAGATTTTTTTATTTTTCCAGCTCTTTTTTCATCTGATTGAGCTGTGCATTGCGCACTTCCGCCCAGGAATAGTTTTTCAGATAGGCTCCGTTATACTTTTCCTCTAAGACGGTACTTTTTCCATTCAGGATTCGATACAGATCGCAGTCTACCAAATCCATGTTCAGATACTTGTGTTTCCCCTCATTTCGAACGATATATTCGATATGTTCTTCTTTTAATGCCCGCATTAATCTATGGAAGGTTCCTCTGCACAGAGACTGTGTTTTTTCATCATTATTCCGGTCCGGCCAGAGACAGGCAATCGTCTCTCCCGTCGTGATTCCTGCCTGTGCGCGATCAACCAAAAGTGCCAGCATTTCCGCGGGTTTTTCTCCATTCAGATACAAAATACGGTTATCGACGGAGATGGAAAATTCCGGTATCGTCTGAATCACGATACGCTGGTTTTGTTTTGGCTGAATCCGTGAGGCCAGATCGAGTGCCTCTTTGATTTCTTCCACGTCATACGGTTTCAGGATATATCGAATGGCTTTTGTCTGAAATGCCTCTAATGCATACTCTTCATAGGCCGTCGCAAACACAATTTTTATATCCGGCTGAATCTCCTGCAGCTCTTTCGCCAGTTCGATACCGTTTTTCAGTGGCATCTCTATGTCTAAAAATGCGACATCCACCGTATTTTTCTTTGCCCATTTCAGTGCTTCCCTGCTTGTGGAAAACAAATGTAATGATTGAATCTGCGGTATTTCCTGAGTGGTCAGTTTAAAATTCGTCAATGTTGGCTTTTCATCATCTACGCAGATTACGTGCATATTTTCTTCCCCCTCTGTGTCTTTCCTCATTTTCCTTTATTATAACAAAAATTTTCACAATTGATAAGAATTTTTTGAATAATCTTTCTTTTTTAAGTTTTCGCTTCGTTACTGTTCACACGTTCTTCCAATCCGGACGCTCAGAGAAAGAATCCTTTTTTGAGTCTTGCTCTGGCGTACAGATTCGTGCAGACTGTCCGACATACGGAAGACTGCAAAAATAAAGCGTCGCAATTTTTCCCGCCCGAACTCGACTTCATTTCTGTCTAGCCACTTTTGAAGCAGCCGCCCCTGTTCTCAATCCCCGCCGCATTCCAGAAACGCCCGTGTAGGGATAGGGAGTTACTGTTCACACGCCGTTTCCAGTTCACAACTCAGAAAGTCTGTCCGCAAGTGCTTCACATGGGTTCCCCATCAGAAAAAACGTTTTGGAGGGCGCAGATGAGATCCTGTTCTTAGAGAGCCTTACGCTCGAAGGCGATCCTGAGAGTGTTAGGCTCTCTTAGAACATAGCTCATCGGAGCAGGAGCCATGTTTTTCTGAGGGGGAACCCATGTGAAGCACCTGCGGACAGATTTTCTGAGCGTACGGATTGGAAAAATGTGTGAACAGTAACGATAGGGATTCCCCGAGGTTGCGATATTATAAAAGTATATTGCTTTTTCAAGGATAGCTGTGCTAAGATAGTTTTTGGTCAAAAAGGAGATAGAATGAAATGTTAAGAAAAATGTCAAAAGAAAAACATTATGAAATGGATATGTGTCACGGACCGATCTTGAGCAAACTTTTGTTGTTTGCGATTCCTCTGATGTGTTCGAGTATTCTGCAGCTTTTGTTCAATGCCGCGGACATCGTCGTAGTCGGGCGGTTCGCCGGGGATCATTCGCTTGCGGCTGTCGGTTCGAATACGGCGCTGATCAATCTGCTGGTAAACTTATTTATGGGATTGTCGATCGGTGCAAATGTACTGGTTGCGCGGTTTTACGGAGCAAAGCAGGAACTGGAAGTGCGCCACACCGTACATACAACGATGCTGTTAAGTATCTACAGCGGGATTCTGGTAACGATTGTCGGTGTGCTCTTTGCCCGCCAGTTTTTAATCTGGATGCAGACACCGAAAGAAGTCCTGCCGCTTGCTACCATCTATCTGAGGATCTATTTTCTCGGCATGACAGCGACGATGATCTACAACTTCGGAAGTGCGATTCTGCGCGCGGTCGGTGATACGAAACGTCCGCTGTATTATCTGATGTTTTCGGGCGTGATCAATGTGTGTTTAAACCTGTTTTTTGTGGTCATTCTGCGAATGGATGTCGCAGGCGTCGCAGCTGCGACGGTGATTTCCCAGTGTATTTCCGCGACGTTGGTACTGCGCTGTCTGATGCACGAAAACGCCTGTTACCAATTACATATCAAAGAGTTAAAGATTCAGAAAGACAAACTGATCAAAATTTTGCAGATCGGACTGCCTGCCGGTTTTCAGGGGATTGTATTTGCGCTCTCCAATGTCGTCATCCAATCCTCGATCAACAGTTTCGGTGCTACCGTCGTCGCCGGAAACTCTGCAGCCGCAAATATCGAGGGATTTGTCTATATGTCAATGAATGCCTTTCATCAGGCTGCCCTTTCGTTTACCGGGCAAAATTATGGTTCCGGAGAATATAAGCGGATCACACGTATTACCGTTTTAAGCGAAATGAGCGTTATGGTCGTCGGTCTGGTATTTGGAAATCTGGCCGTGCTGTTCGGGCATCCGCTGCTTGGCATCTATACGAGTTCCCCTGCAGTTGTAAAAGTCGGTATGGCACGTCTCGGTGTGATCTCGCGTACTTATGCACTCTGCGGCATGATGGATGTGCTGGTCGGTGTGCTGCGCGGTCTGGGTTATTCGCTCCTTCCGATGTTCGTGTCATTGGCAGGCGCCTGCGGACTGCGGCTTTTGGCCATCGCCACACTGTTTCGCCTGCCGCAGTTTCACTTCATTGAATTTTTATACTGGCTGTATCCGATCACCTGGATCATCACAGGACTGGTGCATCTGGCCTGCCTCATCTGGGCAAAGCGCAAGCTGCCAAAACCTCCTGTAGAATCCTATTAAAAATATCTCAACCGGGGGTTGTTCCTGTACGGACGTTTGTTCACACGACAGGGCCGCCTTGCGCAAAAACACGGTTCCTGCATAGCCGAGCTAAGTCCTAACTACGACTAAGACGCTCAGGATTGCCTTCGCGCCTAAGTCTCCGTAAGGACTGGATCTCACCTATGCCCACCGAAATGTTTTTGCGCAAGGCGGCCCTGTCGTGTGAACAAACTGTTTACTGGAACCGATCCGTTGAGATATTTTTCCAATTGCACCATTCCAAAATCCTCGACGTAGCCACCCCGATTGGTTAAAAACTCTTTCCTTCTACCAGAAAGTTTTGACTTCAGCTTTTATATAATAAAAAAATTTTGGAATTTCATTAAAAATGTGAATTATGAGATATCTCAACCATCCGGCTCCTATACACAGTTTTTCGCAACGAGAGGCTGCCTTTCAAAAAACATTTCGGCGAGTGCAAAGAAGATCCACTTTTTAGAAACTCTTAGGCTCGAAGGCGATCCTGAGAGTCTTAGAGTTTCTTAAAAGTTAGCTTCTTTGCACAAAAGCCGTGTTTTTTGGAAGGCAGCCTCTCGTTGCGACAAACGTCCGTCTAGGAATCACAGTTGAGATACCTCTATTTCACAATACGATAGGAGAGTTTTCGCACCATTTTTCGCGGTGCGATCTGTGCGGCGCATGTCAGGATTTTGTTGGCAAGTCCCGGCACAACAACGGTTTTTCCCTGCATCAGTGCCCGATAGCCGTATCGTGCCACTTCGCTGACCGGCAGCGTTTTGATGTTCTTGAACAAACCGGATTCTCCTAATTCTGCGCGCGTCTCAAATCCGGTATCCATGGTTCCCGGACAGAGAGCTGTCACCGTCACGCCGCTGCCCTGCAATTCGACCGCTAATGCCTCTGTAAAAGAGAGTACATACGACTTGCTGGCAAAGTAAACGGACATCAACGGTCCCGGTTGAAATGCCGCGATAGATGCTGTATTTAAGATTTTTCCGCTTTTCTGTTCGATCATCTGTGGCAGAAACAGGCGTGTCAATTCGGTCAGCGTCACCATATTCACCTGCATCATTTCCCGCTGCTTTTCCAGGTCACAGGATGCAAATGCTCCGAAATCTCCAAATCCGGCATTGTTGATCAACACCTGAACACACAACTCTTTTTCTTTTATAAAATGATAAATTTTTTTTGCTGCATCTTTTTCTGCCAGATCCTGTGGAAAGATCTCAACATCAATGCCATACCGCTCCTGCAGCTTTTTCTGAATTCGACGCAGCTTTTTCTCCTTGCGCGCCACCAATACCAGATGTTTGCACTGCTTTGCAAAAATTTTTGTAAATTCCAAGCCCAGTCCGCTGGATGCCCCTGTGATTAAAACAGCTTTTTTCATCTTGCATATTCCTTTCTTTTATACAGATGTCCTCTCGGAATCTCCCTTGCGCCCGCTTTTGCGGCTGATTTTCCGCCAGATGCACACAAATTTAATCAACGTACGTTCCACGTACGCCTCATAAATTTGTGCACATCTGACAAAAGATCATCTCACAAAATCAGTCACAAAGAGACTCCGAGAGAACATACAGCTTTTCATTCTACTCTCTATTATAACCAACCGCCCACAAAATAGCAATCAAACTCCAATCCCAAACATTACTGTTTATATCTCAACCGAAGGGGATTTCCTACACGGACGTTTCCGGGATTCACCATTCTCTTCCCCTAGCGAAAAATATCTCAACCTACCGTCTCCAATACACAGTTTCCGAAATTCGGCTGGGTTGGCAAGGCGGGGCGGCTGCTTTCAGAAGGGCTTTGACAGAAATGTTAGTGAGTTTGGGTGGACAAATCTGCGATGCCTTTGCTGTTTTGCCGAGAGGCGTACAAGCTGTGCGTAGGTGTATGTGGGAGAAAGAGTCCGCTTCTGAGTCTTTCTCCCACATACACCTGCGTGCAGCTTGTACGACATTCGGAAAACTGCAAAAATAAAGCATCGCAGATTTGCCCGCCCAAACTCGACTTCATTTCTGTCTAGCCCTTCTGAAAGCAGCCGCCCCGCCTTGCCCACCCAGCCGATTTTCGGAAACGTCCGCACAGGAACCCCCCGGTTGAGATATTCTTCGCGTCACTCTTTTCAAAGAGTAGTGGCGTCGATACCGTTTCGGATAAACGCTAAAACTGCCTCTGTTTCAGATCTGCAACTAATTTCACATAAAATTCCCGGACATCAAATCCTTCTACATTTTCTCTGTTTAAATCGATCATATCGCCATGCGAAATTCCACGCTGATTCGGTGGATCGACCACGAAAAATTGTTCTCCCCATTTCATCGCATCGAGCGCCACAAGCCCGTCATTTTTTCCATCAAAATGCTTGACAAGCGGATACGATATGTTCAATGGGAAACGACCGCTTGCCGCCTTTGCCATATAAGAACCCACACTCTGATAATACACGCCTTCTACATCCGGCATCTGTTCATTTAATTTTTGACAGGCAGATGCCGTCAGATCATTGACTGCTTCCAGAAAATCCGGGTTTGCATCCCCCACTTTTCTCAATGCACTGTTGTAGGTATTTGCCACCGACTGTTTGAGCGAATCCGGTGCTTTTTCCAAGAGATAATCGGCAAATATGCAGCCGGTATGCGGCGTATTGACCGTTGTAAGGGACGCCACGTAAGGCGCCATGCCAAGGCAACTGATTGCATAACGGGAATCAAGACCTCCCTTCGAATGCGCAATGATATTTACTTTTTCACTTCCGGTTTCTTCTAAAATCTGTCGGATCCGCTCGGCCAGTTCTTTTGCACTGTCTGCCACCGAGGCCGCAGACTGCTGATTTCCATAATAAATTTGTGCCCCGTTTTTTTGCAATTCTTTTGGAATACGTCCCCAGTAATTAAAGAAATTAAAATCCCGAAAAAACACGCCATGCACCAGAAGAATCGGATAATTTGTATGGCAGATTTCTTCGTTGTTTCGTTCCAAATTTATGCCCTGTTTTTCGGCCTCAAATGAAAATTCTTTTTTCACCAGTGAGATCATTTTCAAAAGTACGACCACATTTGCGATCGGTATCCAGCCGCAGGCAACAGCCAGCACACGCCAGCGGATTCCCAACTGCACAGAACTGATAAATATTCGGATCATGCCGCTCCAAAACGTGATCAGCTCTGCCAAAAATACCCAGATCAGATTTAACACAAATGCCTTTATTCCATATGTTTTTACTCCAACACCAAAAATCAGATACAAAAACAGCACTGTTTCTAAAACCACCGAAGACACAAACCACTGTAGCAGTAACGTACCATTTTGCATCAAACGCATCCGCCGCGCCGGATATTTTTCCAATGACGGACACACCTGCAAAAACACAAATCCAGCCACTGCCGCTATAACAAGTAACACAGATATCGCTGTCGTTACCGATATGCTATGTAAAAGAAATCCCAAATTTAAAATCAAAAAAAACAGAATTCCTCCTAAATAATTTTTCCATTTCATAAAACTAAAATTCCTTTCTCCTGCTATGTATGCGCAAGCTCTCCCTTGCAACACTTTTTTCCTACAAAATTTTTTCCGGCTTAAATTTTAGATAATCGCCAGAGACAAGATGATATTCCACTCCATTTACCATCCCTTTAAAGCTGTCATCAAATCGTTCGATCCCATGACAATGCGAGTAGATCACATGGCTTGCACCGTAGGATTCTGCCATCTGCGTAAAGATACTCTCCTGCTCTCCGATGCTCGTCGGCGGATAATGCAGAAACATTAGAAATTTTTTGTAACCGTTTGCCCTTGCCAGTTCGAACGAATAGCGCAAACGCTCCGATTCCCGTTTCACAAGTTTCTGTGCATGTTCGATCGTATCTTTTCCCTCGTAGCAGTAGCCCTTTGTTCCAACGAGTGCATAATCCTCATAGGTGGCAAAATTATTTTGAAGGAAAAACAATCTTCCCTCGTAGCGCTCATTTAGACGCTCTGTCTTCTTTGCGTCCCAGAACATATCGTGATTTCCGCGCAGCAAAATCTTTCGCCCCGGAAGATCGCAGATAAACTGCAGATCCAGTGCCGCCTCATCCAGATTTCTCCCCCAGGAGTGATCGCCTGTCACGACCACCGTATCGTCCTCTTTGACTTTTCTGTTCCAGTATTTTTCTATTTTTTTTGGGTGATCTTTCCACACACTTGAAAACCTGTCCATGGGTTTATCCACAGAAAACGAAAGATGCAGATCACCGATCGTGTATAATGCCATTTTTCTTCTCTTTTTCCTTTCCTTTTCTACTCCGCAAACGCTGCCTTTAGTATAACAGATTTTCTCGTTCCATTCACTGTTTTCTTTTCATCCCCCAGGTTGAGATATTTGACAGTCCCTTCTTTTCGTGTTAATGTGCTACGTATGAGATAAAATTTTATTAGGAAAGTGAGGTAGCATATGGAAGAAGAACAGCGTGTATGGAAGACACGTCCGATCGTCACAGCGGTACTTATCGTATTCAATATTTTGGTATATATTGTTTTGGAAATTTTAGGGGATACCACGGATTCGTATTTTATGTATGAACATGGGGCAAATTTTCCCCCTGCAGTTTTGGAAGACAAAGAATTTTATCGTCTGCTGACCTGCACGTTCCTGCATTTTGGAATGGAGCATCTGCTCAATAACATGGTCCTGCTTGGCTGTCTGGGGGTGCGATTGGAAGATTACTGCGGACATTTTCGTTTTGCACTGGTATATCTGATCTCCGGAATCGGTTCGAGTATTTTGTCCATGGAAATGATGGTAAGAACCGGCGATATGGCGGTTTCTGCCGGTGCCTCCGGTGCGATCTTCGGGCTGATCGGTGCCCTGATCGTTATCGCGATCAAAAATAAAGGACATGTAGAGGGACTGACCACAAAAGGACTGCTGTTTATGCTGGCACTTTCCCTTTATTTTGGTATTTCTACTGCGAATGTCGATAATTTTGGACATGTGGGAGGAGCGCTTTCAGGCGCGTTATTTGCACTTCTTTTTCTCAGAAGGAAACGCTGATCATCTGTCGATGACCAGATTTCCATACGTTTCCAGTTCTTTGCGCCGCTCTCTGTAATCGGGCAGCATGGATTCGACGAATGCCCAGAACGCTTTTGCATGATTCGGGTGCAGGAAATGGGCAAATTCGTGTACGACCACATACTCAATACAGGTGCGCGGCGTCGAGATCAAATGTGCATTTAAGGTGATCTTTCCTTTTTGGGGCTGACAGGAACCCCAGCGGGATGTCATTTTTCGAATTGCAACCTGTGGATAAGCGATTCCGTATGGTTCAAATTTCAGATAAACCTCTGCGGTCACCTGCAAACAGATCTCCCGCGCCTTTTTTTGAAACCAGTTTTTCACCAGCCGTTCTTTTTTCTGAAAGTCGGCTGGTTCTTTTAGCGTCAGATACAATCGCTCTCCATCTGATTTCACAGATTCCACTTCCCCAAACTGTATTTGTAAACAAAGCGGTTTTCCAAGAAAATAAAAGGTTTCTCCGCTTTCATACTGCTTTGGTTTGGGAGCATTTTTTCTTTTCTCATCAAATTCTGCGATCGCTTTTTTTATAAACTCCTGTTTTCTCAAAATAAACGCTTCGATTTCTTCTACCGGAACACGTTCGGATGCGGATACCCAGACGGTACCGTCAGATTTTATATGAAGGTTGATGTTTTTCACCCGTTTTCGCTCTAATGTGTAATTCAGTGTCCCCTCTCTTAATTTGATCTCATGATGTTCTGCAGTCGTTTTCATGATTTCCTCTTTTCCTGTGTTTTTCTTTTATTCTATCATATACTTTCGGTTCCGAAAATAATTCCCTACTTGTCAAGGAGTCAGTCCAGAACGAATACCTGCCGGATTCCGGTAACCTCTTTTATGATCTACTTGTCTTTTATTCATTAACGCAGCAATTGTAATCTGAAACCAGATTGTTCAAAAAATTTTGAATGGACAGCAACCATGCTAAATATCAATGCAGGACATAACAAAGAACTTTTGGAACAACCAAAAACTCACTAATATTCACACTCTCGAAATGCCGGCTTCATTCTTTCCATTTCGCCTCGACTGATTCCATATTTCTTCGCTATATTTCTCCAATTATCACGAACAATCTTTTTTAGGCGATGCTCCATTTGCTCTCAGAAACGAAACAATTTCTAAATAACTACTTCCATCAACGGCTCCTGACCCGTCTTTTTTCCCAAGCATTGTCATCGCAGATGAAAAATGAATTCTTTGTTCCCCTTCTCGATCAAATCTTTTAACCAAAAATGTGCTTCCCAGCTTAGAAAATTTCTCAAGCTTTGCTTCTGGAACATCCAGCCTACACATAACAGCTAAGTCATGTACGACCATTTCCCATGCCCCTATATTCTGCTCATCATTTTTTGACGGAAATTTAGCAATCCACAAAGAACCATCCGGAGCCATAACAGACGCTTTCGGTCTTGCACCTCCTAGGGATGATCCTGGTGCGATTAATTGTTTCAGCCATTTTTCTTCCAAACCACTATCATCATTTTCAAATCCAGCCGTTGCCTGCTCAAGCTTTCGAAGAGATGTCCATGGCGGTGTAGCAAACTCTTTGTCATTAGATAAAAAATCTCCATCTATTTCCGTCCTAAAGCGAAGTCCACCCATTCTGGCCTGGTCATACACACCTAACAAAAAATCGCTTTCCAGCAATTTTCTGGGCTTTTCATTCACCTTTTTTGCTCGAATTGCTTCTCTGCGTTTCATTAACAAACGTCCCCAACGATCCGGACAAGAATCCGCAAATAAACCAAATATATTTTTATCATCATTTATATACTGCCTCCCCTTAAATAATTGCAGATCCGGATCAAGAAATCTTCCTCCATGCAAAAGCCATTCCTCATCGTATTCAAAAGAATAAAATTCTCTTCCTTTTGTTCCTGACGCATACAATCTACCAATTAATTCATTATGATATGACAAAAAATCAGCATAAACATATATTATTTTTTCATCACTCATGACGCTTTTTCCCCTTTTTTGTGACTCGTTTTCTCACAGGTAATTCCAAATCCTGAAGTTTTCGACCAAGCTCATCATCCTTTGCAATGAGCAGTAGATCTTTATCCATATAATTTAATGCATGCAATACAGAAGCATAACACCCCATTGAAACGGAAGGTGCTCCTTTTTCTATGGCACATAACGTCGCTCTGCTGATTCCCGCTCTTTCTGCCACCAACTCCGCAGATATTTTTCTCCGCAATCTCGCATACTTAATCTGGAGTCCCATTGTTTCCAGAATATCCATTGTTTCCGGCAATAGTACAATTGATTTCTTAGGCATACTATCATCTCCTTATGATGATAATATTATACATTATTTCTAATTTTGTCAATTTTTATTTACATTAAGATTCTAACAAGATTATTTTTAATTTTGAGAAGCACCATGCGTCAGAATTGTCTGATACATTTCCGGCCGTCTGTCCCGGAACAGGCCCCATGATCTTCTGCGCTGTGCAACTGCATCGAGTTCAAACTCTGCGGTCCATACCCCTTCTGTTTCCCGGTCAGCTTCTGCAACCAGTTCACCGGTTTCATCTGCAATAAAAGAAGAACCATAAAACGTCATCTCTGAGTCATCCTGCACCTCGCGTCCAATCCGGTTCGAAGCCATGACCGGTATCATATTCGCGGCGGCATGTCCCTGCATGCAGCGCTGCCAGTGTGGTTTTGAATCCAAATCCAAAATTGGTTCACTTCCGATTGCTGTCGGGTACAGTAAAATTTCTGCTCCCAGAAGCGCCATGCTTCTTGCCGTCTCCGGAAACCACTGATCCCAGCAAATCCCTACCCCAATCGTTGCATATCTGGTTTTCCATACCCGAAATCCCGTATCACCGGGCGTAAAATAAAATTTTTCCGCATACGGAACTCCGTCCGGTATGTGTGTTTTCCGATAAATTCCCAGAATCGTACCATCCGCATCGATGATTGCAATACTGTTAAATGCTGTATTCCCGGCTCTTTCAAAAAAACTGACCGGTATCACAACTTCTAACTCTTTTGCCACCTTCTGAAATCTCAAAACTGCCGGATTTTCTTCCACTGTTGTCGCAAGGTTCATATATTTAAACTCTTGTTTCTGGCAAAAATAAGGGGTCTCAAATAACTCTTGCAGCAAAATAATATTGGCGCCTTTTGCTGCTGCTTCCCGTACTAACTGTTCTGCCCGTTTTAACACGTTTTCTCTATCCCAGTCACAACGCATCTGTGTCACTGCTACTTTTACTTTACGCATACACCAAACCTCCTATCCTACCTGAAACTTTCTTTTTATCGCTTCTACTAAATAATCTGCTGTGCCTTCCACACCCAAAAAACTGCTGTCGATCAAAATATCTTTATGATTCTTATCATCCGGCTTATAGCCTGTATATTGCATATGATAAGACTCTCTTGCTTCGTCTACTTTCACGATCATTTTTCTTGCCTCAGTAACATCTAAATTCAGATCTTCTACGCAGTTTTGCACACGCACTTCATAAGGTGCATAGATATAGATATGCATACTATTTTCCACGTCACTTAACGTAAAATCCGAGCATCTTCCAACAATGACACAAGATTCTTTTTCCGCCAAAAAACGTATGATATTCTGCTGTGCCTCAAAGATTTTATCCTGTGTATTGTTCGTGCCTTTTCCGAGCGGATATGCCATCCGAACAAACGGATTTAAGACTCTTTTGGCTGTCTCTTCTTTTTCATCTACCACAGAAACCGGCAGGTTCAGTTTTTGGGCTGCCTGATCCACGATATCTCTATCGTAATATTCGATTCCCAGCTTTTCGCTCATCAAACGCGCAATCGGTCTTCCCAGACTTCCGAATTGTCTTGTGATTGTTATTACATAATGATTTTTCTTCATTCGAATCCCTCTCTTTCTAATCCAGCTGCAATGTCTTCCCCTCAAAATAATTACACTCTACTTTTGTATATAAGATCTCTTTCGGCTCGATTTCAAATAAATTTTGGCTTAAAACAATCATATTGGCCAATTTTCCTTCTTCCAACGTTCCCATCTCTTTTTCTGCATGATAGACATAAGCCGCTCCCTGTGTATATGCCTTTAAGATGGTCGAAAGATCCAACACTTCCCAAAGATTGTGACACATCGGTTCGCCATTTTCATCTCTCCTTGTCAAAGCGGCATAGATTGTTTGAAACGGATCTAATCCTACCACCGGATAATCGGTCCCAATCGCAATTTTTCCTCCTGCCTGCAAGATACTTCGAATCGGCCATTCATACCGGCAACGCTTCTCCCCCAAACGAAACACTTTATCATTCTGTGACAGTGTCACATGATACGGCTGCATGGATGGAATGACTTCCAATTTATGAAATCGTTCGATATCATCCGGATGTATGTTTTCAATATGTTCGATCGTATTGCGCAGCTCGTTTTTTCCCGTCACTTTTTCTGCCTCTTCGTACAAATCCAGCGCCATTCTTACCGAACCATCCGCGATACAATGCAGACGAACTTGTATTCCCGCTTGATTCGCTGCAATAATTTCCTCCTGCATCTTTTCTCTCGGCCAAAGAGGAAGATTCTCTCCACACGTTTGTGGTTTATCTTCATATGGTTCCAACAAAAGACCCGTATAGGTCTCGGTCACACCATCGATAAATCCTTTCACTCCTGCAATGTGAAAGTGCTCGGAATCAAAGTGTTTTTGAAACGCAAAATATTTTGTAAAATCGGTATATCCAAACAGACGCATATAATTATATACGTGTGCACAGAGTTTTCCTTCTTCGTCGAGTCGTTTCCAGATTTCATCGTTTTGTGCGGTTTTCTCTGTATAATCTTCGGCAAACATCTCGCTCACTGCACCGATTCCGTTTCGTGCCAATTCTTTTTGAAAATTATGATAAATATCATATTTTTCCTGTGTTGAAAACTCCATAAATTTTTCTTCCGCCGGCTCACAGGCTGCCGGTTCCAACAAAAGTCCACTTAATTCTCCGTTTTCAAACGTACAGACAATACCATTTTTTAAATCCGGATTTGGCTTTATTCCTGCTTCTTCCAAAGCCTTCGAATTTAACCAGTAGCTGTGTGCATCTGCACATTTAAGGTACACCGGTCGATCTGGGACCACTTCATCCAAACTTCGTTTGTCTGGCAATGGTGCATCATTCCAGTTTCCAACAAACCAACCGCAGCCGCGGATTCGTTTTAACTCAGGATGTGCTTTTGCAAACATCCCGATCATTTCTGCGCATTCTTTTTGCGATTTTCCTCTTCCAAGATCCGAACAGACATATTCACTTGCCATGACCGCTCCACTCATGACGTGTGTATGAGCATCGATAAAAGATGGCAGGATCATTTTTTCTTTGTAGTCATAAAGTGGAAGATCTTTGTATTCGCCATTTTTATCATACTCCCATTCCAACCGTTTTTCTATTCGTTTTCCATTTACCAGAATCGCGCCTGGCTGTGGCCGATCACCTGTTCCGTCAAAAATTGCCTTACTTCTTATGATATATTTTTCGCCCATAACGATCCCTCTTTTCTTTTTCTACATAACAATGCCGCAGACCAAAAAGCCGACAATCGTCAAAACAGATGCCAGGATGACATAGGGCAGCTGCGAAATTGCGTGTTCGATATTATCAATTCCTGCACTGCTTGACGCAAGAAGTGTCGCATCGGTATAGAAACATGCATGGCTGCCGAATGCCCCTCCTGAGATGATGGCTGCCATGATCAAAATCGGATTTGCTCCAATAGCTGCTCCTAACGGAAATACAATTGGTGCTACGACCGCACTCATGCCCCATAAAGAGCCGGTTGCAAAGGTCAGTGCCGCTACCAGAATAAATGCAATTGCCGGAAAGAAAGAACCTTTTAGTAATGGTTGAATCGCATCTACAATAAAATCTGTCATTCCCATGCCCTCGGTCACCTTCTGTAATACAAATGCCACCATTAAAAGTGTCAGAACCGGAAGCATATCTGCAAATCCCTTCACGATATAATTAAAGAAATCTTCCATAGCAATCACTTTTGTTGGAACATACATCACAAAGCAGACAATCAAAGCCACCACAACTGCAACCAACAGATCACTCGTTGCAATCGTAACCCCTACTAAAACTGCCATTGGAATAATAAAGTTCCAGATATTTCCGTCTTCTTCATATCCTTTTCTTTCTTCATGATTATACTTTCTACTTGCATCACTATAAACTTTTCCGGTTTCTGCTACACGCTGGTACGCTCTTTTCATACCACCTAATTTTGGCATAATTCCAAGTGCAAATAATAAAACGATCAACAATGTGATAATTGGATAAAAACAAAACGGAATCGCACTTGTATATGCGGCCATACCGGTTTTAAATTGTGCCGACACACTCGGCTGGTCAATAAACAAACTTGCGTAAAAGACTGCCCATGTAGAAAACGGCAGCAGTACACAAACCGGCGCTCCGGTTGCGTCGAGCATATACGCCAAAGATTCTCTCGGAAGTTTTCGTTTGTCATACACATTTTTCATGCACACGCCAATCGACATCACATTCAGATAGTCATCCACAAAGATAAGAATTCCCATGATAAAGGAAGTTAAAAGCGTTTTTCGTTCTGTGTTACAATACTTAGCAATTAACTTCGAAAATCCGAAACTTCCTTTCGATGCCTGTAATAAGGCAATTAAACTTCCGAATAAACCACACACAAGAACGATCCATACATTTTCCGAAAGCACCTCCTGCAAAATAGAACACCACTTTGCTAAAGAATCCTTTCCATACAGAAAAATGGTTGCCGCCATAGAACCCACCACTAAAAATTCCACGCACCTTCGCGTCAGAATCGCACCTACAATCACAATTAAAATAATCAAAACAGCAATCAGTCCATTTGACATTTTTATCACTCCTTTCCACTACACAAAAATGGCGTATTTCCTGTGTTTCCCACATGAAATACGCCGTTGTATCTGCTTGCTTTATTTGCTTTTAGTATAAAGACTGAGATGCGTTTTTTCAATTCTCATTTATCTGTACTTTATACTTAAAAAGAAGTAGTTCTACTTGTTTTTAAGTATTTATTATGCTATTCTAAAACAAATGTATGTACAGAACGCTATACACATCAACTTGGAGGTTTTCTATGAAAAAAAATATTTTTTTACTTTATAATGAATTGGTTTATGACTTATATTCTTCTAACAAACTAGAAGATTGCAAAACGAATTTTCTTGTCAAACTGAAACTATTGATTCCATTTAGCTACGCAAGCATTATTCTGGCTGATGATTTTGAGCGAATGTCTTTGAATCCTTCGCATCCACCAATCTGTTATCCGGACTATTTCGAAGAAGTGGAACAAACCTACCTCAAATACGCAGATGAAGACCACCTGCTTTGGTTATTTCACTGCCAGGAGCCAACACTGATCAAAGAAAGTGATGTCATGGATGATGAAACAAGGCTTCACTCTTCTCTCTATCAGCATTGCTACCAAAAATATAATATTTACGATAGTCTGCAATACAGTATTGTATATCAGCAGAAACTCTATGGTCTGCTTACCCTCTTTCGTGTCAAAGCGGATGGAGATTTTACCAATGAAGACCTTTTCTACCTGCGCGCGCTCGGTCCACATCTAAATGCAGTCTTATACCGCCTTTGCACACCATCGCCCTCCTCTTCTGATCAAGATCTTTCTTCGCAGCTTGTTGCTTTGCAACAGGAATATAAACTGACTAACCGGGAAGCGCAACTGTTAAACTTGATTTTTCTTTATCGTACGAATGCGGAAATCGCAGATGAAATGCAGATTCAGGAAAATACCATTCAAAAACATATGCAGAATATTTTTCGAAAAATGAATGTTTCTTCGAAGTGGGAATTGCTGCGTTTAAAACCTTCTACATTCTAGCTGCTTGTTGATTAGTCTTACTCCAATTGGGACAATCACAAAGATTCCCGCTAAAAATGTTAAGCCTTCGCTTAATATTACTGCTGCAAAACCAAATGCTGGTACAAGCCATAGCCCCGACACGATTCTTCCCAGCATTTCTGCAAGGGATGATAGAAGCGCATACCTTCCATATCCCATCCCTTGCACACAATATCGAAACGAGAAAAGAATCACTAATAAAACATTGAACCAAGCACTGTACATCGTAAACATTTGTATATACACACAAACTTTTTTTTCCTTTGCAGAAACAAATAAGAATGCAATCGGTTCTTTTATCAACCAGATTATACCAATCATGACTATCGAATATACGATTCCTATCCATACCGTATCCTTTACACCCTCTTTCATTCTCTCTCCCTTTCCTGCCCCATAATTTTGTCCTACAAAAGAAGATAACGCTGTTCCCAAAGCACTTAACGGACATAAAAGTACACTTTTGATTTTTTGCCCTGCACTATATGCTGCAATTGCCTCTGTTCCAAGATGATTTAGACTTTGCTGGAGAACAAGCGCTCCAATCGCCGTAATAGAATACTGTATGCCCATAGGAAGACACCTTCGAGCTATATTTGCAATAATCTTTCTTGAAACTCCCGCATCCTCTTTTTTTTCGTACAATATACTATAATTTTTATACACATATCTGGCACTCGCTATTCCTGCCATTCCCTGCGATATGACCGTAGCAAACGCTGCTCCTGCTACTCCCATATGAAAAACAAGGATACACATGAGATCTAAACCTATATTTACTACTGTCGAAACTGTCATGAAAACAGATGCATTCTTACTGTCACCAAAAGCCATTAATACTCCAAAACAAAAATTATAAAGAATCGTAAAGGGTAACCCCACCATAAGAATAACTAAATAACTATATGCATCCCGAAAAATTTTTTCAGGTGTCGAAAGCCATATCAAAAATTGCCCAATTTGCTCCGACACTTGCAAGTGCATTTGCACCTAGAAACCTACCTATAATTACCGTATCTGCTATATTGTAGATCTGTTGCAAAAGCTGTCCGAAGAATATATACATCTGTAGTAACTATTCAGTACCCCTTATCCAAAGATGAACTCCGGATGACCTGAGATTGC
>JBJENW010000133.1:0-66929 GCA_051880395.1 Lachnospiraceae bacterium | reverse complement strand
CTCACCTGCGCAGGAGCCGTGTTTTTTGCCAAGATGCCTGGCGTGCTGCGAAACGCCCGGGTATGGAATTCTCCCGGTTGAGATTTTTTTCGCCCCCCAAAAAGTAGTGGGCAGATGAACGTAGTGGTTAGCCCGACAAATAGAAATTTTTTGTGGAAAAGCGCTTTTCTTTTCGGATGGAACGTGGTAAAGTATTGAGTTAGAGACGTGTTGGGGTGACATGAGTAAAAAGGGAAAGGAAAAGGATAAAAATGATTTCAGCAAAAATTGAAAAAGCATTGCAGGGAAATTCTGTAATTCGGTCTATGTTTAATGAAGGGCGGGAACTGGCCGCAAAAATTGGGGATGAGAATGTATTTGACTTCAGTCTTGGAAACCCGGCAACACCGGCTCCAGGAGCAGTGAACGCATCAATTGTAAAAAATGTACAAGAAATGGATGCTTTGCTTTTACATGGATATATGAGTAATGCCGGATATGAGGATGTACGGGAGACGATTGCACAGAATTTGAACCAGCGCTTTTCTACTTCGTTTTCTGCAAACAATCTGATTATGACAGTCGGAGCTGCGGGCGGTTTGAATATTATCTTAAAAACATTGTTGAATCCGGGTGATGAGGTCATCTGTTTTGTTCCATATTTTGGAGAATATAATAACTATGTCAATAATTTCGATGGTGTGGTCGTAAAGGTACAGCCAAATCCGGAGACATTTGAGCCGGATTTGTCGGATTTACAGGCAAAATTGAGTCCAAAGACAAAAGCATTGATCATCAATACGCCGAATAATCCGACGGGAGTTGTTTATAGTGAAGCGTTCATGAAATCGATGGCATCTATTTTAGAGGAAGCAGAGAAAAAATTCGGACAGCCGATTTATCTGATTTCGGACGAACCATATCGGGAGCTGGTATATGACGGAAGAAAAGAAGATTTTCTGACGAAGTATTATAAAAACACGATCGTTGGATATTCGTTCAGCAAATCGTTATCATTGCCGGGCGAGCGAATCGGCTATGTTGTGATTCCGGATGAAGTGGAAGATGCGGATAAGATTACGGAAGGCGCAACGATTGCAAATCGAATTTTAGGATTTGTGAATGCGCCGTCACTGATGCAGAAAGCGGTTGCAGAGAGTGTAGAAGAAAAGACGAATCTGGCTTTCTATGACAAAAACAGGATCAATCTTTATGAAGGACTGACGAAGCTGGGATATACATGCATTAAACCGCAGGGGGCATTTTACTTATGGTTAAAATCCCCGGTAGAAGATGAAGAGGTATTTGTACAGGCAGGTAAAAAGCATAACATCATCATGGTAAACGGGAGCGCATTTTCCTGTCCGGGCTATGTGCGGCTGGCATATTGTATTTCCAATGATAAGATCAATCGTTCACTGGAGAAATTTGCACTGCTGGCAAAAGAATTTGGATTATAAAAAGGAGTTACTGCTATGAAAAAATGGGAAGAAAATATTCGGAAAGTGGTTCCGTATACACCGGGAGAACAGCCGAAAGATCAGAATGTGATCAAGTTGAATACAAACGAAAATCCATATCCACCGGCACCGGGGGTAAAAAAAGTGTTGGAGGGATTTGATACAGATTTTTTGCGAAAATATCCAGACCCGGCGATTTCGCCACTTGTAACAGCAATCGCAAAGCGTTATGGTGTTGGAACGGATCAGGTGTTTGTGGGCGTTGGATCGGATGATGTGTTAGCAATGATTTTCCTGACATTTTTTTATTCCGAGAAACCGATATTCTTCCCGGATATCACATATTCGTTTTATGATGTCTGGGCAGATATGCTTCGGATTCCATATGAGGTAAAACCGTTGGATGAAAACTTCTGTATTCGAAAAGAAGATTATATGGGAGAAAACGGCGGGGTTATTTTCCCAAATCCGAATGCACCGACCGGAATCGAGTATGATCTGTCGGAGATAGAGGAAATCATCAAACACAATCCAGATGTCATAGTTGTGGTTGACGAGGCGTATATTGATTTTGGCGGAACATCTGCATTGGAACTTTTGCCGAAGTATGAAAATCTGTTGATCACACAGACATTTTCAAAATCCCGTTCACTGGCAGGCAGCCGTATCGGATACGCGTTTGGAAGTCCGACATTGATCAAATATTTAAATGATGTGAAATACTCGTTCAACTCGTATACAATGGATTCCATTACGCAGGCAGTCGGCGTCGCAGCTGTTGAGGATGAAGCGTATTTTCAGGAGACAACGAAAAAAGTGATCGAAACCCGTGAGTGGACAAAGAAAGAGTTAAAGGCACTTGGCTTTACATTCGGGGATTCGAAGAGCAACTTTATTTTTGCGACGCATCCGAAATATGCGGCAAAAGAGCTGTTTGAGGCACTGAAGAAAGAGAAGATTTTTGTGCGGTATTTTGCAAAGCCGCGGATTGACAACTATCTGCGAATCTCGATCGGAACAGACGAAGAAATGCAGAGTTTGATTGACTTTTTTAAACATTACATGAAATAGGATAGGAGTTTTTTATGCTGACAAAATGTATCATAGCGTTTTTTATATCAATGGTTCCTTTGATTGAACTGCGTTTGGCTGTACCGTATGCGCTTGCAGCCGAAATCCCGACTGTTTTGGCATATGCCATTTGTATTATTGGAAACATGCTGCCAATGCCATTCATTTATCTGTTTGCCCGTAAGGTTTTAGAGTGGGGTAAGGACAAAAAAGTGATTGGGAAATTTTTCACCTTCTGTTTGGAAAAGGGTGAGAAAGGCGGAAGAAAATTGCAGGAAAAAGCAGGAAAAGGCATGTTCTGGGCGATTCTTTTGTTTGTAGGGATTCCGGTACCTGGCACAGGCGCATGGACAGGAACGCTGGCCTGCAGTATTTTAGATATTGATTTTAAGACAACGGTCTTGGCGACACTTTGCGGAGTGGTACTTGCCGGTGTGATCATGGGACTGGGGACAGCCGGTGTGCTGAGCTTTTTATAAACGTTATTCAACAAAAAAGGAGACCGGATGGAATGGATTGGATTGGCTTATTATGCAGCTTGATCGCATTGATCGCCGGATTAGTTTTTTATATCTTACTTACCGGATCAAAGTGGGGAAAAGAACATGAACAGTACCAGTATGCGATCATGCTGGTCTGTGTCATTGCAGCCTGTGCGATCGGAGGCGTATTAAAGAAAATCGGACATATGATTTAACGGGAGGAGTCATGGACATATGGGATGGACATGACTCTTTTGATTTTATGTCAAGTCAGTACTTTTTGTTCAAACGACAGAAAGCCTTGGTAGAAATAAAGCGTCCGAAAAGAGAAAAAGAATCGTAAAAAATGAAAGAGGAAATAAAACATGGAACTGGAGATGATTGGAATCGACCATAGCCTGGCGGATGTGCGGCTACGGGAAAGATTCGCATTTACAACGGCAGCTGCCACATCCTTTATGCAGAAAGTAAAAGAAAACCCTGCGGTGTCGGGATGTATCCTTTTGGCAACCTGCAATCGAATGGAACTGTATGTCAGTGTAAAAAAAAGAGAAGTATTTCCGGCACTTCCGATGTTGTGTGAAGAAAAAGGTGTGAAGACAGAGCAGGCGAAAGAAGCCTTTGTCACCCGGCGTGGTGAAGATGTGGTGCGGCATCTTTTCTTTCTGGCAAGTGGTCTGAAATCACAGGTTTTAGGAGAGGATCAGATTTTGACACAGGTAAAAGAGGCACTTTCGCGGGCAAGGGAAGCGGAATGCACAGATTCTGCATTAGAGGTACTGTTTCGAATGGCGGTGACTGCGGGCAAAGAAGTGAAAACGAAAGTACCTTTGCACAGAGGAAATTATTCGGCAGCACATCAGATGATCGACGGTTTGAAAGCAGAAGGTTATACGGTGGAAGGGAAAAAATGTCTTGTGATCGGAAATGGTGAGATGGGAAAAATTGCAGCGACATTATTGATAGAAGAAGGCGGCGATGTGACTGTGACAGTCCGTCAGTATTGCAGCGGTGTGGTGATGATTCCACAGGGGTGCAGACGGATGGAGTACGGCCAGCGATATACGTACATGCCTGAATGCGATTTGATCGTTTCGGCTACGGCCAGTCCGAATGTGACGATACGGGCAAATGAGGTCCGGGCGTTTGCAAAACAAAAAGAACAGATTTTTCTGGATCTGGCCGTGCCGCGTGATATTGAACCGGAGGTGGGACAGATTCCCCAAAAGCGATGCCTGGATATGGATGATTTTAGGATTTCGCATCGTTCTGCTGAGATGGAAGAGCAATTTGAAAAAGCGTCTGCGCTTCTGGAAGAACACATCAAAGCCTATCAGATGCGAAAACAGAATCAAGATCTGCTTCCGAAGGTGCATAAGGCGGGAGACTTTTATGCAAATGAGCTGTGTTGGCGTCTTCAGAAACCACTTCAGCAGTCGGATGCGCCAAAAGAGCTGGAGAAAACGGTAAAGCAGGCGGCCGAAAAAGTGGTAGAACGATTGTTATTTACGCTTCGAAAAGAATTGGAACCGGAGCAGTTCCGTGCCTGCATGGAAGTGTTGGAAAATGAATATGAAAGGGAATAAGCAAAAGCGATGAGTAAGACTGAAAAATATTTTTTTCCATTGTTTATGGATCTGCGTGAAAAAAAACTATTGATTTTTGGAGCAGGAAAAGTGGTAGCACGACGCATAAGGTCGTTACTTGGATGTGGAGCCGATATTCGGGTGGTCGCACCGGAGATTCTGCCCGAAGTGGAGCAGATGTGTGAGCAATGCGAAAAAGATACAGAAGAACAGACGAGAATCCGAATCGAGCATAGGAGCTATCGGCTGAATGAAATTCAGGATGCGGACTATGTTTTTGCGGCGACAAACGATATTTCTGTCAATACGACGATCTTTCGGGAATGCCGGCATAAGGAGGTACCGGTAAATGTAGCATCAGATCATACACTCTGCACATTTTTTTTCCCCGCGATCATAGAAGCAAACGGGGTGTTTATCGGTCTGACATCCGGTGGAGCAGATCATAAAAAAGTGCGCAGAACGCGTGAAAAAATCGAGCAGTGGCTCAGACAGGAGGAAAACGATGCGGCAGGTACGAATCGGAACAAGAGAGAGTAAGCTGGCACTCATCCAGACGGAGATGGTGGCAGAGTATATTCGGACAAATACAGACAGGGAGCCGGTTCTGGTTCCGATGAAGACAACGGGGGATCGAATTTTAGACCGCAGACTGGATCAGATCGGCGGAAAAGGGTTATTTGTCAAAGAACTGGATGCTGCACTTTTGGAAAAGAGAAGCGATTTATCCGTGCACAGCTTGAAAGATGTGCCGATGGAGGTGCCAAAAGAACTGCCATTGATCGGATTTTCAAAACGGGAAGATCCAAGGGATGTGCTGGTTCTGCCAGAGGGAGTTGACTCGCTGGATTCGTCGAAGCCGTTGGGAAGTTCTAGTCTGCGCCGTCAGCTGCAGGTAAAAAAGCTATATCCGCAGATGAAAGTAAAATCGGTGCGTGGAAATGTACTGACCCGTTTAAAAAAATTAGATGATGGGGAATACAGTGGTCTGATTCTATCTGCGGCAGGGCTCAAACGTCTTGGGTTGGAAGAGAGGATCAGTCGCTATTTTTCCGTGGAAGAGATCATACCGGCATCCGGGCAGGGAATCCTTGCTCTGCAGGGAAGAAGCGGGGAGACGTATTCTTTTTTAGAAGGCTTTTTGGATGAAGCGGCAACAGCAGAGGCCATGGCCGAGCGCGCGTTTACGAAAACGTTAAACGGCGGCTGCAGTGCTCCGATCGCGGCTCATGCACAGGTAGATGGAGATACGCTTTCCTTGTGCGGAATGTATGCGAAAGCGGGGGATACAACTTATCGGACCGCAAGCATTTTCGGAAGTGTAGAAGATGCAGAAATGCTGGGAATACAGCTTGCAAAAAAAATAAAGGGAGAAGCCAATGGGTAAAGGAAAAGTATGGCTGGTAGGGGCCGGTCCCGGAGACGGAGGTCTTCTGACCAGAAAAGGTGAAAATGTGTTGAAACAGGCGGATGTCGTGGTATACGACAGTCTGCTCGGATATGAAATATTGAACTTGATTCCGGAACATGCAGAGAAAATTTTGGTGGGAAAGAGGGCTAGTCACCACACGATGCCACAGGAACAGATCAACGAGGTTCTGCTTGACGAAGCGAAAAGAGGAAAACAGGTGGTGCGCTTAAAAGGTGGTGACCCGTTTTTATTCGGGCGCGGCGGAGAGGAACTGGAGCTTTTGGAAGAACAGAATATCCCCTATGAGATTGTTCCGGGTGTGACATCGGCTCTGGCAGTCGCCGCTTATCAGGGAATCCCGGTGACACATCGGGATTATGCATCATCCGTGCATATTATCACGGGACATCGGCGGGAAGGAAAACAGCTTGCGATTGATTTTGAAGCACTGGTGCGGACGAAAGGAACGTTGGTATTTTTAATGGGGGTAGCGTCTTTGCAGGAAATTTGTACCGGACTTCTGGAGGCCGGCATGGAACCTGATATGTCGGCGGCACTGCTTTCAAAAGGAACAACCTGTGAACAGAAACGTTTGGTTGCTACCGTTTGTACATTGCCGAAAGAGCAGCATAAACATCCACTTGAGACCCCGGCGATTCTGGTCGTTGGACGTGTGTGTGAATTGGCGGATCAGTTTTTCTGGTATGAAAAACGGCCTTTGGCAGGGCGGAGGATCTTGGTAACAAGACCGCAAGAGCGGCAGTCTGAGCTGGCAGAACGTTTGCGCGAGCTGGGGGCGGAAGTGCTGTCCGTGCCCGCCGTACAGTTGGAGACGATTCTGACATCAAAACAGCTGAGACAGTCCAAAAAACAGTGGGAAGATGCAGCAGTGATCGCATTTACGTCTCCATCCGGAGTAGAACGCTTTTTTGATCTCTTGACGGAAGCGGAGATGGATATCCGAAGTCTTGGAACGATGAAAGTAGCGGCAATCGGAAGTGCAACGAAAAAAGCATTGAAAAAGCGTGGGATTTTAACAGATCTGATGCCGGAGACATATGATGCGGGTGCGCTTGGTCGCTGTATCGCGGATGCATGTGAAAAAGGAACAAAAGTGTTTCTTCCGCGGGCGGCAAACGGCTCTTTGGATTTAGTGGAAGAGTTGCAGAAAAAAGAGTTGCAGATTGTGGAACTTTCGGTTTATCGGACAAGACCGCAAATAAAAAATTCAATATTAAACCTCACGGAATTGTGCCGACAGGGAAAAATTCAGTGGGTAACGTTCACCAGTGCATCGACAGTACATGGATTTGCACAGCAGACAGCTGACTTAGATTACGGTCATGTCAATGCATTGTGCATCGGAGAAAAAACTGCAGAGGCGGCGCGCACATACGGTATGCATGTTACCGTTGCAAAGCAGGCGACGATCGATGCGATGATCGAAACATTAATTGACGTAGAAGGAGGAAATGAACAATGAATTTGATCAAAAGACCTAGAAGATTGAGAAAAACACCGACACTTCGAAAAATGGTGCGGGAGACGCGCATGGATGCGTCTTCTCTGGTGTATCCGATGTTTGTGATGGATGGGTGCGATAAAGTCGAGCCGATTCCTTCTATGGATGGACAATACCGTTACACCATCGACCGTATGGATGAAAAATTAGACAGCCTGCAGAAGGCAGGAGTACATGCAGTGATGCTGTTTGGAATTCCAGAAAAAAAAGATGAAGTCGGAAGTGGTGCCTACGCTGAGGATGGAATCATTCAGCGTGCGCTGCGTCATATGAAAGAGACACATCCGGAAATTTACCGGATCACGGACCTTTGCATGTGCGAGTATACGTCTCACGGGCATTGTGGTATTTTATGTGAACAGGAAGTCAATAACGATGAGACACTAAAATATCTGCAGAAAATTGCAGTTTCCCAGGCAGAAGCGGGAGCAGAGATGATCGCACCGTCGGATATGATGGACGGTCGTGTGGCAGCGATTCGGGAAGCGCTCGACAAAGCTGGATATGAGGATATTCCGATCATGTCCTATGCAGTGAAATTTGCCTCATCGTTTTATGGACCGTTTCGGGATGCCGCAGGTTCTGCCCCGTCTTTTGGAGACCGAAAAGGCTATCAGATGGATTATCACAATCGGCATGAGGCGGTGAAAGAGGCTTTGACGGATGTAGAAGAAGGTGCAGATATTGTGATGGTAAAACCTGCAATGGCATATGGGGATCTGATCCGAGAGGTTCGCGATGTTGTGCAGGTTCCAGTGGCGTCTTACAGTGTCAGCGGGGAATATGCGATGGTAAAAGCGGCGGCAGGCGCAGGGTGGATCGATGAGGACAGTATCATCTGCGAAATGGCAGTAGCAGCATTTCGTGCCGGAACAGATATTTATATTACCTATTTTGCAGAGGAAATCGCAGGCTTTTTGGCAGAAGGGAGAATTGGCTGATGACAAGATCACAACAATTATTTGAAGAGGCAAAAAAATATATTCCGGGAGGTGTGAATTCTCCAGTGAGGGCCTTTGGATCGATTGGAAGTTATCCACGGTTTATGGAAAAAGCGGACGGACCGTTTTTATGGGATGCGGATGGCAGGCGCTATATTGATTTTATCGGTTCCTGGGGACCGATGCTGCTCGGACAAAATCAAAAGGAAGTGCGAGATAGCGTAGTGGCGGCCTGTCAAAACGGACTGAGCTTTGGTGCGGCAACAGAGATTGAAGTGACCATGGCAAAATTGATCTGTTCCATTGTACCATCTGTGGAGATGGTGCGAATGGTCAATTCCGGAACCGAGGCAACGATGAGTGCGATCCGTGTGGCAAGAGGCTATACAAGACGGGATAAAATTGTGAAATTTGCTGGATGTTACCACGGACACTCGGATTGTCTTTTGGTAAAAGCGGGTTCCGGCGTCATGACATCCGGCGTACCAGACAGCGCCGGGGTGCCAAAAGGTTGTGCAGAAGATACGCTGACGGCTGTCTATAATGATCTGGAAAGCGTCAAAGAATTATTTCAGAAATACGGGGAACAGATCGCTGCGATCATTGTAGAACCTGTGGCGGCAAATATGGGCGTAGTCCTGCCGGAACCTGGATTTTTACAGGGGTTGAGACAAATCTGTGATGAATACGGTTCTCTGTTGATCTTTGATGAAGTTATCACCGGATTTCGTCTGGCGTTAGATGGTGCACAGGGCCTGTTTGGCATTAAGCCGGATCTGACCACGTTCGGAAAGATCATCGGTGCAGGAATGCCGGTCGGGGCATACGGTGGAAGACGCGAGATCATGGAGCTTGTGGCACCACTTGGTCCGGTTTATCAGGCAGGAACTCTGAGCGGAAATCCGGTTGCGATGGCAGCGGGAGTGACGCATCTTACGATTTTAAAGGAACATCCAGAGTATTATGCGCAGCTTCAGGAGCTGGCAGACGATTTCTTTATGGGAATGGAAAAACGGATTCGACAAAAACATCTTCCGTGCCAGGTGAATCATATCGGTGCGCTTGGCTGTTTGTATTTCTCAGAAAAACCAGTGAAAAATTATGAAAATGCAAAAGCATCTGATACCCAGGCCTTTTCAAAGTATTGCAATGCGATGTTAGATCAGGGTGTTTATCTGGCACCGTCGCAGTTTGAAGCAATCTTTATTTCGAAAGGGCATACAAAAGAACTGTTAGAACAGACTCTGCAGATATTTGACGATGTGATTGGAAATATATGGAAATAGTGGAAAAATGAGCTTTTTTTTCATAGTTAGGATTGCAAAAAAAAGGTGCATACAGTAAAATATAAATAGAAGCAAAAACGAAGACAGCATGGTGGGAAGCTGCTGCAAAAATAAATGAAGTGAAGGAAACGTAAAACCATATGATACAGGAACGATACAAACAGTTGAAAGAAGAAACGGATGTGCGAAAAAATCTCATTGCACTCCGGCAGGAGTTAAAAGACCGGGATGCACTTGCCCGATGGGAAAAACTGCAGAAAGAGCAGGGGGATATTTTAAAAAAATGCCTGCAGATGGAAGATCCGAAAATACGGAAAAATGCAGCACTCATCCTCGGCGAGACGCATCAGCAGGATGCAGTGGGAGAAATCTACAGAGCATATGAAACGGAAATGCAGCTGTTTGTAAAATCCTCTTATCTGAAAGCACTGGAGCATTTAGATTATTTGCAGTTGGAAGAACCGCTGACGAAGCGGCTGAATGAATTACAACAGATGACACCAAAGCCGGAAGAAGAAAAGCATTATCGGGAAGAAATCCGGCAGTTGCAGAATCTGCTGCATGATTTAAATGGCAGCGAGATCCATACGTTTTGTGGATATGGAGAAACATTGGAATTGCTTTTGACGACATATCCAGATCAGCAGCAGGTGACGGCACAGGAGATTCCAAAAGAGGATCGTTTTGAGGTTGTTCGTCCCGGAGTCCACATATTGACCACGCATTTGAAACAGATTTTGAAAATCCGGACTTACCGTGAGTGTCTGATCTTGTTAAAAAATTGTCGGAATCTTTCCGGTACACCGGAAGAAATTGGGGAAAAAATTGCTGCATCAAATCTATGCAGCCTCTTAAAGAAGTGTCACAAAGAGCCGGGACCATTTTATTTTCGTCTGGAAGTGAAAGGTTCCATGGATTTAGAGATGCGAAGTCGGTTTACAAAGCGGATGGCGGCAGCAATTGAAAAAGAAAGCAACCGTTTTTTACTGAATTCCACATCAGATTATGAAGTGGAGATTCGCTTGATGAACAGTGGAAGCAAAACATTTCTGGCGGGGATTCGTCTGATGACCATACCGGATACAAGATTTCAGTATCGAAAGGAAGTGGTGGCAGCATCGATCGCACCGCCTCTCGCAGCGCTTTTTATGCAATTGGCGCGGCCGTATCTGACAGAACATGCGCAGGTGTTAGATCCGTTTTGTGGGGTCGCAACGATGTTGGTCGAGCGTCACAGATGTCTTGCGACCAGGAATATGTATGCGATCGATACGTTTGGAGAGGCAGTTGAAAAAGCAAGAAGGAATACAAGAGCAGCAGGTTTGCAGGTACATCTGATTCACCGGGATTTTTTTGATTTCACGCATGAATATCTGTTTGATGAAATCGTGACGAACCTTCCGGGAAGGGGAAAAGACGATACCCGGCAGGATTTAGACCAGTTTTACAGACTTTTTTTGGAAAAATCGGAAGAAGTATTAAAACCAGGTGGCAGAATCGTGTGTTACAGCGGAGAGGTTGGTTGTCTGAAAAAACAGATGCGTTTGCATCCGAACTGGAAGTTGCGAAAGGAATGGGAAATACGAAAAAAAGAGGGAACATCTCTTTTGGTACTAGAAAAAAAAGTATAGATTGAGGATAAAAATATGAAACTGATGTTTGACAAAAATGAATTACAGACAGTGCAGGACAGCTTTTGTGCGTCAAACCATGTGAGTGTACAGCTTTGGACAATGGAACAGGAGCCATGTACGAAATTTTCCGGAGATTCTCAAGTGTATGCTGTTTTACAGCAGGTGCGTCAGCAAATTACATGGGAACAGTGCAGGGAAGAAATGGAAAATTGTCTGATGGAAGACATGATAGAAGAAAAGACGGGAAGAGATGATCTGCGTTATTGTTTGATTCCTGTGAGAAATGAGAGTGAAACAATTGCATTTTGGGAAATGATCGGTTTTATAGAGGAAAAAACGACAGAAACAGATTTTTGGCGGGCAGCAGATCTTTTGGTGGTGCTCTCAAAAACATACTTTTCCATCAAATTTCAGAAGGAATGTGCAGATTGGGAAAGAAGAAGGACAAAACAGAAAATGGATGAGGCACAATCTGAAAAAAGAGAAGAGCAGATGTTGCTTCGGATTTTGGAACGATCGGTATCAAGAAAGCCGTTTTTGGAGATACTAAATCAAGTCACTCAAGAAGCAGGAGAATTCTGGAATTTATCAAGCGTCAGCGTTTTGCAGATATCAGCAGACGAAAAAGAGGTGGAACAAATCGGCATCTGGCAGAAAGCATGCGTTGTACAGAAAGAAAAAACATCTCGAAAAACATGGAAAAAAGAGGATCTTCCGTTTTGGACCGGGCGGGCATCTGTGGTTTCGACCGGTACGGTTCTTCCACAGAAATTTTCACAGTTTTTACAGGAGAACGGAATCCGTGCATTTGCGGCACTCCCAATCTGTCGAGAAGAAAAAGCGGTCATGTATCTGCTTTTTATGGAGAAAACAGAAGATCGAACCTGGAAAAATGAGGAACTTTGTGGATTCCAAAAAATACGCGAGATTATAGAGCAGGTGCTGGAAAAACGAATAGAAAAAAATTCTCTGACTGGTTCTTATCAGATTTTGGAGCAGGTTTTGGCAAACATGCAATGTGGTGTTTATGTGACACAGCCAAAAGAAAAACAGGTGATGTATGCAAACACCATGTTGAAAAAGCTGTTTGGGCAGAATCTGAATGAGATGCGAATACAAATTCTGTCGATTCCGTCAGAACATAACAAGTCTGAAATTTATATTTCAGAGACAGAACAGTGGCTGGAAGTACATCAGACGAAAATAGACTGGATTCATGGGGAGACCTGTGTGCTCGGAACGGTGTATGACATTACAGACAAAAAAAATTACCAGCTGTTGATCGAGCGGGAGGCAAATCATGATTTCCTCACAGGTTTGTATAATCGAAGAAGACTCGAAGATGATTTAAAAGAGGCTGTTTTACGGGTAAAAGAGGTAGAACTGGACGGAGCATTGTTGTATCTGGATCTGGATGATTTTAAATATATCAATGAGGGATTGGGACATCAGTATGGAGATGTGCTGATCCAGTCGATCGCCAAGAAACTGCGACAGATTCAGGGGTTGTCTCAAAATTGTTATCGTGTTGGCGGCGATGAATTTATGATCATTGTGACAAATAGCCAGTATATGGACTTAAACCGCATACTAGAAGAAATCCGCTCCATCTTTTCAAAACCGTTTTTATTGAAAAAAACAGAATATTACTGCTCGATGAGCATGGGAATCGCACGCTTTCCGCGAGATGGAGAAGAAGTGTCGGAACTGATCAAAAAATCGGATATTGCACTTTATGAGGCAAAACGAAAAGGAAAAAACCGGGTAGAATACTATGATGATACGGTGGAAGCATCCAGTATCAAGCGTCTGGATCTGGAAAAAAATATGCGTCAGGCGATTTCGGAAAATTTTGATGAATTTGAAGTATATTATCAGCCGGTCGTGGATGCGGCGAAACCGGACCATCCTTGTGAAGGTGCGGAGGCGTTGATTCGCTGGAATTCCCCGGAACTTGGAATGATTTCTCCGGTGGAGTTTATACCGCTGGCGGAATACCTTGGTCTGATCATTCCGATTGGGGAGTATGTGTTGCGCCAGGCATGTGCGCGTTGCCGTTGTTGGAATGAGCATGGTCATCCGGAGTACAAAGTGAATGTAAATTTATCTATCATTCAGTTACTGCAAAACAACATTGTAGAAACGATCAAAGATGCATTGGAAAAAAGTCAGCTAAATCCGGAAAATCTGATCTTAGAAGTGACAGAAGGACTGGCAGTTAATGACATGGTGCGCATGAAACATGTTTTGGAAGATATTCGACAGCTTGGTGTGAGCGTGGCACTGGATGATTTTGGAACGGGGTATTCGTCTTTGAACCATGTGCGGGAAATGCCGATCGATGTGATCAAGATTGACAGATGTTTTATCACGGATATTGGACGGGATGAGTATGCGGGAGTGTTTGTAAAAATCGTGCGCGAATTGGCACAGACACTTGGCATGCGTGTTTGCGTGGAGGGCGTGGAGAACGACACGCAGTATCATATTTTACAGCAGATCGGGGTGGATCTGATACAGGGCTATTACTTTGACAAGCCGATGAAGGCAGAGGATTTTGAAGCAAAATATCTGTAAGTAACCAGAAACTCATGCGGATGTAAAGGAGAAGATGCGTATGTTAGAAAAAATTGATCTGGAGAAAAAAATCGGAAAGAAAGAGTACAAGGCAAATATGGAGCAGCTGCAGCCGAAACTTGCATATCTGCAGCGTGCAGCAAAAGAGCTGGGAATACCGGTAATGATCGTAGTGGAAGGGTTAGACACAGCCGGAAAAGGAACGCTGATCCGAAAGATCATTGAGCCGCTGGATCCACGTGGATTTACGGTTTACACAAATGGGACAGAGACAGACGAAGAGCGGATGCATCCGTTTTTCTGGCGCTATATGTCAAAGACGCCGGAAAAAGGAAGAATTTCTATTTTTGATTGTGGCTGGTATCGCTGGGTACTTCGGGATCGGTTTCGGGAGAATCCAAAAGAGGAAGTGGTGAGAAGAAGAATCGAGCAGATCTGTTCTTTTGAGCAGATGATGGCAGAGGACGGCTGCCTGATCATCAAACTTTTTGCACACATTACGAAAAAAGAACAAAAAAAGCGACAGGAGAAATTGTTGCAGTCGAAGAAGACAAGCTGGCGGGTCAGCAAGGAGGATCTTGCACGCAATAAGGAGTATGACCGGTATCTGGAACTGAACGAGGAAGTCATTGAGCAAACAGAAAGTGAGTATGCATCATGGAAAATCGTGGAATCGATGGATGCCGAGTACGCAGCAGTAAAGGCAATGCAGATCATCGTAACAGCGATGGAAGAAGCGATAGCAAAGAAAAAAGCGCAAAATGAAAAGCAGGATAAAAAGGAAGAAATCTGTGTACAGTCGGAAATGGAACCGTATGCGACTAGTATTCTGCAGGGCGTGGATTTAAATTGTGCGTTGACAAAAGAAGAATATAAAGAAAAGCTGGAAAAACTTCAGAAACGACTTGGAGAGCTGCACAATGAAATCTATGGTGCACGGATTCCGGTTGTTCTGGCGTTTGAAGGCTGGGATGCAGGCGGAAAAGGCGGTGCGATCAAACGACTGACGCAGGCATTGGATCCGCGCGGCTATGTGGTAAATCCAATCAGTGCGCCGAATGACAGTGAGCGTGCTCATCAGTATTTGTGGCGTTTTTGGACACGTTTTCCGAAAGATGGACATATTGCGATCTTTGATCGCTCCTGGTATGGAAGAGTGATGGTAGAGCGTATTGAGGGATTTTGTACAGAAGCAGAATGGAAACGGGCATATCGGGAAATCAATCAGATGGAACGGCAGTTGACAGAATTTGGAACAGTGGTATTAAAATTTTGGATGCAGATCGACAAAGACGAACAGCAGAGACGGTTTCAGGAACGGCAGGAAAATCCGGCAAAACAGTGGAAAATCACAGATGAGGACTGGAGAAACCGTGCAAAATGGGATGCATATGAAAAAGCAGTGGATGAAATGCTTTTAAAGACTTCCACAGAGCAGGCGCCATGGATCGTTGTAGAGGGAAATAATAAGTATTTTGCACGGATAAAGGTGCTAGAGACAGTCATCTCGGCTTTGGAAGAAAAATTGAGAGAAAAAAAGAACTGAAAACGCGGAATGTTTTTCGAAACCCGGCATACTGTATAGAAAAAAAGGCAAGACGTCTGCAGAAAAATATGTTATAATTTGGGATGACATAAATAAAAACAGGAATAGAAACGCAATAAGAAACCATAAAGAAGAATGAATAGAAAGGGACGTGCAGAAAACACGGTGGAAAAGATGGAGAAGGGAAAGAAAATTATCGCGCTTATATGTGCTATGTTGATCTGCGCTACATTGGGAAGTGAAAGCGTAGTTGCAGAAGAACTGGTCTTACAGCAGAAACAAACGTATGTAACGGGGGATGTGCAGAAATGTAGTGCAGTCTTGGTTCCAGAGGATGTTTTGATCGAAGAGGAACCTGTGGAGCAGACACCGGATGAATCTGATGTTCTTGAAGAAAGTGCGACAGGAAAATCGGCAAGTGCATGGAAAAAATATCGGAGTACCTATACGTATTCCAAACTTTCCAGCGCAGAGAAAAAATTATATCGGAAACTGGATGAACAGTGTATCACTGCGTTAACAGGAAAAAAAGATTATTATTATTACAGATATTCCAATATCAGTTATCTGCCTTGCATCAGTATCGGTTCGCTTTCGCAAGCCCGGGCAAGACAGGTGTTTGAAATCTTTTTCCTGTCAAATCCGCAATATTATTTTTTGACAAATCAGGTCTTGTATTCGAACGGTGAGGCAAAGATTGCGGCATGTATGAGCAACAAATACCGAAACGGTTCCACTCGTTATAAGACGACCACAAAGATTGAGAAAAAAGTGAAGTCCTGGGATGCAACGATCGCAAAAGAAAAAACTGTGATCGCAAAAGAAAAAAAGGCCCATGATATCGTGGCAAAGGCTGCAGTTTATGATACGAATACCATGAATATGATGGAAAACCAGCAGATTGACAGTATCATTCTTACAAAAAAATCTGTATGTGCCGGCTATTCCCAGCTGTTTCAGATGCTTTGCAATAAGGCAGGAATTCCAACGATCTGTGTGACCAGTAAAGTCCATCAGTGGAATAAGGTAAAGCTCTACGGAAACTGGTACGCTGTCGATTGTACATGGGATGATTTAGACGGACAGATGGGAAAAGTATGTATGTATTCCTATTTTAACCGCAGTGATAAAGCGATGCGATCAAGCAGCTTAGATCAAAACGGCTCGCATATAGAAGAATCATTTTGGAAAGGTATTTCTCCGACAGCAAAAAAAGATTCCGGTGGATCCTCTAGTCGTGTTCCGGTAATGTCTACGACTACAACAAAGAGCACAGCATCCAGTAAGCCTGCTCAGCAGAAGATTACAAAGCTGCAGGCGGGAAAGAAGCAGGTTAAAATCTGCTATAAACAGAATAAAAACGCAACAGGGTATCAAATCATGCTTTCAAAGAAAGCTGATTTTAAAACCAGTCAAAAAGTACTGGTAAAATCAAATAAAGTCACAGAAAAGACAATAAAAAATCTAAAGACCAAAAGTACCTATTATATTCGGGTGCGCAGCTATAAAACTGTCGACAAAAAAAGAGTATGGGGAAAATGGAGTGTGACAAAAAAATTTACAGTAAAGTAAGGAGCAAAAAATGAGCAAAACAAGTAACAGAAAAAAGCAGTGTTTTTTATTTGCGCTGATTTTATGTATCTGTGTGACAGCTTTATGCCCACAGAAAGTAGAAGCAGCCGGTTCCTATTATGCACAGGTCAATAAGGGAACGAACGTCGTAACGATTTTTAACAGCAGTGGACAGCCGGTGAAAGCATTTACCTGTTCTGCAGGAAATGCCACACCGATCGGTACGTTCTATACGAGTAATAAATATGTCTGGCATGTGTTAGACGGAAATGTATACGGACAGTATTGTACGCGTATCACAGGTGGCGTGCTATTCCATTCTGTATGGTATTATGCACAGAATAAAGCGACACAATCTTATGCACAGTATAACAAACTGGGAACACTGGCTTCTCATGGATGTGTCAGACTGACGGTTGCTGCATCGAAGTGGATTTATGACAATTGTCCTTCCGGAATGCGTGTAACGATCATCAATGGTACATCTGCAAACGATCCGCTTGGAAAACCGGCGACAATTCATGTCAATGCTTCGCAGAAGATGGGATGGGACCCGACGGATCCGGATCCGGCGAATCCATATCGGAACAGCTTTCCGACAATCGATGTATCCGGAGTGCCGAGAACCATTGAATGCGGTTCCGGTTTCTATGCGCCAAACGGCATGAAAGCAAAAGATTCTCTGGGAAATGATATCACATCTTCAGTTGTTTGCACCGGTAATGTCAATGCAAAAAAAATAGGTACATATACGGTGAAATATTCTGTCACAGATGGAATGGGAAGAACAGCGACGGCGACGGTAACCGTAAAAGTAGTCGATACCAAGCCGGCAACGATCACTGGTGTTTCGAAAAAGACGAGTGTACGGGAATATCGTTCTTATGTCAATATGCGTAAAGGTGTGAAAGCCAAAAATGCGAGCGGAACGAATCTGACATCAAAGATCAAATTGAAAGTGATCAGACCTGGTGAGAAAAAAGAGCACAGTGTTCCAAAAGGAAATTATCAGTTAAAGAAAGTTGGAACCTATAAATTTATCTATTATGTAAAGAATCCGAACAATAAAAAAACTACAAAAGTGGTTGCAAAAGTAAAGGTTCAGGATACAAAACCTCCGGTTCTTTCGGGTGTAAAAGCAGAGAAGAAAGTGGAATATAAAGGAAAATTGAATCTGCGATCCGGGGTAAAAGCAAAACTTGTTTCCGGAAAAAGTCTGACAAAGAATATAAAAATCTCTGTACGCAAACCGGGAGAAAAGACGTACAAAGCGATAAGCGAAAAGAGCAGCAAAAGTTATGCATTTACAAAAATGGGTACTTACAAAGTGCAGTACTGCAGTACAAATCCAACCGGTAAGAAAACGACGAAGAAGTATATGACAGTTAAAGTACAGGATACAAAAGCACCGAAGTTGACCGGTATTTCGAAAGAAATCACAGTAGAGTGCAGCAGTACACAAAATCTGCTCAAGGGAGTGAAAGCGAAACTGGTATCCGGTAAGGATCTGACATCGAAAGTGACAGTGGAAGTGAAGGCACCGGACGAGACAGAATTTGCAAAGATTTCTCAGAAAGCAGCTCAGAAATATACGTTTACAAAAGTCGGCGATTATACCATTGTTTATAGTGTAAAGAATCCGACAAGCGGTGTTGAAACAAAAGTACAGTGCATCATTCATGTGAATGCAGTTCAGACACCGGATCAGACAGGAGATCAAACAGCGGGACAAATGTAGAATAGCAGAAAAAGAGATTCAGAAAGAGGACGGTTAGATGAAAGATCAGTTATTTACGGAATTACAGGAACTGGGTGTAGACATGGAGGAGATCATGGATCGCTTTATGGATGACAAAGAATTGTATGTCAGCTGTCTGGAGCGATTTATGGAAGAAACTACATTTGAAGAATTAAAGGAAAAGCTGGAAAGTCTGGATTATGAGGAAGCATTTAACTGTGCGCATTCCTTAAAAGGAGTCTCTGCAAATCTTGGACTGCATCATTTATATGATGCAGTCTGTAAGATTGTTGAGCCGCTGCGCGAAAAACAGTTTGATGCATTAGATGGGCTATATGATGCGGTTGCAGCAGAGAAAGCGAATGTGCAGCGCGTGTTAGATGCCAATCGGGATTAAAAGTATGAAGCTTTTATTAACAGCAATTAATGCGAAATATATTCATTCCAATCTGGCTGTCTATAGTCTGCGGGCATATGCAAAACGCTATCGAAATCAGATTACACTCGCAGAGTATACGATCAATCATCGGGTAGAGGACATTCTGGCTGGAATTTATAAACAGCATCCGGATGTGTTGTTTTTCTCCTGTTATATCTGGAATATCAGATATGTAAGAGAGTTGATCGTTGAGTTTCATAAGATTTGTCCGGACATTCCAATCTGGCTGGGCGGACCAGAAGTGTCTTATGAGGTAGAAACTTTTTTGCGAGAAAATCCGGCTGTTACCGGTATCATGATGGGTGAGGGAGAAAAAATTTTCGAACATCTTTGTGCCTATTATGTGGATGGTGACGGAGCACTTTCAGAAATCAAAGGATTGGCCTATCGTACAGAGAATGGAACGATTCAGATCAATGAATGGGAGGAGGTGCTCGATATGAGTACCATCCCATTTTGTTATGAAGATATGGATGAGTTCAAAAACAAGATCATTTATTATGAGACGAGTCGCGGATGCCCATTTCGCTGCAGTTATTGTCTGTCATCTGTCGAAAAGAGTCTGCGGTTTCGCTCGATGGATCTGGTAAAAAAAGAGCTGGCATTTTTTATTGAACAGGAAGTGCCGCAGGTGAAATTTGTAGACCGCACATTTAACTGTGAGAAAAAACGTGCAATGGAAATCTGGAAATTTTTGAAAGAAAACGATCGTGGAATCACCAATTTTCATTTTGAGATTGCGGCAGATCTGCTTGATGAGGAAGAAATTGCTTTTTTGGCAACACTGCGACCGGGGCTGATACAGCTGGAAATAGGTGTGCAGACCACAAATCCGGCGACGATTCAGGAAATTCATCGTTCCATGGATTTAAAACGGGTGAAGACGATCGTAGAAAAAGTAAAAAAACCCAAGAATATCCATCAGCATTTGGATTTGATTGCAGGGCTGCCGTATGAGGATTACGAAACATTTACACATTCTTTTGATGAAATTTATGCGTTGAAGCCTCAACAGCTGCAACTTGGATTTTTGAAGGTGTTGAAGGGGTCTTACATCTATGAGCATCAGCAGGAGTATGGTTTGAAATACAGCAGTCAGCCACCATATGAGGTACTTTGTACAAATTGGCTTTCTTATGCAGAAGTGTTAAAGATCAAACAGGTGGAGGAAATGCTGGAAGTATACTATAACAGCGGACAATTTCAAATGTTGATTCGCCTGTTGGAGCAGCAGTATGACAGCGCCTTTGAAATGTTTGTGGAGTTGGGTCAATTTTATGAAGAGCAGGGATATTTTGATCAAAAGCATTCCCGTCTGCAGCGATTTTCCATTTTTTTGGAATTTGCAAAAAGGAAAGATCCAAAGGAGATAGAGCGGTATTGTGAAGCAGCGACATTTGATCTGTATGCGCGGGAGAATGCAAAAAGCCGTCCCGACTGGGCAGTGCCATTGCAGAGTTTTAAACAAGTGACACATCAGTTCTGCAAAAAGGGTAAACTTTCCCATGTGGAACCGTTTCATTATGCACTTTTGCAGGAGGGAGAAACAAAACGTTTGGCTCGTCAGGAGGAACCTTATTATCTGCTATTTGATTACGAAAATCGAAGCAGGATCGACCATCAGGCGACAATTACAAAATGTAAGATATAACAAAAGAAATGTAGTAAATAAGTACCAAAATGAATCAATTTTTTGTTATAATAGAGATAGAAAAGAACCGTCATTCTTTTCTGTCTCTTTTTTGTTTTTTTGTGAAAAAAGTGGTACAACTCAGGACAGGCAGAAATATCAGGCACTTTTGAAGAATAAAGAAGTGGAGGATACGTGTTATGAGGGGAAAAACAAGCAAAAAAATGGTTGCATGGATGATGCAGATTTCGATTTTAACCAGTCTGTGTATCGGAGAAACAGATTTGGGTCTGGCACAGGAAATATCTGAAAGTAAGTCCGAACAGGTACAGGATCAGACACCAGACAGATGGCAGGAGCAGACAGCGGATGAGCAGAAAGAAATTCAAGGAGATCCGCAGGAGCAGGAAGTGGATGAAGACGAATATCGAAAGGGAAAAATTTTGGTTTTGTTTCGCGAAAACGCATTACAAAAAAATGAAAAAGGCCTGCAGGCAGCGGCAGAGCATATTGCAAAAGCGCAAAGTATGGAATTGACAGATTTTTATCAGTTTGGAGAAAAAAAAGCGATATTGTCTCAAAAAAACCGGTCAAATTCAATAAATCCGAATACTGAGAATACAGAAAAAAAAGAGTCGGATCTGCTTGTAGGGGTATTGGAGTCGAACTATGCATCAACAGAGCAAATGCTGCGACAGGTAGAAAAGGAAAACGATATTTTAATGGCGGAACCGGTCTATCTCTGCCATACGGCCAATCTGACTTCGGATTCATATGCAAAAGAACAGTGGGCATTAGAGAATCAAGGACAAAACGGTGGAACACCTGGTGTGGATCTGCATTTGTCTGATGTATGGAATGGCACGACCGGAACCGATCAGGTGATTGCGGTGGTTGATACCGGAATTGATTATCAAAATCCCGAGTTTATCAATAATATGTGGGTGAATCCCTACCAGGGGGTTTTACCGGGTGAGCATGGATATGACTTTGTAAATGAGGATGCGGATCCGATGGATGATAACGGACACGGAACGCACTGCAGCGGTATTTTGGCTGCAGAGGGAAATAATGAGATGGGAATCAGTGGAATCTGTCAGAAAGCAAAGATCATGGCATTGAAATTTTTGGATGAAGATGGCCTGGGGGATACAGCACTTGCAATCCAAGCATATCAATATATTTATGATGCGATCCAGCTGGGAGTTCCGGTAACAGCGGTCAATAATTCCTGGACAGGTGGATATAGCCGTATTTTGGCAGAGGTTGTAACGAAAGTCGGCCAGGCAAATGCCCTCAGCATTTTTGCTGCCGGAAATGATGCGGAAAATGTGGACAATATCACACAGGCAGATTTAGAGCCGGGGGAGACAGCAGTGGTGGAGAGTCCCTATGCCGTTTCCGTTGCGGCGGTCAACGAAAAAGGAGAATTGGCGCAGTTTTCCAATTATGGAAAACAGAGAGTTACATTGGCTGCGGCAGGCTGTGACAGTCTCTCGTGTGTAACTACACCAGTGTTTAATCCGGGAATATATGATGACGAACTGCGAAACCGTCTATGTAGTTTGTATCGAAATTACGATGGGGAAACCGTTTTATCTTATCAAAGAGCAGAAGATGGAAGTCTGCAGGCAGTGACAGAAGAAGCAGGATATCCGCTTCGCATAGAGGTGCGAAAAAATCTGCAGGTAAACCGTAACGAAGTGCAGATGGAAGTTGCTGCGACACAGGAAGAATATTTTGGTTCAGCGGGCGGACAGGGACTTTGTGTATCAGTAAAAGGCGTAAAGAGCGGGGATGTAATTTACACTTCTATTCCGTTCGAACTTCTGTCGAATCAGACAGCAGATGCAACAATGAGCTTTCAGACGAAGGCGGTGGCAGAAACAACGGATCAGACAGAGATACCGGGAAGTGTCTTTTACTATGAGCTGGATGCAGAAGAGGCTGCCGGAAAACTGAATGACGGAATGATGACATTAGGAAATTTTTCATCCGGACAGGTGTTAAAAAGCGGAAGTGGACAGTACTGGGATCATATTACACAGACGATTCCGGCAAATAAGAGTGATTCGATTCAGAAAAAAATGCTGGTGATTCAGATCGTGTGTGCATACGAAGGGGATTATACACTGTATCTGGATGATTTTGGGGTGACAAAAGGGGAGAACAATGAACAGGAGTTATATGGAAAATATGAGTTTGCGAACGGTACATCGATGGCTGCACCTTGTGTGACGGCAGCAGCCGCTCTTTTGAGTGAGTCATATCCGAAATTGACGGCATTGGAACGAGTGAATATGTTAAAAAGTTGTGTGAGTAAAACAGAGGAATTAGAGGAAAAAACAGAATGTAAAGGCATGCTGGATTTTAATGGTCTAAAGACGCCGGCTCCAGTTTTATACGAAGCAGTATTTTCTACAAAAAATCAGCTTCGTATCGCAGGATATGGATTTCAAAAAGAAGCAACCACCGTTGTGATGAATGGGAAAGAGAAAAAAGCAACAGTGACAAATGCAAATGAACTGCTTGTAAACGCAGCGGAGTACAAAAATAAACAGGTGCAGATTTGCGTGAAGACGGCTTATGGAACGAGCGAGAAAACCTGCTATCTGGTCAAAGGGAAAACAGCTTATCAGAATTCAGGGCTGTTACAATGGGAGAATGCATTCACGGATGATCAACCGGAGCAGATGCGAGTCGTGTCGGATGGAACATATCTGTATCTGTATCGGGACAGCAGCGGCAGTATTTTTCAGCTTGGCATGGAAAAAAATAAAGTGAAGATAAAAAATGAACTCTATTTTTGTGAAAAAGATGCTTATGAAGAGGATGAAGAATCGTTTAAAGAGTATCATCTGGTGTCAAATCTGGTATGCCTGAACGGAAAATTGTACGCATTGCTTTCTATAAAAAGCAACGGTTCGGCGTATCAGCAAATTCAGTTGATTTCTGTTACGGTGAAAAAGAACGGAATGTCTTACACAAAAATGGGAACATTGCCTTCTGCTTATAAAAATCGCAGTGACATGACGCTGGGTGTATACAATGGAAAATTGTACTTGATCGGTGGCTATGATTATGGCAAACGAAAGTTATCCACAAGTGTTATGGTGGCGAGTAATCCGGAAAAAAAGAATACTAAATGGAAAAAAGCACCTTCTCTTCCAACTGGGCGGGCTGCAGGAGAATGTATCCAGTCCGGTAAAAAATTGTACTATGCACTTGGAGCAGCAAAACAGGCAGACAATAATTGTCCGAAGCTTTTGAGTTTTGATGGGAAAACATGGAAAGAAGAGGGAGCAAGGATGCAACCGTTGACAAAAACGACACAGACCTATCAGCAGACGGTATATGATATTTATCGCGGAAATCTTGGTATTTGCAAACAGGGTCTGCTGTTTACCGGAATTCCAACGGACGGATTAGGGGATACGTTTTATTATCTGACTACCAAAAAAACGTATCAGGCGACGGAATATAATTGCATTGAAAATTTGGCAACAGATACATTTGCCGGAAGTGTGGTGGGAAACCAGCTGATCGGCATCTCGGAAAAAGCGGATGCGGCATCACTTCGTTCCGTGAAAGTTAAAAGCGGAATCTATACAGTAACAACTGGAAAAAAAGGAAGTGGTACGGTAAATGTGAATAAAAAGAAAGCCGTTCCAGGAGAGAAAATTACGATATCTTTGTCACCGAAAAAAGGGTGTCGTGTACAGACGTTTCAGGTAAATGGGAAAAAAGTAAAAGGTAAAAAGAAAACCTTGTATGCAACTCAAAATGTGAAAATAAAAGTGATCTTTGTCAAAAAGAAAACAAAGTAAAAGAGCAATTTGACTTGCAAGGGATAGAGAAAGCAAGTAAAATAGAGTGGAAAGACTTTTGGACCAGAAGGAAAAAAGTGGTTCAAAAGTCTCTTTTTAAAATGTACTTCATAAAGGAGGAAGAACCATGAAACGGGGAATCCAAAAAGTTCTTGCAATGGGGTTAAGTATCGCACTTTTTACAGAATTGTTTTCTTTTCCGACAGGAGCAGAAACTGTGGTAGAAAAGCCGGCAGTTTCTCAGGAAACAGAGACAGTTGAGGGAGTGTATCGGCAGGGTGAGGCACTGGTTTTATTTCGATCAGACGCGGCCGGACAAAAAAGTGAAGCAGAGTTTGAAGATGCAACCGGAGCATTGCTTGCAAAAGCCGATATGACAGTAGAAGAGATTTTGACATTTGGAGAGGCACAGGAAAATGGGGAGGAACCGACAAAATCGGGAAGAACGGAAGAAACATGTGACGAGACAAAAATATTGCGTGTAGGGGTGATCACATCCGATACGCTTTCAACGGAGGATATGATTCAAAAATTATCAAAAGAAAAAGATATTGAGCTGGCAGAACCAAATTATATTTATCACGCGGATGCATTGACGAATGATGCGTTGTCAGAGTATCAGTGGTCTTTGGAAAATGACGGACAAAACGGAGGAATCGAAGGGGCAGATATTCATCCGGACGGAATATGGAGCGGAGCAGATACAGGTGCAGTGACGACAGGAACCGAAGATGTGATCGCAGTTGTAGATAGTGGGATGGATTTTACACACCCAGACTTGGAAGGAGTGGCATGGCAAAATAATTATCAGGGAGTTCTCCCTGGCGAACACGGGTATGACTTTGTAAATTGCGACGACAATCCACAGGATGACAATGGACACGGGACACATTGCAGCGGAATCATAGCAGCAGTGGGGAATAATGAAATTGGAATCAGTGGTGTCAATCAGAAAGCAAAACTTATGGCATTGAAAGTGTTAGATGCGTCTGGATATGGCAGTCAGGAAAACATCATATCCGCATATCAGTACATATATCGTGCGCTGCAACTGGGAGTTCGTGTTGTTGCGGTGAATAATTCTTGGGACGGCAGTTACGGAGAGATTCTGACACGTGTGATCAATAAAGTTGGAGAGGCAGGAGCCATCAGCGTGTTTGCAGCAGGAAATGACGGGAAAAATATTGATATGGATATCAATAACGAAGAGATACCATCGGAACAGTCAAAACTGAACAGTCCGTATGCAATTACAGTTGCAGCGACAAACGAAAAGGACGAACTGGCATTTTATTCTAACTATGGTAAAAAAAGTGTGACACTTGCAGCGCCTGGAACAGATATTTTATCAACAACCGCAAAGAAAGAAGTACTGACACCGGGAATTTTAACACCAAATCAGAGAGCCGATACGTGTATCTTGTATCAGAGTTATGATCAGCTCGTGCTGCCGGAGTATACAAAGCAGGATAATGGAAGTTTGACAACAGACGCAGATGTACCAGCGGGAATGCCAAATCGCATTGAATTGCACAGAAGCGCAAAAGAGTTGAACACAAATGCGTTGATTTCCGTTTCTTTGGATGAGAACACTTATGTAGGAACAAAAGGTGGAAAGTCGCTTCATGTTTCCGTATCAGGAGCTCAAAAAGGGGATATGCTTTATATCATGATCCCATACGAAGCACCTGCCCAGCAAAAAATAAATCCAAAGGTCAGTGCGATGGTTCAGGCGTACACTGATTCGAAAGACAAACAGGAAGTGTCCTGTTTTATGCTGGAGGATTGTACAGAAGAGGAAATGGAAGAATTGATCCGAATGCATAGCATCGGGTGTTATATGATCGATGCTGCAGATGTGCAGGATACCGACAGAGGAATCGGGTGGTCTCAATTATGTGGAGAAAATGAGAAACGAAATATGTCGCGTTATCCACAGAAACGTTATATTGTTTTGCAGGGCAGTTGCAGTAAAGAAGGAAATTATCAGTTTTATGTGGATGATCTGGCTGTTTCGAATGGAATGGAAACGCAGGAGAATACGGATTTTGGCCGATATGAGTATTTGAGCGGAACATCTATGGCGGTACCGCACGTGACAGGAGCAGTTGCACTTGTAGCGGCAGCTTACAAAGAACGAAGCCCAAAAGAGCTGGTGAACTGTATCAAAAGCAGCGTCAGAAAGACACCGGAGTTGGAGGAAAAAACGGCGAGTGGCGGTGTATTGGATTTATCGCAGATTTCCAGACCGGTACCGTTTTTATCGGATGCGGTCTATAAGAAGGATGGAAAACTACATTTGTACGGTTATGGGTTTCTCGTGGATGATACAGTCGTAAAGGTGGATGATACACAAGTCAAAGCAAAGGTTCTTGGTGATACAGAACTGGCAGTAGAAGGGGACTGGTTTCAGAATACCTGTGCGGATATTACCGTAACGACAAATTACGGTACAACGACAAAAACCTTTTATCTGGTGAAAGGGAAAAACGCCTATCAAGAACATGGAGAATTGGGCGGATATGCGTATGGCGGTGAAGAATCAAAACGAGTAAAAAACATGAAAGAAAACCAGATTCTGACTGATGGCACAAATATTTTCTTTTATGAGGCACTTGGAGGGAATATCAGTCAGATCGTCATTACAGAGGGAAAAAGTGAAGATGATTGGATTTCGGACAATTATGCAGAAGTGCGATACCGCTTTGATCTGTCGGAAACACTGAATGCAGACGGAGTCCAGGAATTGGAAGACCATTGTTTCGCGGTCTCGAATCTGGTCTATCTAAATGGGCACTTGTATTTTTTGATGAGCCGACAGGAGGAAGGGGATGTTTCGAAGCAAATTTCTTTGGTTTCCTATGAAATTAAATCACAGACAGGGATAGAAATCGGACAGCTTCCAAAACAGTATCAAAATCGCAGTGAAATGACGTTAGGTGTCTGCAAAGGAAAACTCTATGTCATTGGTGGATATGATTATGGAAAAAAAGACATGATCAAAGACGTATTAGAGGCGAAAACGCTGCAAGAGCCAGTGTCATGGAAAAGTGCGCCATCCCTGCCGATGGGACGAGCCGGTGGGGTATGTACACAGGACGGAGATGAGTTGTATTATGCGCTCGGAATGGCAAATCCAATGGAATCCTGTCCGCAGACACTTGCCTTTGACGGGAAAAAATGGCGCATATTAGATGGAACATTAGATGCTCTGACGGTAGAAAAGAAAGAATTCAAAGAAACGATCTATCAGATGTACCGCGGAAATATCGATATAGGAAAAGAAGGAATCCTATTTACCGGACTTCCTTGTAACGGGCTTGGGGATACCTTTTATCAGAATAAAGAAACGGGCGCATTTACGCTGACAACCTTTAACTGTGTGGAGGACGTAAAAAATGAAGCGTTCGTCGGAACCTTGGTAGGATCGCAGTTGTTTGGTCTGGCGGCAGATGATTGTAGTACAATTGTTCGAACACAGAAAATTGGCAGCAATCTGGTTCCGGTAAAAACAAGCATGAAAGGAAATGGAACGATAAAAGTGACGCCGAGAGCCTGTCTGCCCGGAGATACTGTGACGATTACAGCAGTCCCGAAGAAAGGCGCTTACCTGAAAAAATTAACAGTGAACGGAAAGAAGATATCGAAAGAAAGTGTAAAACAATATGCACTCGGCAGTATCAATGTAAAAGCAGAATTTGGAACCTATGTACAGAGTATTCAGATAAAAAAACAAAAGAGCAAAACGAACTGGAAACTAAAAGCTGTGATCAAACCGTCAAATGCCGATAAAAAGACAGTCAGATGGATATCGGATAATACGAAATATGCGACGATCAGTGCAAAAGGGATCATTACAGTAAAACAAAAAGGAATCGGAAAAAAGGTTTGTTTTACGGCAATCGCAAAAGATGGCAGCAAGGTAAAAACAACATTTCAGATGAAATTAAGCTAGGCAGGTGAAGGGCATGAATAAACAAGAACATTCGATTATTATGATGAATTTCAGCGGTGTATACCGGGAACAAACGTTTTATCAAAAAGAAGCGTATCAGTGGATTGAGGGAACGGAAATCCCGGGGACAAACGGATATTGTGATGAGGAGGCAAAACAGAAGATTCGGGAAAAACTAGAACCATTTTCTGCAGAGGGCATTCATTTTCTGGACGGTGGAAATTATCATTATCTAAGCAGCTTTTGGACGGAAAAGATCCGTCAGCCATATATTTTGGCAGTGCTTGACTGGCATACAGATATGCAGGCATCCGCATTTGGAGATATCTTAAGCTGTGGTTCCTGGGTGCGTTGTGTACTGCAAAAGCAGCCGCTTTTAAAAAAAGTGCTGCTGCTCGGCGTGAATGAAGCGTATTATAAAGAAATCGAAACAGATTTCCCAAATCGTGTGTGCTATTTTAGCACAGAACAGTTGAAAAATAACCCGGAAACAGTGCTGCAAAAGGAATTGGAGAAAGAGAGGCTCGCTGTGTATCTGTCCATTGATAAGGATGTTTTGGCAAAAGAGGTGTTACAGACAGACTGGGATCAGGGAACGATGCACAAAGAGCTGCTCAGACAGATCGTCTTGTATTTTACAGAAAAAACAGAACTGATCGGTGTGGATATCTGTGGAGAATGTACCGGACAGGGAATGGAAGATACCACTTCCGTGGCACAAAATGATCGGATGAATGCTCAGATTCTGGATTGGTGTAGAGGAGCTGAAACGCAAAAAGGCGGCAAAAGAATGCGAATGATCCATTTGGAGGACAGTATCGAAAAATATATCGCGATTAAGCGGGTACTCGCTGATTGTGGAGTGGATGAGATCGTGCATGTTTCGAATGTGCAGGATGGAATAGAAAAAATAGAGCAGGCGAAGGAATTGGGACAACCGTTTGATTTTGCTATCACAGATATGCAATATCCACTAAGACCAGGAGAGTCGGTCCACTATGCCGGCGGAGAAATGTTTTTGCAGCAGCTTGCACAAAAACGTATCGAACTGCCGGTGATCGTTTGTTCCTCTTTGAATTTGAAACTGCCAGAGGTCTATGCTTGTGTCTGGTATTCTCCGATGAGTAACTGGGAGCGCAAGATGGCGGATCTGGTAAAACGCCTAAAAAGCGAAAAGAAATAGCTTGATAAAAATCCCGGATGTCTGAAATGGAGACATCCGGGATTTTTTTATCAAAATTTAGGCCGCTTTTGAAAGAAAATTCCAAAGAGGATTCGGTTGAAAAAAGTAAGCATTCGTTTTAAAAGAAGAATCCGGTAAAATCGAATTCAATTTACCACAAACAAGTTTGGCAGCATTTTGGGCACCTTCTTCGCTGAAGTGTGTACCGTCTGTGGAGCCGTCTACGACACCAGCCAAATGATATAACTTGGCTTTATCATAGCCGATCTTGTTGTAGTCATCCACCATCAGACTGTTCAGATCAATATACGGAATCTGATAGTGGTCTGCAATGTTCTTCATTGCATTTGCGTAATTCGTATAACTACTTACAAATTTCCCGTTTGAATAGGCTTTCAATCCAAGTGTCGGAGAAATCAATACAGGAGTGGCCTGATGTTCTTTGGCACCTTCAACATAAAATTTGATATAATATTCAAAAGAGCCGGTCGTCGGGTTCGATACATTTCCACAAACCGGTGCGTAACGTTCCGCATTCGATGAAGCGGAATCATTGATACCAAACTGGATCAGCAGGTAATCATTGGCTTGAATCTTATCTAAAATGGTCTGCAGACGTCCATTGTCATAAAAACTTTTCGAACTTCGACCGGCGATGGCATGATTTTCTACGTTGTATCCGGTCTTGACATAATCTTTCAGATAATAGCCCCATCCCTGTTGTGGTGCATAGGAGGCTCTATAGGACTGACAAGTACTGTCTCCTGCGATGTAGATGGTAGGTGCGGATGCCGTCACGGGTTCGGATGGTGTTTCCGAGGCATTTGGATCATACGTTTCTGCGATTGGTTCATCGGTCAGCTCGATTTTTAGGTAATCAAAATTTGGAGATCCTTCATCGGTTAGGGAAACGGCCTGAATCCGATTGACACCGGCACGAAGTGGAAGCACAATGCCGCGTTCTTCCCAGGTGGTATAAGCACCAGTCGGTAAAAATGATTGTTTCCATTGATCGGATCCCTGATTGACGGTAAGCATCATCGGCCGGTCATTCTGGCTTCCGGATGCAATGCGGAAGGTACAGAGATAATTTCCCTTTTTCTCTGCCCGGACATGCCAGGTGATGGTACTTCCGACTTTGTTTGCCAAATTGACATAGCCTTTTCCACGGAAACCAGCATGTTCGGTTTCCAGCCATCCTTCCGTATAGGCGGCATCACTGGCGTAATAGCGCTTTTCATCCGGGTTCGGGTCCACATCCGGAGTGGAAGGTTCGGATGGTGTGGAAGGAGTTTCGGAAGAACCGGAAAGATTCAGTTGTTCTGCTACAAGCTTTGCAAGGACTTTCGCACCCTCGCGGTTTGGGTGAAGGGTGTCTTTGCTGCCGTCACTTTTATCCATATACAGGTCATAGGTCTTTTCCTGTCCGATGGATAAAAAGTAATCTTGCGCAAGATTGAACAGATCGATCACAGGAACATTCTGTTCGGTTCCAATCTTGTCTAAAGCTCCGCCAAACCAGCGTCCGGTCAAAAGCTTGCTTCGGCTGATATCATCCGCACGGCCCTGTTGTTTGACCAAGTAAACCTGTATCTCTTTCGCCAGAGCTTTTTTGGTCATATCCGTTACCGTGTCGTAATATTCGGTTTCATTCGAATAATTTGTATCATTAATTCCGATAGAAATGATATAAATATCTCCTTTTTTTCCATAATTTAAAACAGGATCAAATTGTCCGGCATCCACAAATCCTTTTGCATATTGTCCGGAAGCAGCCAGATTTCGAATCTGCCACTTGGAAGTATCGATATACTGGTCCAGAACCTGTCCCCACCCGGCCTGGGTACTACTATTCAGCGGATAATAGTTGCAGACCGTAGAGTCTCCGCAGATCCAGATTGTTGGTGGCAGCGTCGGATCATCAGAGACTTTTTTAATCTTTAATGCACTCATTGTGTAAGCATAGCCATCTTTTCCGGCGGTCGCACGAATATTCAACTGACCATCCGTGACAGGCAGCTGCAATGTATGAGTTGCATTGTTGCCAGTCATGTTTATGATCTGCAGACAGCCTTCCGCCCAGACACTGGTGCGGTTTGTGTTACCGAGAATGACGGTGATTTCATACAGCCCGTTCGGCAGATCGACATCGAACGTGTTGGTCGCATTGGTGGTTTTAAATTGTACGGCATCGCTCAATTCGCCCGTTCCGGATGCACTGACATTCGCAACATTTCCTGTTTCGTGGAAGCCGTATCCTTTACTTTGATCATAGCCATCAGAAGCCGATACGCCCGTGAAACCACTCTGTGTTCCGTTTCCTCCGAAATCAAATTGGTAGTCGCTTTTCGTGGCTGCATATACCGTAGACCTGTCAGAAGAAAAAAAGCCCAAAATCCCGGCAAATAATAAAAATACAGTCAGAAAAAAAGTAGTTTTCCAGTACTTCATAGTTTGTTCAATCTCCTCTCCTTTTGGTATCATGTGAAAAAGTTTACATAAACACACATTTGCATTTATTTTACCATAACATGAGGATGTATGCAAATAAAGACGAAAAATATGTGAACTGGGAGGAATTTCCTACACGGACGTTTCGTAATACGCCGGGCATCTCTGCGAAAAAACACGGCTCCTGTGCAGGTAAGCTAACTCTTAAGAGTCTCTAAGCCACTCAGGATAGCCTTCGTGCCTAAGAGAGTCTAAAGAGTGGATCTTACCTGCACCCGCCGAAACGTTTTTTCGCAGAGATGCCCGGCGTATTGCGAAACTGTGTATTGGAAATGATGGTGTAAACAGCAATTGTTTTGATATATAAAAAAATATGAAAAATAATGGATATTTTTGACATATGAACAGATAAATTGTATAATAGTAGCATAATTAGGGGTATTGCATGTTACTATAGAAAAATATGCGATAGTTTTTGGATAAAAATAATAGAGAATATTATTTAAAGCAAAAATAAAAGGATAGGAGAGAAGAGTATGAATAATCAAAAAACAAGCAGTGCGGTAAAAAGTCAGGGGGAACATCTTCGGCAATTTGTGAGAAAAAATGTATTTGCGATAGTTTTAGGCGGGGTGTTGTTACTTTTGATCATGGCTTTTAATTTTTTCATGACAATGACAGAAGATAACTGTCTAGAGACAACGATGTTTCTGAATCAGTATCGCTTAGGATCCAAAACGCTGACAGCGGCAGTGCAATCATATGCAGTGACGGCCGATGAGCAGTTTTATCAGGCTTACTATAAGGAGTTAAATGAAGACAAAAATCGTGATAAAGCGATTGCGGGGCTGAAGAAAAATTTCCTGAAGGATGACGAATGGAAAGCGCTTGACCATATCGCAGAATTGTCAAACGGCTTGGTTCCGTTAGAAGAAAAAGCATTTGAGTCGGCGAAAGATGGGGATACAAAAGCGGCGACAGAAGCAGTTTTTGGCGAAGAATATAGCCAGACGATCCAGGAGATAAACAGTCAGACGGAGACTGCGATCTCACAGATTCAAAATCGAATGGAAGGGGTATCAAAAACGTTTTCCATATTGCAGATTCTTATGGAAATCTGCCTTTGCGGTGCGTTTCTTCTTATATTTATGCGAATCAAAGGATTAGCAAAATTTGCAGAACAGGAGCTGTTAAATCCGATCAAAAAAGTATCCACCTATCTGCATACGTTCTCCAAAGGGGATTTCAAGGAGGATCTTGATGTTGTAGAAGATGAGAGTGAAGTGGGGCAGATGGCGGCGTCGATTCACTTTATGAAACAGAATTTGTCCGGAATCATACAGGAAATCAGCGGTGTATTAAATCAGATGGGAAACGGAGATTATAGGATCGAGATTCAGAGAGAATACCTTGGAGAATTTCATACGATCAAAGAATCCTTTTTGACAATCTGCGCGAAGATGCATGAGACGATTCATACGGTGCAGGAGGTTTCCGAACAGGTAAATGCCGGTTCTGACCAGTTGTCGCAGGCTGCGACTGATTTGGCGGAGGGGTGTACAGAGCAGGCAGGAAGAGTGTCGGATGTACTTAGCCTGATGAATACATTAAGTACAGAACTAAATGAAAATGCAAAAGAAGTAGAGTATTCCGTTGAATTATCCGCAAATGCAGGGAAAGTCATGATGATGAGCAATGAAAACATGGAAGAATTAAAAGAGGCCATCAAAGAGATCAGCGACTGTTCCGAACAGATTGGGACAATCATCAGTGCGATCAATGCAATCGCAACACAGACGAATCTTCTTTCATTAAATGCTGCGATCGAGGCGGCACGTGCGGGGGAAGCGGGAAAAGGATTTGCGGTAGTTGCTGATCAGGTAAAGAATCTTGCAGAGGAATCCGCAAGGGCTGCCGGGGAAACAACGAAATTGATTGAAAATACCGTTGCAGCGGTGGAAAAAGGAATTGAAATCGCAGATACGACCTCAGCGAATATGAATGAAGTTCTTCAAGGTGCAAAAGAATCCACAGAAAAAATGCAGATAATTTCGGTAAAACTTGTGGAGAATGCAGAAAGTCTGCAAAATATCAACGGACATTTGTCTTCTGTATCGGAAATTGTAGACAGCAATTCTGCCGCATCGCAAGAAACAGCGGCAGTCAGTGAGGAACAGGCTGCACAAGTAGAGACAATGGTTCAGCTGTTAGATCGGTTTAAAATTTAAAAAGGGAAACAGAAGCTGTCTTTTGGAAGCTTCTGTTTTTTTACTTTACGAAAAGGCGGGAATGCTTTATAATAAAGCGGAGAAGTCACGAAAAAAAGAATGCAGCGCACACTGCGCTTGGCATGGAAAGGAACATATGGCAATCGATCAGAGTAAAATTAGAAATTTTTGTATCATCGCCCACATTGACCACGGAAAATCGACATTAGCGGACCGCATTATTGAAAAAACAGGTCTTCTGACCAGCCGTGAAATGCAGGCGCAGGTACTCGACAATATGGATTTAGAGAGAGAACGAGGCATTACGATCAAATCACAGGCAGTTCGAATCATTTATCACGCACAGGATGGAGAAGAATATATTTTCAACTTAATTGACACACCGGGGCATGTCGACTTTAATTATGAAGTTTCTCGAAGTCTGGCAGCCTGTGATGGTGCGATCCTTGTGGTGGATGCAGCACAGGGTGTAGAAGCACAGACCATGGCAAATGTTTATCTGGCACTTGATCACGATCTGGACGTCATGCCGGTTATCAATAAAATTGATCTTCCAAGTGCAAGACCAGAAGAAGTCAAAGAGGAAATTGAAGAGTTGATCGGAATCGAAGCAGAAGATGCGCCGATGATCTCTGCAAAAACAGGGTTAAATGTTGATCAGGTGTTAGAGCAGATCGTTAAAAAAATTCCTGCGCCGACAGGAGATTCGAGCGCACCGCTTCAAGCATTGATCTTTGATTCTTTGTACGATCCTTATAAAGGGGTCATTGTTTTTTGCAGGGTAAAAGAAGGAACGATCCGTGTGGGGACAAACATGCTTTTAATGGCAACTGGAGCAAAAGCGGATGTTGTCGAAGTTGGTTACTTTGGAGCTGGACAGTTTATACCTTGTGATGAGCTTTCTGCCGGAATGGTTGGATATGTTACAGCCAGTCTGAAAAATGTAAAAGATACACAAGTCGGTGATACGATCACAGATGCTGACAGACCGTGTGCAGAACCATTACCGGGTTATAAAAAGGTAAATCCGATGGTATTTTGCGGAGTCTATCCGGCAGACAGTGCGCGCTATCCGGATTTGAGGGACGCATTGGAGAAACTGCAGTTAAACGATGCATCCTTACAATTTGAGCCGGAAACATCGGTAGCACTAGGATTTGGATTCCGGTGCGGATTTTTGGGCTTGCTGCATTTAGAAGTCATTCAGGAGCGATTAGAACGAGAGTATAATCTTGATCTGGTCACGACAGCACCGGGGGTTGTATATCGGGTACACAAGACGAATGGAGAAGTGATCGAGCTGACCAATCCGTCAAATCTGCCGGATCCGTCAGAAATTGATTATATGGAAGAACCAATGGTGAGTGCTGAGATCATGGTGACAAGTGACTATGTAGGCGCTATCATGAAACTCTGTCAGGAACGTCGTGGAGTATATCAGAATATGGAATATGTAGAAGAAACGCGCGCTGTGCTGCACTATGATCTTCCATTAAACGAAATCATTTACGACTTTTTTGATGCACTGAAATCCCGTTCCAGAGGATATGCTTCTTTTGATTATGAGATGAAAGGCTATGTGAAGTCAAAACTGGTAAAACTGGATATTCTGATCAATAAGGAAACCGTCGATGCACTTTCTTTTATTGTATTTGCGGACAGTGCATACGAGCGCGGCAGAAAAATGTGCGAAAAACTAAAAAAAGAAATTCCGCGTCATTTATTCGAGATCCCGATACAGGCGGCTGTTGGAGGAAAAGTCATTGCGCGTGAGACGATCAAGGCTATGCGCAAAGATGTTCTTGCAAAATGTTATGGCGGTGATATTTCTCGAAAGAAAAAGCTGTTAGAAAAACAGAAAGAAGGAAAGAAACGGATGCGTCAGGTGGGAAGCGTCGATATCCCACAGGAAGCATTTATGAGTGTTTTAAAGCTGGATGAAGAGTAGAAACTTCTTATAAAAAATGGCAGAGGTGGAAGACAGCAGATGAAAAAGAATCAGGAGCTGGAATTATATGTGCATATTCCTTTTTGCGTGAAAAAATGTGCGTATTGTGATTTTCTTTCCGGACCAGCGCCGGAGCGAACGCAGGTGGCGTATGTCAATGCGTTGTTAAAAGAAATGACGTATTATGGAAGACTGTTTCCGGGAAAGCAGGTTTCCACCATCTATGTGGGCGGTGGAACGCCGTCCTGGCTGCAAGAAAGCTATATGGAGCAGATTTTTGAGACGATCTATCGTGAATTTCAGGTAAAAAAGGATGCAGAAATTTCCATAGAGTGCAATCCAGGTACGTTGACAAAAAACAAATTGCTTGCGTATCAACAGATGGGAATCAATCGTTTGAGCATCGGTCTGCAGTCGACATTGAATGAGGAATTGAAACTGCTAGGGCGTATCCATACCTATGAACAGTTTTTGAAAAACTATGAAATGGCGAGACAATGCGGGTTTGAAAATATCAATATAGATATTATGAGTTCCCTCCCGTATCAGACACCGGAGCGTTTTGCCCAGACACTCAGCCGTGTGATCCGCCTGCAGCCGGAACATATTTCTTCCTATTCTTTGATCATAGAGAAAGGAACACCTTTTTATGAGACTTATAAATTTGATGCAGTGAAACGACATGCAGGGATGCAGACGGAAATGCTGCCGAGCGAAGATACCGAAGCGGAGATAGACGAAATGACGCGGCATTTTTTGAAGCAGGCAGGGTATCATTATTATGAAATTTCAAATTATGCGAAGCCAGGGTATGAATGCCGGCATAATATCGGATATTGGACCAGGCAGGACTATCTTGGACTCGGACTTGGCGCGGCGTCACTGATTTCGGATATTCGTTTTTCGAATACACGCGATCTGGATGCGTATATTTTAAATGCAGATCAGATTGAGGAAAAAGAGTTTCCGTTTACATTAGAAGGTGAACCGGTGACAATACATGGCATCAATCTTCACGAATCCGCGCAGGTTTTAAGTCGCAAAGATCAAATGGAAGAATTTATGTTTCTGGGACTTCGCCTGTGTGACGGCATAGAGCGAATCGATTTTCAACAGACATTTGGAACCTCCATTGATGCAGTCTACGGCAGCGTTCTCGAAGAACTCGTCGAAAACGAACTTTTGATTCGCCGGGAAGGAAAAATCCGTCTGAGCGATCGAGGAAGAGAAATTAGCAATTACGTATTATCCCAATTTTTATTAGACTAGATGATGAAACATATTTCAACCGATGGGATTCCATTTACGGACGTTTTTGGGATTCGGGCAGGTGCAGACCACAAAGCGGCATCTTACAGTGTGGCTAGACACAAAACCACACTGTAAGATGCCGCTTTGTGGTCTGCACCTGCCCGAATGAATTTATATTTTTTTCAAAAAGGTATTGACAAAAAAAGGGGATAGTGATAATTTATATACATAAGGTGTTAGCACTCCAAAAGAATGAGTGCTAACAACAAGAAAAAGAGTCAGGTAACAAAGAAAGCAGGAGGGATGAGATGGAGCAAATAGGAGAATTAGATGAAAGAAAAACGAAAATCCTAAATGCAATCATTCGCACATATTTAGAAACAGGCGAGCCGGTCGGTTCCCGGACGATTTCGAAAGATGCGGATGTCAATGTCAGTTCCGCTACGATTCGAAATGAGATGTCGGATTTAGAGGAAATGGGATATATCGTCCAGCCTCACACTTCTGCCGGACGAATTCCGTCTGATAAAGGATATCGTTTTTATGTCGACCATCTGATATCGGAAAAAGATGCACAGATTCAGGAAATGAAAGACTTCGTAATTGCACATACTTCTAAAATGGAAGAAGTGCTCAAACAGGTTGCGAAAATGCTTGCGGCAAATACCAATTACGCAACGATGATTTCCTCTCCGACCTGTGTACAGAAAAAAATTAAATTCATACAGCTTTCACCGGTGGATGAATGTCAGTTGTTGACCGTGGTGGTGATGGATGGAAATATCATAAAAAATAAAATCATCGATGTTCCACAAAAGCTCGATCAGGAAACACTCTTTAAAATGAGTATGCTTCTGAATAACAATTTAAACGGTCTGACTGCAAATGAAATCAATCTTTCTATTATAAAGAAATTGAAAGAACAGGCTGGCGAGTATGAAAATATTGTGGATGATGTTTTAAAAGTTGTATCTGAGGCAATCGAAGCGGATGATGATGTTCAAATCTACACCAGTGGAGCGACGAATATCTTTAAGTATCCGGAGCTGAGTGATGCCGAGAGCGCAACGAAACTGATCCATACATTAGAAGAAAAGCAGGATTTGGCTCAGCTGGTCACGAAGAATCTTGGTGATGATAAAAATACCGGGATTCAGGTATACATCGGAGATGAGGGTCCGATTCAGGACATGAAAGATTGCAGTGTTGTCACTGCCACCTACGAATTGCAGGATGGCGTAAAAGGAACCATCGGAATTATCGGTCCAAAACGAATGGATTATGAAAAAGTAATGGACAGCTTGACAGATTTAAAAGAAAAATTAGATACCATTTTCCAAAATAAGGATGAAAAATAGAAAGGAAGGAGTCAGCAAATGCCAGAAGAACAGAAAACAGGAGTAAATGTTTCTGAAACAGAATCTGCTGATGTAGAAACCAAGGAGGCTGTGGAAACAGAAGAAACTGTGGAAACAGAACAGACTGCCGAGGCTGTAGAGGAAACGCAGACAACCGAAGCGGTAGAAGAAGAGGAAACAGGAGCAGAGACAGCCGAAGAAAAGAAAAAAGGCTTGTTTAAAAAGAAAAAGAGCAAGCAGGAAGAAAAAATCGAGGAATTGACCGATCAAGTAAAACGCCAGATGGCAGAATTTGATAATTTCCGAAAGAGAACGGAAAAAGAAAAAGAACAAATGTATGAGGTCGGGGCAAAAAGCATCATTGAAAAAATTCTTCCGGTCATTGATAACTTTGAACGCGGACTTTCCGCCGTTAAGGAAGATCAAAAAGACGATCCGTTTGTAGACGGTATGGATAAAGTTTATAAGCAGATGGTGACCGCATTAGAGGACATGGGTGTCAAAGCAATTGATACAACAGATGCCGAATTTGATCCAAATTTCCACAATGCAGTGATGCACATAGAAGATGAAAACTTTGGTGAGAATATGATTGCCGAGGAATTTCAAAAAGGATATATGTATCGTGACACAGTGATTCGTCACAGTATGGTAAAAGTAGCAAATTAGTATCAAATAGTTGAATGAGTATAGAGTAGAACATTTATCACAGGAGGTAAGTGAAATGAGTAAGATTATTGGTATTGACTTAGGAACCACAAACAGTTGTGTAGCAGTTATGGAAGGTGGAAAACCAACCGTTATCGCAAACCAGGAAGGTGCTCGTACAACACCATCTATCGTAGCATTTACAAAAACAGGAGAACGTTTAGTCGGAGAACCTGCAAAACGTCAGGCAGTTACAAACGCAGAGAAGACAATTTCTTCCATCAAACGCCATATGGGTACGGATTTCAAACAGGCAATTGATGACAAACAGTATTCTCCACAGCAGATTTCCGCTATGATCCTGCAGAAATTGAAAGCAGATGCAGAAGGATATTTAGGAGAAAAAGTATCCGAAGCAGTCATCACAGTTCCGGCTTACTTCAACGATGCACAGCGTCAGGCAACCAAAGATGCCGGTAAGATCGCAGGTCTTGATGTAAAACGTATCATCAACGAGCCGACAGCTGCAGCTTTGGCATATGGCTTGGACAATGAAAAAGAGCAGAAGATCATGGTATACGATTTAGGCGGTGGTACCTTCGATGTTTCCATCATAGAGATCGGTGACGGTGTCATCGAAGTATTATCTACGAACGGTGATACACACTTAGGTGGAGATGATTTCGATAATGCGATCATCAACTGGATGTTAGATGAATTCAAGAAAGCAGAAGGCATCGATCTTTCCGGAGATAAGATGGCAATGCAGCGTTTAAAAGAAGCAGCAGAAAAAGCAAAGAAAGAGCTTTCTTCCGCTACAACGACAAACATTAACCTGCCATTTATCACAGCAACTGCAGAAGGTCCAAAACATTTTGATATGAACCTGACCAGAGCAAAATTTGATGAACTGACACACGAGTTAGTAGAGAGAACAGCAATTCCGGTTCAGAATGCAATGAAAGATGCCGGTGTGACAAATGCAGACTTAGGACAGGTATTGTTAGTTGGTGGTTCTACTCGTATCCCGGCTGTTCAGGAAAAAGTAAAACAGATGACCGGAAAAGAACCAAGTAAATCCTTAAACCCGGATGAGTGTGTAGCCATCGGTGCTTCTATCCAGGGTGGTAAATTAGCAGGAGATGCTGGTGCTGGTGATATCTTACTGTTGGATGTTACTCCGCTGTCACTGTCAATTGAGACAATGGGTGGTGTGGCTACCAGATTGATCGAGCGTAACACAACAATTCCTACAAAGAAGAGCCAGATCTTCTCTACCGCAGCAGATAACCAGACAGCCGTTGATATCAACGTTGTACAGGGTGAGCGTCAGTTCGCAAGAGACAATAAATCACTTGGCCAGTTCCGTTTGGATGGTATCCCACCAGCACGTCGTGGTGTACCTCAGATCGAAGTAACCTTCGATATTGATGCGAACGGTATCGTAAATGTATCTGCAAAAGATTTAGGAACAGGAAAAGAACAGCATATCACCATTACCGCTGGTTCTAATATGTCTGATGATGAAATCGATAAGGCAGTCAAAGAGGCAGCTGAATTCGAAGCACAGGATAAGAAGAAGAAAGAAGCAATTGATACAAGAAACGATGCAGATGCATTTGTATTCCAGACAGAGCAGGCACTCAATGAGGCAGGCGCAGGTCTTGACCCGGCTGATAAATCTGCTGTAGAAGCTGACTTGAATGCATTGAAAGCTTTAATTGAAGCACATCCGAATGCAGAAGAAATGACAGATGATCAAATCTCTGAAATGAAAGCTGCAAAAGAAAAATTAATGGAAAGCGCTCAGAAATTATTTGCTAAGATGTATGAGCAGGCACAGGCAGCAGCAGGCGCACAGGGTGCAGGTCCGGACATGAATGCAGGAGCAGGTGCTGCAAACAACGGTGGCGCTGATGACGATGTTGTAGATGCAGATTACAAAGAAGTCTAAAACTTTCGGCTTTCAAAATAGAAACCAATCAAAAAAATATAGAATGGGTTACACAGGTAGCTCATTCTATATTTGTGCAAATAGATAGAGGGATAGGATATGGCAGAAGAAAAGAGAGATTATTACGAAGTGCTCGGTGTGGACCGAAGCGCAGACGATGCCACTATAAAAAAAGCATATCGAAAGCTTGCAAAAAAATATCATCCGGATGCAAATCCGGGCGATAAAGAGGCCGAGGTAAAATTTAAAGAGGCATCTGAAGCATATGCAGTACTGAGCGATCCGGATAAACGTCGTCAGTATGATCAGTTCGGACATGCTGCATTTGATGGTGGTGCCGGCGGAGCAGGCGGTGGATTCGATTTCAGCGGAATGGATATGGGTGATATATTTGGCGATATATTCGGCGACTTTTTCGGTGGCGGCAGACGCAGCCAGAGCAACGGTCCGATGAAAGGGGCAAATATCCGTACCAGTGTCCGCGTTTCGTTCGAAGAAGCAGTGTTTGGATGTGAAAAAGAAATTGAGCTGGTATTAAAAGATACCTGCAAAACTTGTAATGGTACAGGTGCGAAACCAGGTACTTCGCCGGAAACATGTCCAAAATGTGGTGGAAAAGGAAAAGTGGTATACAGTCAGCAGTCTTTATTTGGCATGATGCAGAATGTGCAGACCTGTCCGGATTGTAACGGTACCGGAAAGATTGTGCGTGAAAAATGTTCGGATTGCCGTGGAACCGGCTATATTTCCAGTAAGAAAAAGATAAAAGTTACGATACCGGCTGGTATTGATAATGGTCAGAGTGTACGGATTCGTGAAAAAGGAGAGCCGGGAGTAAATGGTGGACCACGTGGAGATCTGTTGGTAGAGGTGGTAGTATCGAGCCATCCAATCTTCCAGAGACAGGATATGAATCTGTATTCGACAGTACCGCTTACGTATGCACAGGCAGCGCTTGGTGGTGAAATCATCATAGACACGATCGACGGAAAAGTTTCTTATGAAGTAAAACCGGGAACAGCAACGGATACGCGGATTCGCTTCAAAGGAAAAGGAGTACCATCACTTCGGAACAAGAATGTACGTGGAGATCATTATGTTACATTTGTAGTACAGGTTCCTACCGGTTTAAGCAGTGAGGCGAAAGAGGCACTGCGTCAGTTTGATGAATTGACAGGTGGGTCTTTGAAAAAAGGAACAACACAGGAAAAAGAAAAGAAAAAAAAGAGCTTCAAAGAGAAAATAAAAGAAACATTTGAAGATATTTAAGAGAAAAGGGCACCTATCTGCGGTGCTCTTTTTTTATTGTTTAAAATGGCTTGAATTTTTTTCTACATATAGTAAAATTAAAAGTGGAATTTACAGATAAATCAAGAAGCTGCCTTGATACGGGAAACAATTACAAAAAAAGCGCTTGCAGACAAACTTTCTGAGCTGTGTATTGAAAATGGCGTGTGAACTGTAACTGGAAGACATCAAAAGAAGAATAAAATTTGCAAAAATATCTTGACAAGAAAACTTTCTGGGAATATAATTTAGTCATATCCGATAAAACCTATTCAAAATATAGGATAACAAGGAAAAGAATAAAATACATATATCATAACAACAAATAAAACAAGTGAAATTAGAGGAGGAAACATTATGAGTGATATCAAACAGAGCGCATTAGAACTGATCGGAGAAACACCGATCTTACAGCTGAACAATTATTCGAAAAAAGCAGGCGTTACAGACGCAACGATTTTGGCGAAATTGGAGTATCTGAATCCGGCAGGATCGGTGAAAGACCGGATTGCGCTGGCAATGATCGAGGATGCAGAGAAAAAAGGGCAGTTAAAACCGGGGGCAACGATCATTGAGCCGACAAGCGGCAACACGGGAATCGGTCTGGCAGCAGTAGCAGCAGCGAAAGGCTATCATGCAATTTTAACATTGCCGGATACAATGAGCATTGAGAGAAGAAATCTGTTAAAAGCATACGGTGCAGAACTTGTTTTGACCGAAGGGAAAAAAGGAATGAAAGGTGCCATTGAGAGAGCGGATGAACTGAAGAATGAAATTCCGAATTCCATAATTTTAGGACAGTTTGTCAATGAGGCGAATCCGGCGGCACACAGAGCGACAACCGGTCCGGAAATCTGGAAACAGACGGATGGAAACGTCGATATTTTTGTGGCAGGTATCGGTACGGGTGGTACGATCAGCGGTGTTGGTGAATACTTAAAAGAGCAGAATCCAAATGTACAGGTAGTCGGCGTGGAACCGGCAGGAAGTCCGGTACTTACAAAAGGAACTGCAGGTTCACACAAAATCCAGGGAATCGGTGCCGGATTTGTACCGGAGGTTCTTGATAAAAAGGCATACGATGAAATTTTAACGATTGAAAACGAGGATGCATTTGAAGAAGGAAGAGCTTTTGCTCAGAGCGAAGGAATTCTCGTTGGCATTTCCTCTGGTGCAGCCTTAAAAGCAGCAAAAATCCTGGCAGAAAGACCAGAGAATAAAGGAAAGAATATTGTCGTGTTACTTCCGGATTCTGGAGATCGGTATTTGTCTACACCTCTGTTTAACGACATAGATTAGGATCAGATTCTGAAGAACTGCCGTCTGAAAGAAAAGATATATATGTGGTAGGAGGCTTAAAAATGGGAAAAGAAATAGAACATGCGTTGACGCAGGCGCATATCGAAGCAATCGGCAAGCTTCTTCGCGATATGAAATATGGAAATATCACGATTATCGTACAAGACGGTAAGATCATTCAGATTGATAAGACAGAAAAATATCGCTTAAAATAAACAAACAGAGAGTCGGGCGCTCGTTTCTTTTTGACGATTCCTTAAAAATTTGTGAAATATAGAATCAAGAATTGTTTCTTAAGAAAAAACGTGTTATATTAAATAAGAGGGGCAATAAGAGAAAGTTGGAAGTGAGCGAAGATGACATTTAAAAGAATTGATGAAGAGACGGTTTGCTGTATTGTGACAGAAGACGACATGATAGATAACGGATTACAGCTGGAAGATTTTTTGGAGAATAAGGATAACGTGCAGGAATTTTTGCACAGTATCGTAGAGCAGGCTGAGGAAGAAGTCGGTTATGAGATGAAAAAAGGCGTGGTTTCCATGCAGGTAGCGATGCTGCCAGAACACAAACTTGCCATTACATTTTCGGAAAAAGAGAATATTGGCATTCGTGATATGATCGATCAAATGAAAAAAGCAATGTCTGCGTTTGAGGAGGAACCGCTGACAGGCGGCGAGATCGTTCGTGGTCTGGAAAAAGAGATCAAAAAAGAAAAAAATATGGATACAGAGTTTTCTTTGGATGATACCCAGGAGCGATGTGCAGTGGTTTCCTTTGATACGATGGAGACACTTCTTAGGGTGTGTCGGCTGTTTGTGGCAGATTTTGTTTCAGAAAAGATAGAATCGGGCTGTTATCGGCTTGGTGAAAAATATTATTTAGTTCTTGATCATGTGAAAGTAAAGAATGCATTGTTCTTGCAATTGTGCGGACTGGTAATGGAATATGGGCAACGAGAAGATAGTACAGAAGAACGAATCGCATATATCAAAGAACATGGAATCTGTATCGTAAAGAAGAATGCCATACTGCGTCTGGCAGAAATATAAAAAGAGCCTGAATGGCTCTTTTTTTATAAAAAAAGAAGAAAAAAAGAACTCTTTCTATACAGAAAGAGTTCTAAACAAAAAGCTGCCTAGCGGACTTGAACCGCCGACCTCCGCCTTACCAAGGCGACGCTCTACCAACTGAGCCAAGGCAGCATCTCAATCGCTTTCGAGCGACTCGACAAGAGATATTCTACCATGGCTCAAAAAGAAAGTCAAGCTATTTTTAAATATTTTTTGCTTGAAATTGTGCTAGAACATTCCGACTATATTGCATATGCTGCAATGCAGAAACACCGGCAGAGAGATTCTCATTTTGTTCTTCTTTTTCATCGTTATTTTCCTGCTCTTCACTCATAGTAAAAAGATTGATAAAACGAAGATAGTCTTCATAAGAAAACATTTGAAGCAGTCGGTCAGCCGGTTCTGCAACAGTAGATGGATCCGGTTCTTCAGGACCGACAAATTCGTGAGCAGAAATTGTGCTGCTTCCAGAAGAAAATGTCATGTTTGGAACATCAACCCCTTGCTGATAATACCCCATTACTTTTACAACATAATCCTGTGTTTCTTTAAAAGGCGGAACACCCCCGTATTTGGCTACATTGTTGCTTCCGGCGTTATAAGCGGCAAGAGCCAGCTTGACATCTCCGTTGTATTGGTTTAAAAGCTGACTGATATATTTGGCGCCGCCCATGATATTCTGCTCGGGATCATAGGCATCTGTAACACCCAGACTTCGCGCAGTGGCAGGCATCAACTGCATCAGACCCTGTGCGCCACAGTGCGAGGTAGCTTTGGGATTAAAACTGGATTCCTGCATGGTGATAGCTTCTAATAATGCTTTTGGCACACCATAGGTTTCGGATGCCTTTGTAAAATAAGTATCAAGCGTTGCATCTTTATTCAAATAAGAAGAAAAGCTGCTGTTTTGTGTGCTGCCGGTTGACTGCGTTTTCTGTGAACGGGCAGCCGTTTCATTTTGAATTGCGGTTACGTTCATATTCCCCCTCCATTCCGTAATACCTCCTTACAAAATCTCTCTTTGCACTAATATCGGCAAAATAAGCAGCAAACCTTAGTACGGAGGAAAAAACTTTTATACCACCCACTACTTTTTGGTGGCTTTAACGAAACGTATCTCAACCGAGGGCAATATACCCGGAAACGTCCGCCAAAAACCGAAAGACAAATATTTTCGAGAAAGTTTCTCGGAAAAACAGCTTGACTTTTAGAAAAAAGCACTATATAGTATTCCTGTACAGTACTACTATGATTACGTGCAGATAAAGGAGCAGACCATGGAAGAAAATCGGATGAAAGAAGAACTGATGAGCTTTGGGCTGACCAGACAGGAGGCGACAGTATATCTGGCGTTGTGCCGGTATGGCACAATGAGTGGGTATGAGGTTGCCAAACAGACTGGAATTTCCCGATCCAATGCCTATAACGCACTGGCAGGTCTGACAGACAAAGGTGCCGCTTTTGAAGATAAGGGAACGGTGGTGCGCTACGCGCCAGTGGATGCGGAAGAATTTTGCAACAGCAAACTGCGCATATTAGAAAAAAAGAAAGTACAGTTGGTGAAAAGCATTCCGCGTGGCAGAGAGGAGACGGATGGGTATCTGACAGTCACATCGGACGAACACATTGCAGGGAAGATTCATTATATGTGTCAGCAGACGGAAAAGCGAATGTATCTTTCCATGCCGACAGAGATTCTTGCAGAATTTTATCAGCAGCTGCAGCAGTTGGTACAAAAAGGAAGGAAACTGGTGATCATCACAGACCACCCGGTTACAGTCGGTGATGCACGTGTTTACCTTCACCATTGCGATCCCTATCAGATCGGTTTGATCACCGATTCGAAAAATGTTCTGACCGGAGAATATAAAAAAGGGGCAGACAGTGTCTGTCTATATTCGGAAGCCCCCAATTTTGTGAAGATATTCAAAAGCTTTTTGAGCAATCAGATAAAATTGATTGAATTATCGAAAGGAGAAACAAAATGAAGAAAGAACCATTTGTAACTTACGAAAAACTGAAAGAAATTACAGCAAAATATCCGACTCCGTTTCATCTGTATGATGAAGCCGGTATTCGAAGAAACGCCGAGGCGGTAAAGAAAGCGTTTTCCTGGAACAAAGGATTTCGTGAATATTTTGCGGTAAAAGCCAATCCAAATCCATTTTTGATCAACATTTTAAAAGAATATGGATGCGGTTGTGACTGCTCTTCTATGACAGAGCTGATGCTTTCGGATGCGTTAGGTTTTAAAGGGGAAGAGATCATGTTCTCTTCAAATGATACACCGGCGGAAGAATTTGCGTTTGCAGAAAAAATCGGCGCAACGATCAATCTGGATGATTTTACGCATATCGACTTTTTGGAAAAAACGATCGGAAAAATTCCTGAGACGATCAGCTGCCGTTTTAATCCGGGCGGATTGTTCAGTATCAGTAACAGCATCATGGATAATCCGGGAGATGCCAAATACGGTTTTACAAAAGAGCAATTGTTTGAAGGATTTAAGATTTTAAAAGAAAAAGGAGCAAAACGGTTTGGTATACATGCATTTCTGGCAAGCAATACCGTTACAAACGATTATTATCCGACACTCGCGAAACTGTTGTTCCAGACTGTGGTAGAGTTGAAAAAAGAAACCGGGTGCGATATCAAATTTATCAATCTTTCCGGTGGAGTCGGAATTCCATATACGCCGGATCAGGAGCCGAATGATATCTTAAAGATTGGTGAGGGGGTTCGCAAGGCTTACGAAGAGATTCTGGTTCCTGCTGGTATGGATGATGTTGCGATCTATACAGAGATGGGGCGTTTTATGATGGGACCATATGGCTGTCTTGTGACAACTGCGATTCATGAAAAACATACACATAAAGAGTACATTGGATGTGATGCGTGTGCAGTCAATCTGATGCGTCCGGCAATGTATGGTGCATATCATCATATTACGGTAATGGGCAAAGACAATACCGTATGCGATCACAAATATGATGTGACAGGTTCTCTTTGCGAGAATAATGATAAATTTGCAATTGACCGTATGCTTCCGAAAATTGACATCGGAGATTTACTGGTCATCCATGATACGGGAGCACATGGATTCTCTATGGGATACAATTACAACGGGAAATTAAAATCAGCAGAAATTCTTTTGAAAGAGGATGGAAGTTTTGAAATGATCCGTCGTGCGGAAACGCCAAAAGATTATTTTGCGACATTTGATTGCTTTGATATTTTGAAAAATATGAAAGATCCGAAAAAAATGTAAAAAAACACTTGACATGTTTTAAAAAACATGATATACTATTTCTTGTCAGTGCTTCGCACGGACGAGAAATATGCCGGTGTGGCGGAATTGGCAGACGCACCAGACTCAAAATCTGGCGGTGGCAACATCGTATGGGTTCAAGTCCCATCACCGGTACTTATAAATCGTTATACAGGCTGGGAATCAGTTGTATAACGATTTTTTTGACTTATGGGGTGGCAGTATAAATTTTAATTACTGTTCACACGCTGATTTCAATTCACGGCTCGGAAAGTCCGGTTTTGAAAAACGTGTGAACAGCAACAAATTTTATGATTGTGTAGAGGAAAACGTTTGAGAAGTTTGCAATAATAGCAAAAAGAGTGTATAATAATTAATATGTAAACCTAATATATTCAGATAATGGAAGAACAAACAGGGATCAATCATCTGGAGGATGGAAAGAAAATGGAACAGAAACTGGGAATGCTGATCGTAGATGACTTCGAAATTAATCGTGCCATTTTACGATCTGTTTTTAAAGAAGAATATGAGATCATAGAAGCAGAAGACGGACAGGAAGCGTTTCAGATCTTACAGGAGAATCGAAAAATCGATGTGATTTTGCTTGATATTGTGATGCCAAAAATGGATGGTATACAATTATTGAAAATTTTAAAAGCAGACGAACGTACCAGTCATATACCGGTCATTGTGAATTCACAGATGGGAGAGCAGGAGAATGAACTGGAATGTCTGGAATTGGGTGCGGACGATTTTATCAGCAAACCATATAAGGCGCAGATTTTGAAACGGCGTGTTTCGAATCTGGTACAGAAGTATCTGCTGGAAAAACGGTTAAAAGAGCAGCAGGAAATACGGCTGGATACCGTAAAAGATGCAAATACACTTCGAAAATTACGTATTCGTGCAGAACGTGACTGGTTAACGGGTATTTATAATCGGGAAACATTTTACGAAAAAACAGAACAGATTCTGCAACAAAATCCAGACGAAGAATATGTGATCATTTTGTGGAATATTGATCATTTTAAAGTTGTAAATGAATTATTCGGCAGTTCAGCTGGAGATGCATTGTTAAGTAATTTTGCACAGATTCTGCAGCGACAGTTCAGAGGGGAAGGAATCTACGGTCGGCTGGAGGCGGATTGGTTTTCCGTTTGTACATCGAAAGAAAAATTGGATCAGAAATGGGACGAGGTAGAAAGTCTTTTAAAAAATGGAATATCTGTTCCGGATATGAATTATACGCTATATTTGCGCGTAGGTTTGTATCGGGTAGAGGAACGGGATTGTTCCGTGGATGTGATGTGTGACCGTGCACGCATGGCGGCACACATGACACAAGGCAGCTATATCAGTCGTTGGGCATATTATCATGATGGATTAAAAGATTCCATGCTGAATGAGCAGGCATTGGAAAACGAAATGGAAAAAGCGTTGACAAAAGGAGAATTTTATATTGAATATCAGCCGATTTTCTCAGCAAAGACCAATGAACTAGTCAGCGCGGAAGCATTGGTGCGCTGGCGCCATCCACAAAAAGGGTTGATTTCTCCCGCAAACTTTATTCCATTATTTGAAAAAAACGGATTCATTACAAGACTAGACAGTTATGTATGGGAAAATGTCTGCCATTTTTTGAAAGAAAATGAGAAAAAAGGGATTCCGAATGTTCCGATTTCTGTAAATGTCTCTCGCGTCAATTTATACAAGAAAGATTTGGACGAATACCTGGAAAATCTGGTGAAAAAAATAGGAGTGAATCCGTCCTTTTTGAAATTAGAGATCACAGAAAGCGTGTACACAGAGAATCCACAGCAGCTTTTGAGTGCAATGGCAAAACTAAAGAAAAAGAATTTTAAAATTCTCATGGACGATTTTGGAAGTGGATATTCTTCCTTGAATATGTTGAAAGATGTACCGGTGGATTTCTTAAAAATTGATATGAAATTTATGGATACACTAGACAGCTCAGAACGTGCTGGCAAGATTTTGTACAATATCATACAGATGGCACATGGGCTTGATATGGAAGTCGTGGCAGAAGGTGTAGAAAATGAAAATCAGTTTGAACTTTTGAAACGAATGGGATGTGACAATATTCAAGGATACTATTTTTCGAAGCCGATGGAATCCAAGGAATTTGTCTCTAAAATTTTGTGTCGGAGTAAAATCCGCGAATCAAATGCGAAAACAGAGCATCAGCGAACTGTACTGATTGTAGATGATCAACAATTTAACCTCCGCCTGACGGCGGATGCACTGCAGGAAGATTATATTGTATTGCAGGCAAAAGACGGGCAGGAAGCATTAAACATATTGAATACAGATGCTTCGGAGATCGATCTGGTGATCACAGATCTGGTGATGCCTGAGATGGATGGATTTGCACTGCTTGGCGAAATGAAAAAGAGTACATATCTGAAACACATACCAGTGATCGTATTGTCTGCGCTGGACAAACAAAAAAGTGAAAGCAAAGCCTTGAAACTGGGAGCAGTGGATGTGCTGATGAAACCGTTTGAACCGGATATTTTACGACGACGTGTGGAGAATATTTTAAAAGTAGCGGCAAATGACCATGCACAGGCGGAACTTCATGCACTGCAAAAAAGCGCGATGCTGCGCCAGAAGCTGACGGAAATGTTAAAAGACAATCTGATGGCGATCTGTCATATGACATTGCGCGAAGAGGAAGAATTCCAAATGGCGAGGGTTTCTTTTGCAAATCCCTCTTTTTGCCAGTTACATAACCTGGTTCAGGCAAACCTGACAGCAGTTACAAGAACAGAGAGCATGATATCAAATATGGACCCGATGGAGCGGGAACGTGTGGCAAGTATGATCCGACAGGCGATTTCACAGAAAAAACATCAGATTCAAGTATTTTATCATTTGGTGGAGCATACAGGAAATATAAAAGCGATTCTTTGCAACGTACAATTTGAGTATCATCAAGAAGAAGTCTGCTTGAAAATAGCGGAACAGCAGGCATTTCGGGGAACTATGTTCGAACGACCGGCGGTACTGGAAAGTTTTGCGGTCAAAATGCTGCAGGATACAGATCTGGATTTTTGGAATTATCATATTGCAGAGAATAAACTTGTACATTATCCGCCGAATTTCATGAAGCACAGGCATCCACATACGTATAAAGATGTGGATAAAACATTTGTCAGAAGTACGATTTTTGAACGGTCGGACTGGGAGAGAATCGAACGTATGCATGCGCGTGTGCGAAAAGGGGAAAAGACGGTACAGGAAATTTTCTGGTGTCGTATGATCGACAAAAACGGAAAATTGACAACACAGAATTTTTGGAATAAGATTACATATCATACCATTTTAGATGAGTATGGAACGCCGGTTTGTGCGATCGGTATTTCGGAAAATGTGACAAATCAGATTCAACGTCAGGCGCGAAAAGAAAAAAATGATTTTTGGAATCAGATGGCACTTCCGACAGAGAATCAGGATGTTGTGCAGATACTAGAAAATACCGGTACAAAAAAAGAGCGAGAAATCGACAAGCTGACAGGACTTCTTACACAACGCACATTTGCAGACCATGTCAATGAAATATTAAATCAGCAGGGAGTGCATGCGACGATTTCTGCATTTATTCTGTTAGATGTTGATAATTTTAAAGAAATGAACCGCAAATATGGAAGGAATTTTGGAGATAAAGTCTTAGAAACAATTGCAAGACAGATTCGACGGACATTCCGAAACGATGACTATATCGGAAGAATCAGCAGTGATAAATTTGCAATTTTTATTCCATATGCAGCATCAAAAGAAGTGGTGCAGAGACGAGCAGAAACACTTTGCAAAAATGTTCGTGTTTCTTTTATGCAAAACGATGGCATTGTTTCTTGCACTTGCTCTGTTGGAGTAGCGTTCTGTCCGGAAGATGGAGAGGATTTTCATGTCCTTTATGGAAAGGCGGATTCTGCTTTGTATTTTGCAAAACAGCAGGGGAAAAATCGCTGTAGCACTGTGCAGGAAATTCAACAAAAAAAGGAAAGGCATGACACATCAAATGCAGATAACTAGTATGAGCGTAACAGACTTTATTGAAAAAGAGAAAGACAGGGAAATCGGTTATTGTGCCTGCCTGGTACAAGAGGATGGAAGCATTGTGGAAATTGAAAAGGGACATCTTGGTGCACTGGTAGAATTATACGGAGATGAGACCATTTTGAGCAAACTTCCACAGGATGTAGCGCCAATGTTCTGGCTGATCGAGAAAACAAATGTAGTGGTCGTCGATTATGAAAACCAGATATACAGTGAGGATATGACGCAGGAGCAGAGAAAGGCACTGATCGCACTTAGTGATGCAAAGCGAATTCGAGTGCATCTTTTCGATATACATGGAAAATATAAAATATAAAGAAAAAATATGAGAAGCGGGGGAAACAGTATGGGAAAAAAGTTTCAGATCGTTAGTGACGGCTCTTGTGATCTGTCACCGGAGCTTGCAATGAAAAATCAGATAGAGATCGTTCCGTTTTATGTTTCATTTCAAGAGGGTGTATATGAAAGAGAGGGGATTGATATCGGAATACGCGACTTTTATCAACGGATGGTGGATGAGCCGAATGTATTTCCGAAATCCTCCATGCCGACGCCGCAGGATTATTATGACTGCTTTTTAAAGGCGGCAAAAAGCGGAAAAGATGTTTTATGTCTGTGCATCACAGCGAAGTTTAGCGGTTCTGTACAGTCGGCATTGAATGCAAAAGAGATGATTCATCAGGAATATCCGGACATGAAAATCGAAGTGTTGGATACGACTTTGATCACAGTATCACAGGGAATTGTCGCATTAGAAGCGGCGCGTCTGCAGCGGGAAGGATTCGGATTAGAGGAAACAGAATCACGCATCAAAGCGATCTTAGATACCGGACGTATCTTTTTTACGGTCGGGGATATGGAATATCTGCGTCATGGCGGACGAATCGGAAAAGTGGCGCAGGTGGCGGGTTCTCTTTTGGATATTAAACCGATCATTACGTTTGAACAGGGAGAAATTTTTCCGAGCGGAGTTGCGCGTGGACGCAAAAAGTCCAAGCGGAAAGTGCAGGAGGCTTTAGTGGAACATCTGAAGGCAAAGAATGCGAACCTTTCGGATTATGAGATTGCGATCGGATTTGGGTATGACAAAGAGGAAGCAGAAATGTTTTTACAGGAAACATGCGAATTACTTGAAAAGAACGGATATCCGAACGCACAGATTTCGGTGCGCCAGATCGGTGCGACGATCAGTGTGCATACCGGACCATATCCGATCGGATTTGGAATCGTGAAAAAGGCATGATCTATATTTTACGAAAAAAAGAAAAACTGGAAATTTTTGTCATGAATTTTTAACAAAATGAAAAATTATGGTTGAAAAGATGAGATAAATACGTTATGATAAATATGTAAATAATGGTGAAAGAGGAAATCGTTTGGGGGAAAAACGATTTCGTAACAAGAAAGGGGATATTTATTATGACGAGCACGAATGTATTATTAAACTCACCGGAAAAAGCAATCAGCTTTGTAAAAACATTATGCAAATTTAACTGCGAATTTGATTTGGAAAGCGGCAGATCCTGCGTAGATGGAAAATCCATTATCGGAGTGATGAGCCTTGGATGTAAAGAAGCGTTGAAGTTATCTATTTACAGTGAAGGGGAACTTGCGGATCAGGTAATGGAGAGCATTCAGAAATTCGTCGTTGCTTAAGTAACAAAGTGGAGGCTGCGTCTGCAGTCTCTTTTTTTATACAGTTTTCTTGAAATTCTGTTCTATCTGTGCCATAATACCTAATAGAACAGACATAGGAAAGGGGATTTTTCAATATGACAGAAAAAAGTATTAAACCATATGGTAGAATTGATGATGTAAAAATCGTACCTTATGAACATAAGGCCCAGTATTACGAGACAGATCAGATGGGAATCATTCACCATTCGAACTATGTTCGCTGGATGGAAGAAGCCCGTATGAATCTGATGGATCAGATGGGATTTTCCTATAAAGAAATGGAAGAAGCAGAGATCATCAGTCCGGTGATCTCCATTGATGTAGAATATAAGAGTATGGTGCATTTTGATGATGTTGTGGTGATCGAGACCTGCATTTCGAATTATGACGGAGTACGTTTGACGATTCAATATCGTATGACGGATAAAAAAACAGGAGAACTTCGGTGCCTGGCAAAGAGCGAACACTGTTTCTTGAATCGCAGCGGCAAACCGTTATCCTTAAAGCGCTCATATCCGGAAATTGATACGAAATTTTTTGAATTTACACAGGGGGCTTAAGCATTGCAAAATCAACAACAAAGACGTCTGGACGCACTGCGTAAAAAGATGGCAGAGCATCAGATAGAGATTTACATTGTGCCAACAGCAGATGATCATGCGTCAGAATATGTGAGCGCACATTTTAAAGAAAGAGAATATATCACCGGATTTACGGGATCTGCCGGAACAGCCGTTGTGACAAAAACACAGGCAGGTCTTTGGACAGACGGACGATATTTTATACAGGCAGCGCAGCAGTTAAAAGACAGCGGTGTGACATTATACCGGATGGGAGAAGAAGGCGTTCCTACAGTGGAACAGTTTGTAGAAATGCATCTTTCTGACGGAGGCTGTATCGGATTCGACGGACGCACCATGAACAGCCTGGATGGAGAAACATTTCAGAAAATTTCAGAGAAAAAGCATGGAAGATTGGAGACGAAGTGGGATCTTGTGGATGAAATCTGGCAAAACCGTCCGACATTTTCAGAGAAAAAAGCGTGGGTTTTAGAAGAAACATATGCCGGAGAATCGCTGCAGAGCAAAGTGGCGCGTGTGCGCGGGGGTATGAAAGAACAGGGCGCACAGGTACACCTGTTGGCCTCGTTATACGATATCGCGTGGCTGTTGAATCTGCGCGGGGATGATATTTCGCATGTACCGGTCATCTTGTCCTTTGTTTTACTGACACAGACGAAGTGCCAATTTTTTGTGCGTGAGTCTGTACTGACAGACGAGGTACGGCAGTATCTGGAGAAAAACCAGGTCGAGATTTGTCCTTATGAAGAAGTGTATCCGGCAGTTGCAACTCTGAAAGAGACCACCGTTTTACTGGATAAAAGCAGTGTCAATTATGCACTCACAAGTTCCCTGGATGATACGGTCTGCGTTCTTGCATCAGAAAACCCGTCTTATCGGATGAAAGCAGTGAAAAATGAAACGGAACTGCAAAACACACGGCTTGCGCATATCAAAGACGGCGTTGCCATGACGAAGTTTATGTACTGGTTGAAAACACATGTGGGAAAAGAATTGATTTCAGAGCGTTCGGCGGCAGAAAAATTGGAACAGCTGCGAAAAGAACAGGAGCACTTTTTCGATGTCAGCTTTGACACGATCAGCGCATACGGAGCGCATGCGGCAATGATGCACTATCAGGCAACACCGGAGAGTGACTGTTATCTGAAAGGCGAAAGTTTTTTGCTGGTGGATTCCGGTGGTCATTATCTGGAAGGAACAACAGATGTTACGAGAACGTTTGCGCTCGGAGATCTGACCAGATTGGAAAAGCAGCATTTTACAGCGGTCTGTCGGGCAAATCTGCGGCTGGCAGATGCAAAATTCCTGTACGGATGCAGCGGCTTGAATCTGGATATTTTGGCGCGTGGTCCGTTGTGGGATCTTGGTATAGACTACAAGTGTGGAACCGGACATGGTGTGGGACATTTGTTAAATGTCCATGAAGGACCGAACGGATTTCGCTGGCGTATCGTACCGGAACGAAATGACAGTGGCGTATTAGAAGAAGGTATGATCACCACAGATGAGCCGGGAGTTTATATCGAAGGCAGCCACGGAATTCGAACGGAAAATGAACTCATCTGTAAAAAAGCAGAAAAAAATGAATATGGTCAGTTTATGGAATTTGAAACGATCACATACGTGCCGATCGATCTGGATGCGATCGATCCGGATCAGATGGATGCATCGGAGAGAGCATTGCTAAATACCTATCATCAGAAGGTGTACGAGACGGTATCCCCTTATCTGAATGCAGAGGAGACGGCATGGCTGAAGCAATATACCAGAGCGATATAGGAGGTTGTATGAGCGAAAAAATCGTACTGATAGACGGACACAGCATTTTAAATCGAGCCTTTTTTGGCCTGCCGGACCTGACGAATGCGCAGGGTGTGCACACAAATGCGGTGTATGGATTTTTAAATATTTTATTCAAACTGCTAGAGGAAGAAAAACCACAATATCTTGCAGTGGCATTTGATGTACACGCACCGACGTTTCGACATAAAATGTATGCCGAATACAAAGGAACGCGCAAACCGATGGCAGAGGAACTGCGTGAACAGGTTCCTTTGATGAAAAAGATGCTTCATGCAATGGGAATTTTGACGATAGAAAAAGAAGGTTACGAGGCGGATGATATTCTAGGAACGGTTTCGAAACAGTGTGAAGAACAGGGATTGGAGGTTTCAGTTGTCTCCGGGGACCGCGATCTGCTTCAGCTTGCGACAGACCATGTGCAGATTCGAATCCCAAAGACAAAACGGAACGGGACGGAAATTGAAAATTATTATGCGGCAGATGTGAAAGAAAAGTATCAAGTGACACCAAAAGAATTTATTGATGTGAAGGCCTTGATGGGAGATACGGCTGATAATATACCGGGTGTGCCGAGCATTGGAGAAAAGACGGCGACAAAGCTGATCGTGGCATATGGAAGTATCGAGAATGCACATGAGCACTTAGCAGAGGTGACGCCGAAGCGGGCCCAGACGAATCTGGACGAACATTATGATCTGGCACAGTTGAGCAAAACACTTGCTACGATCGATACCGATGCACCGATTGTATTTTCACTGCAGGATGCACAGCTTCAGAATGTGTTTACCGAGGAGGCTTATGTGCTTTGTAAACAGTTAGAGTTTAAAAATATGTTGAACCGTTTTACTGTTGAGACGCCGGTCAATGAAGTGGAGAAACTGTTCAAGCGGACAACCGATCTGACAGAAGCGGAAGCGGTATTTGCAAAAGCAGAGGCAGCAGAATCAGTTGGAGTCTTTATCGCAGCAGAAAAAGATGCATTCCTAGGGGTAGCGATCTGCAGCGGAGAAGAGGATTGTGTGTTTTTACAGGCGGAAGGATTTTTAACAGAAGCGTATTTGAAAGAACATGTAGAGAACCTGCAGAAAAACGGTGTCCGTATCGTGACATCGGACTTGAAAACGATGCTGAAGACAGTAAACCTGCCAAATCGAGAAAAGGTATATGACACAAATCTGGCGGAGTATCTGTTAAATCCATTGAAAAGTGAGTATTCCTACGAAAAAACGGCAGGTGAATTTCTGGGTCTGACGATCAAAAGCCGTGTGGAACTATTAGAAAAACTGTCGTTGAATGATGCTATGAAAAAAAAGCCGGAGGAATTCTTACAATATGTCTGCAATCAGGCGTATATTCCATGGAAAGTGCGTCCGATTTTGGAAGAAAAAGTAAAAAAAGAGGGCATGGAAGCGCTTTATTTTGAAATAGAGCTACCGTTAGTGTACGTTTTAGCCGATATGGAAAGTGAAGGAATCTGCACAAAGGCAGAGACCCTGCAATCCTACAGTGAAGAACTGGCAGAAAAGATCGCAGAGAAAGAACAGCATATTTATGAGCTGGCAGGAGAGACCTTTAATATCAATTCGCCGAAACAGCTGGGAGTGATCCTGTTTGAAAAATTGCAGCTGCCAAATGCGAAAAAAACAAAAACCGGGTATTCTACTGCAGCGGATGTGCTGGAAAAACTGGCATCGGACTATCCGATCGTGTCTGAAATTTTAGAGTACCGTCAGCTGGCAAAATTAAAATCCACATATGCGGATGGACTTTTGACAGACATTGCACCGGACGGAAGAATTCACAGCACGTTTAACCAGACGATCACAGCGACCGGACGAATCAGCAGTACGGAGCCGAATCTGCAGAATATACCGATTCGAATGGAGGCCGGAAGACTGATCCGCAAAGCGTTTGTACCGCGGGATGGATTTGTGTTTGTGGATGCGGATTATTCACAGATTGAGCTGCGCGTCCTCGCACATATGTCACAGGATGAAAATCTGATTTCTGCTTACCGTCTGTCACAGGATATTCACCGGACAACGGCATCGCAGGTATTTCATATTCCGTTTGACGAGGTGACACCCGAACAGCGTAGGAATGCAAAGGCGGTCAATTTTGGAATCGTTTACGGAATCAGCTCGTTCGGACTCAGTCAGGATTTGAGTATTTCGAAAAAAGAGGCTGCAGCGTATATTGACCGATATTTTGAGACCTATCCGGGAATCAAAGCCTATCTGGATGATCTGGTCGCGCAGGCAAAGAAAAATGGCTTTGTGTCCACATTGTATGGTCGCAAAAGACCGGTTCCAGAGATTTCTTCGAGCAACTTTATGCAGCGTTCGTTCGGAGAACGTATCGCGATGAATTCCCCGATTCAGGGAACCGCGGCGGATATCATAAAAATTGCGATGATTCGCGTACACGATCGCATGCAGAGAGAACAAATGAAATCGAAGCTGATCTTACAGGTACATGATGAACTGCTGATCGAAGCGGCGAAAGACGAACTGGATGAGGTACATCGGATTTTAGAAGAGGAAATGCACCATGCGGCTGATCTCGCGGTAGAATTAGAGATTGATATGCATGACGGTGCAACCTGGTATGATGTGAAATAGGAGGAACAATGAAGTTTATAGGCATAACAGGCGGTGTAGGAGCCGGTAAAACGGCAATTTTGCAATATGCAGCCACACATGCAAAAGCGAGAATCCTTTTAGCAGATGAGGTGGCACATGAACTGATGGAGCCGCAGGGAGGCTGCTATACCCGTGTAAAAGCACTGTTTCGCGAGGAAGATGTCCTGCAGGCGGACGGAAGGTTTGACCGCCCGAAACTGGCAAAAGCGATGTTTTCCGATGAACAAAAAAGAGCGCAGGTCAACGCGATCGTGCACCCGGCAGTGAAGGAGTATGTGGTGCAGGAAGCAAAAAAGGAACGACAATCTGGCCGGTATGATTTTTTTATTTTTGAAGCAGCACTCTTAATTGAAGAAAAATACGATGAAATTTGTGACGAACTGTGGTATATTTATACTAGTGAGACGAATCGGAGAAAACGATTGAAAGAAAATCGCGGCTATTCCGATGAAAAAATCAGTCAGATTTTTCAAAGTCAGCTAAATGAGGAAGTATATAGAAAGTATTGTCGACAAGTTATTGACAATAATGGCGATTTAGAGGATACTTATAAGCAGATGAATCGTTTGCTTGGCGTAGGACAAGAAGGATAAGGAGAAAAAGGGGGAGACGTTACGATGGAGAAAGAAAACAACCTGGTATTTGGACTTGACATTGGAACGAGAAATGTAGTAGGAACTGTAGGGTATAAGGATGAGGAAGAGGACCGTTTTTATGTGATGGCACAGTATATCCGCCAGCACAAAACACGGGCAATGCTCGATGGACAGATTCACGATATCGGAAAAGTCGGTGATACCATTCGTGTGGTAAAAGAACAACTGCAGGAGCAGACCGGGGACGATTTAAAAGAGGTTTGTATCGCAGCAGCCGGTCGTGTGCTGAAAACAGTCACAACGACTGTTGAGATGAATTTCCCGGAGGAGACGGTTGTCACTGCGGAGCAGATTCATACGATGGATTTATTAGGAATCGAGCAGGCACAGAAAATTCTGCAGGAGAAAAACGATACGCGCTATCGGTTTTACTGTGTCGGATATTCTGTCGTCAAATATTATCTGAATGATGAACATTTTATCAGTATCGAGAGCCACAAAGCAGAGAAGATCGCAGAGGATATTATCGTAACGTTTTTACCGGAAGATGTTGTAGACGGTCTGTATGCAGCAGTTGCAAAAGCGGGACTAGAGGTTGCAAACCTGACGTTAGAGCCGATCGCGGCGATCAATATCGCCATTCCGGAGAGCTTTCGTATGTTGAATCTGGCACTGGTGGATGTTGGTGCCGGTACATCGGATATTTCCATTACACGCGACGGCAGTATCATCGCATATGGTATGATCCCATATGCGGGGGATGAAGTGACCGAGCTGATCGTACAGAGTCTGTTGGTTGATTTTAAGACGGCCGAGAAGATCAAAATGGATTCCGGTGTTTTTGAGGAAGTAGAGTACAAAGACATCATGGGAATCGTACATAAAGTACCGGCAAAAGAAATCTGGGATATGCTTGATCCGGTGGTAGAAAAAATCACGACGGCTGTAGCGGATCGCATCCGCGAGTTAAACGGAGATTCCACTGTGGCAGCGACCTTCGTTGTTGGCGGTGGTGGAAAGGTGCACGGCTTTACAGAAAAACTGGCGGACAAGCTCGATCTGCCGCATGAGCGTGTCGCACTGCGAGGGGAAGAGGTTCTGCAAGAGGTGGAATTTGAGCAGGAGGACATTGAAAAAGATCCACTGCTTGTCACACCGATTGGAATCTGCCTGAATTATTATGAGCAGAAGAACAACTTTATCATGGTTCATTTTAATGGAGAACGTGTGAAACTGTATGATAACAATAAATTGACGATCGTGGATGCAGCGATGGAAGCAGGATTCCCGAATGACCAGCTTTTCCCGAGAAGCGGAAAGGCATTGACGTTCACTGTAAACGGCAAGAAGCGTATCGTTCGCGGAGAAGTAGGAGAATCTGCGGTTGTAAAAGTAAACGGAAACACCGTCAGCATCAGTGAGCCGCTAGAGCCAAACAGTTATATTACCATGGAGCCGTCTACCGCAGGTGAGCCGGCAAAATGTACGATCGAGGATCTGAATGAATACAGTAGCTGCATGGCACGCTTTATCGTCAATGGAAAAGTGATCAACTGCCCGAAATTTATGGAAGTAAACGGAACCTTAGAGCCGCCGTTTTATGAGATTCAGGACGGGGATGTCATCGAATCCCGCAATTATTATACCATCAGTCAGCTGGCGGAATTTATGGATGTAAAAATTGACCGCAAACAGCCGATTTATGTGAATAACGAGCAGGTGACGACGCAGGCGCTGGTGTATGAAAACTTTACAGTAGAATGGACCGTTCAAAAAGAAGAAACAGGGACAGACGATGCGCAGACACATCAGACATCTCAGGATATCCTTCGAAGCGAAGAAGAAAAAGATGAACAGGAGAAACATATCGGAGCTGGTGCAAAACGTCAGATGAAAGAGATGGAAGATCTGATGGCAGACCTTCCGGAAGAAGAACAGGAAGCATTAGAAGAGTTAGGTGATATTGAAGATCCGGTGGAATATGTGGATTCGTCTGAAAACAAAAAAGATACATTTGAAACATATGCCGATGAGTTAGAGGAACTCGGAAGGTATGTGGATGAGATGAATAAAGCAGAGGAAGAAAGCGAGCAGGCAAAAGCGCATAAAAAACCAGTGATCGAAGATTACGAAGAAGAGCCGCAGACAGACGATGAATTAAGGTGTTTGGATGCGCTCGAAGACGAACAGGATGTGTTGGACGAAGAGGAAAAACTTGATCTCAATCCAACCTTTACGTTTGTGACACCGGAAGAAACGGAATTTGACGAGCCAGAGCCGGAAGTGGATGATCTTGAAGCAGACGAGCCAGAACCGGAAGCAGATGATTTTGAAGCAGACGAGCCAGAATTAGAAGCAGAAGGTTTTGAAGCAGACGAGCCAGAGCCGGAAGTAGATGATTTTGAAGCAGACGAACCAGAAGCAGACAATTTTGAAGTAGATGAGCCAGAACCAGAAGCAGACGATTTTGAGGAAGGTGAGACGGAATTGGATGCAGATGATTTTGAGGAAGATGAGCCAGAATTGGAAGCAGATGATTTCAAAGGAGATGAGGAGGATCTGTTGACGGCCGACTTTGAAGAGGAATATGCAGAGACGATCGCGGATGATCAAGAAGAAAAATATGCAGAGGAAGAAGCGCTTGAAGCGGATGATCTTGCAGATGAGGACGCATATGCCGATGAAAAAGAGATAACAGAAGAAACACAGGAGGAACTTTTGGCAAAGAAAGAACTCTGTGTGCTGGTAAATCAGAAACCGATCACGTTGACAGGGAAAAGAGAGTATATCTTTGTGGATATCTTCCAGTTTTTTGATTTTGATCTCTCAGACAGCCGTGGACGTGCCGTTATTACAAAAATCAACGGGGTGGACGCACAGTTCTCCCAAAAATTAAAACAGGATGATCGTATAGAAGTTTATTGGAAAGAGAATTAATATGGAATTATGCAGTATAGCAAGTGGAAGCAGTGGAAACTGCATCTACGTAGGAACACAGGCGCATCATGTCATCATCGATGCGGGAATCAGTGGAAAGAGAATTGAAAATGGTTTAAATTCCATCGGTTTAAAGACAAATGAAATGGATGGAATCCTGATCACACATGAACACGCAGACCACATCGGTGGTCTGGGTGTTCTTGCGCGCAGATATGGACTTCCGATCTACGCGACAGAAAAAACAAAAAATGCCATTCTTCATACAAAATCCGTTGGAAAGATCGAAGAAGATTTATTCCGCGTGATCGAACCGGACCGGCCGTTTTCCATCGGAGATATGGAAATAGAGCCGATCCGGATTTCTCATGATGCAGCCGATCCGGTGGCATATATTATGCGTCAGCCGGGAAAATCAATCGGTGTGATCACAGATTTAGGAAAATATGATGAATATATTGTAGACAAACTACAGCATCTCGATGTATTATTGTTAGAGGCGAACCACGATATACATATGTTACAGGTCGGCAGATATCCCTATCCGTTAAAACAGCGTATTTTAGGAGACAAAGGACATTTATCCAATGAATTGTCCGGTCAGCTTCTTGGAAAAGTATTACATGATGATATGAAAACAGTTATTTTAGGGCATCTGAGTCAAGAAAACAATTATGCGGAACTGGCATATGAAACGGTTCGTTTGGAAATTACAATGGGAGACAATCCCTACAAAGGAAATGATTTTCCAATCAAGGTAGCTAGACGGGATGCCGTCTCAGAAATATTCTGCGCATAGGCGCAAAAAAAGAAGAAATTGAGGAGAAACAAACATGGAAAAGAAAACAGACAAAATCATTATCACTGTAGTAGGAAAAGATACGGTTGGTATCATTGCAAAGGTTTGCACCTATCTGGCAGATCACAAGATTAACGTGTTAGATATTACACAGACCATTCTGCAGGGATATTTTAACATGATGATGATCGTTGATATGAGCACATCAAATGAAAAATTTGCAGATTGTTCGAATGAATTAGAAAAACTCGGGGAAGAAATTGGCGTTTCGATCAAATGTCAGCATTCCGAGATCTTTGAAAAAATGCATCGAATCTAATCAGGTGGAAAAGAAAATAAAGTAGGAGAAAGTAAAATGATAAACATTTTAGAAGTAAATGAAACAAATAAGATGGTCGAAGAGGAGAATCTGGATGTCCGGACAATTACGATGGGAATCAGCCTGCTGGATTGTATCGACTCTGATCTTGAAACATTAAAGAAAAATATTTATAACAAGATCACAACAAAGGCAAAAGATCTGGTAGCAGTCGGGCAGGAAATCGAAAATAATTATCGGATTCCGATCGTACATAAAAGAATCTCCGTTACACCGATCGCGCTTGTCGGCGCATCTGCCTGCAAAACACCGGATGATTATGTAGAACTGGCAAAGACATTGGATGAAGCAGCACATACAGTCGGAGTTAATTTCATTGGTGGTTTTTCCGCGCTTGTTTCTAAAGGTATGACACCAAGTGAGGAATTGTTGATCCATTCGATTCCGAAAGCACTTGCCTGCACAGAAAATGTCTGCAGTTCTGTCAATGTCGGCTCTACAAAGACCGGAATCAACATGGACGCGGTACGTCTGATGGGTGATATCGTAAAAGAGGCAGCAGAACTGACAAAAGATCAGGATTCCATCGGATGTGCGAAATTAGTGGTATTCTGTAATGCACCGGATGATAATCCGTTCATGGCAGGTGCCTTCCACGGCGTGACAGAAGCAGATGCGATCATCAATGTCGGAGTCAGCGGTCCGGGTGTGGTAAAGACAGCATTGGAAAGCGTTCGAGGAGAGAATTTCGAAGTTCTCTGCGAGACGATCAAAAAGACAGCGTTTAAAGTCACACGTGTTGGTCAGTTAGTGGCACAGGAAGCATCCAAACGCTTGGGAATCCCGTTTGGTATTGTAGATTTATCTCTGGCTCCGACTCCGGCAAGAGGTGACAGTGTCGCACAGATTTTAGAAGAGATCGGTCTGGAATACGCCGGTGCACCTGGAACGACAGCTGCGCTTGCATTGTTGAATGATCAGGTGAAAAAAGGCGGCGTAATGGCATCTTCCTATGTCGGTGGATTAAGCGGTGCATTCATTCCTGTCAGTGAGGATCAACGGATGATCGATGCAGCAGAAATCGGCGCGATCTCATTGGAAAAATTAGAGGCAATGACCTGCGTCTGCTCCGTGGGACTTGACATGATCGCAATTCCGGGAGATACCAAGGCTACGACGATTTCCGGTATCATTGCAGATGAAATGGCAATCGGAATGGTCAACCAGAAGACGACAGCTGTTCGTTTGATTCCGGTGATCGGAAAAGGTGTGGGTGAGAAAGCCGAATTCGGCGGTCTGCTCGGATATGCGCCAATCATGCCGGTAAACCAATATTCTTGTGATGCCTTTGTAAACAGAGGCGGTCGAATCCCGGCACCGATCCACAGTTTTAAAAACTAGTTGATTTTTGGGTTCTAATTCGATATACTAATACTGATTTACATATAATTCGTCAGAGAAATCGGAAAAGGAAGTCGTCCTTTTCCAGAGAAAAAACATATCTTTATAGAAGAGAGAAATATCCACTAGTTAGTGGCTGAAAAGGGAGAAGTAAGGTTAAGAAAGGTGATTTTGTTTTATGAGCGAGAAAATGAAGACAACATTGGTAATTATGGCGGCTGGAATGGGCAGCCGTTTTGGCGGCATCAAGCAGATTGAGAAGTTAGGACCGAGTGGTGAGATCATTCTGGACTATTCTGTGTTTGATGCGAAGGAAGCAGGGTTTGACAAAGTAGTGTTTATTATCCGAAAAGACATTGAAGCGGCATTTCGTGAAGCAATCGGAACTCGATTTGAAGACTTTATTGAAGTGGATTATGTTTTTCAGGATATGGAGGCACTTCCGGCTGGATACAGCGTACCGGACGGACGGACAAAACCTTGGGGGACAGCACAGGCGATTCTTGCTTGTAAAGGTGTCGTGAACGAACCGTTTGCAGTGATCAATGCCGATGATTATTACGGCAAAGAGGGATTTGTGAAAATTCATGAGTTCTTGGTCAATCCACCTGCATCAAACGGAAAACTGCAGTTCTGTATGGCAGGATTCCGCGTAGGGAATACATTGAGTGATAATGGAACGGTTACGCGTGGTGTCTGCTCTGTGGAAAACGGTAAGCTCACCAGCATCGTAGAGACACAGGATATTGCAAAAGGTGACGGCGTTGCGATCACTCCAAACGGAGAGATTTCGTTTGATACGCCGGTTTCCATGAATATGTGGGGATTTACACCAGAAATTTTAGACGAGTTAGAAGCTGGATTCCCGGATTTCTTAGATCACATTGAAGGAAACGAGATGAAAGCAGAATACCTTCTGCCGACCGTTGTTGGCGAGATGCTGCAAGCGGGCAAAGCGGAAGTCAGTGTCTTGGATGTCTCTGACAAGTGGTTTGGTGTCACATACAAAGCGGACAAAGAAATCGTGATGAAATCTTTTGCCGAACTGGTAGAAAAAGGTGTCTACAAGAAAAAATTATACGCATAAGAAAATGGCTCCTCATGCCGAAAGGCATGGGGAGTTTTGATTCCTATGGGGGACGTTTCCGGAATTTGGCGGGTCATGCGCACAGGGGGCGGCTGTTTCCAAAGTGGCTAGACAGGAATGAAGTCGAGTTCGGACGGGCGGGATTGTGATGCTTTATTTTTGCTGTTTTTCGAATGTCGGACAGTCTGCACAAAATTGTACGCGGAAGGAAGAATCAAGAGCGGATTCTTTCTTCCGCGTACAATTTTGCACAGCCGGTCCGCCGACCGAAAAACAGCAAAGGCATCACAATCCCACCCGTCCGAACTCACTAACATTTCTGTCAAAGCCACTTTGGAAACAGCCGCCGTGTTTTTTGCAGGGATACCAGCCGTGCTGCGAAACGTCCGTATTGGAAATA
>JBJENW010000132.1:0-2698 GCA_051880395.1 Lachnospiraceae bacterium | reverse complement strand
ACAATCCCAGCCGTCCGAACTCGACTTCATTTCTGCCTAGCCACTTTTGAACCAGTCGCCCCTGTGTTCGCTCCCAGCCGAATGTCGGAAGCGTCCGTATAGGAACTCCCCCCGGTTGAGATATTTTTCGTCAAACTCCCCAAAAAGTAGTGAAGTCAGTAACATAGGGGTTTGCTCGACAAATCAGAATTGATGTGGAAATGATAAGAACTAGAAGTATAGATGGTCATGTAAGAAAGAAATAGGGTAGGATTCTTTGAAAAGTATGGTATAATGAAAAAAGCATAAAGAAAAGCAGGAGAATGATTATGGCGAATAAGGGAAAAACAAATCTTCACGTAGCAACAAAGATACCAGAAAAAAGTGCTGCAGAACTGGCTGAAATGCGAAAAAGAATTCGCAGACATCGGCTTCATGTTTTGAGGAATATGGGGCTTGCTATTTTGACGCTTGCATTTTTGATATCTGGAACATATTATTTGTTGTCACATCGGGAGTACAAAGAATATAAAGTATTGCAGGAATCTATACGGGCGGACAGCGTCGGCACACAATTTTTGGAATTTCAGGGGAGTATACTGAGATATAGTCATGACGGGGCATTTTATACAGATCCATCGAACCGTATGATCTGGAATCAGACCTATGAATTTCAGCATCCGATTGTTGATACATGTGGAAATTATATGGCGATTGCAGACCAGGACAGCACACAGATCTATATATTAGATACAACAGCAATGCGGGGAAAAATTTCGACGACATATCCGATCAAACAGATCTCAGTGGCAGCACAGGGAACAGTTGCGGTCTTGATGGAACAAAATGGTGTCAATTATCTACAGCTTTATGATAAAAAAGGAAAAAATCTGGCAGAAGGAGCGTTGCACATTGAAAACAGCGGGTCGGCGTTGGATTTGGCACTTTCTGCTGATGCAAAAAAAATGGGAATTTCGATGATGGATATCAAAGAGGGGGTTGTAAAAACAACCATTCTATTTTACAATTTTGATTCCGTTGGACAAAGCGAGATCGATAATATTGTGGCATCTTATTCTTATAAAAACATGGTTGCACCAAGTTTAAAATACGTTACAAATAATCGTATGGTAGCATTTGGAGATAATAAAGTGCTGGTATTTGAAGGGGAACAGAAGCCGGAGCTTACGACTAATATGAGAGTAAAAGAAGAAGTAAGAAGTGTATTTTGCAATGAAACTTATTTTGGCTTGGTTTTTGGAAAAGCAGACGGAATGCATGCGCAGCGAAATCAGGTACGCTGCTACGACTACCAAGGAAATGAAAAACTCCGACAAACATTTGATCTAGATTATGATCAGGCAGAATTTTTATCGAATGGGGAAATCTGTATCAGAAATCATACGGATTGCTTGATTTATACGATGTCTGGCGTGAAGAAATTTACTGGTCATTTTCGACAGGGACTAGACATGATTTTGCCGGTCAATCAGTGGTTTGATTATTATTTGGTTCTTGAAGGAAAAACGCAGAAAATTCGTTTGAAGTAGAGGGGAAAGATATATGAATGAAAAACAGAAAAAGTACAGAATAGGAATCGATATGGGAGGTATGTCCATTAAAATTGGGCTTGTAAATGAAAAAAATATTATTTGTGCAACAAATAGAATTCCAACACGCTTAGACATTGCGCCGGAAGAACTGATCCAAGATATGGCAGAGAGTGTGAGAAAACTTTTATATGAAAATCAAATTGCAGATACAGATTGTCTTGGCATTGGAATCGGAAGTCCTGGTACAGTGGATGAAAACGAGGGAGTTGTTTTATATTCCAATAATTTTCATTGGGAGCAAGTAGCAATCTTATCAGAATTACGAAAGTACTTAAAATTTGAACTTGCATTGGCAAATGATGCAGATGTGGCAGCGTTAGGAGAACAGGTGGCAGGAGCAGGTATGGGGTGTAAAAATCTTATATTACTGACGCTTGGAACTGGGGTTGGAAGCGGAGTGATTTTAAATGGGAAAATTTTTCATGGGCCGTTGCGCGGCGGATGTGAATTGGGACATACGGTCATTCAGATAGACGGAGAGGCATGTACCTGTGGAAGAAGAGGCTGTTTGGAGGCATATGCATCAGCAACAGCATTGATGCGTATGGGCAGAGAAGAAGCAGAAAAAAATCCAGAATCTTTACTAAATAAATATGAGAAGAATGCCATTGATGGAAAAGTGATTTTTGATGCTCAAAAAGCAGGAGATGAAGCGGCAAAAAATGTCGTTGAGCGTTATGAAACATATCTTTCTGTGGGAATAGCTAACTTTATCAATATATTTCGCCCTGAGCGAGTAGTGTTGGGCGGGGGAGTTGCGGCCCAAAAAGAGTATTTGACAGATGCTCTTCAAGAAAAAGTAAACAGATTATGTTTTGGTGGAAAATACGGTCAGATGGCTCAGATTACGACATCTAGCCTTGGAAATGATGCTGGAATAATCGGTGCTGCAAATTTGATTAAATAAAATAGAAAAAAAGTAAAAAAATGTCTTGACAGATAAATATATAGCTGATATAATAAACGAGCTGCTGTTGAACAGCCAAACGAAATAAAGAAAGGCTGATTCAAAAAAGTAAAAAAAGTTCTTGACAAAGAAAAAGCAGTGTGGTAAAATAAACGAGCTGCTTACGAAACACGGCAGCGAAACAGAGAACATTGATAAC
>JBJENW010000131.1:0-15341 GCA_051880395.1 Lachnospiraceae bacterium | reverse complement strand
AATACAGTAACTATATGACTTTAAGCCACTTTCACCGTATAGCGGTGAATAATTCGGGCTAATCTTTACTCCTTATATGCGGACGTTTTCGGTATCCGGCGGACACAGCAACTGAGGGGGCGCGTACAGATCCGGCTAGACAGAAATGAAGTCGAGTTTGATAAAAAATATAAAAAAATAGTGAAAACTTCCTATTTTAGTGGTAATATAGTACTATAATGATATTGGCTAAAAATACTCTAAAATGAATTTTTTTATGCAGAGTCTATCTATAAACCCCAAAAAGGAGGCAAGCAATATGGTAACGCAAGTTTTTCAGGCTGACAAAACTTTGATTCACACATTGATCGAACAGACCCCCATAGCTTATATCATCATGGACGATCAATTTCGCATCCACTATGTAAATGAAAGTTTTCTAACACTTCGCAAACTAAACAAAGATACGACCATCGGCGAAACCTGCTACAATATATCCAACGGTGGAAAACCATGTGTGTATTGCTCTGTTGCGCGTGCGCTCGAAACAGGTGAAAAAGCACTGATCCAGCGAAAAGATATCCTTCCGGACGGAAATATCCGCTATATCGATGATTATGCTTTTCCTCTGTTTCGTGATGCAGACACCGGTCGTACCTATCTGTTGGAGATCATGGTAAACCGCACAGAAGAACTGACCGCACGTCAGCAATATAACAGCGATGTAGAGGAAGTCATCAGCACCTTAGTCGGTCTGTTGGAAGCCAAAGACACTTATACTGCACTACATTCTAAAAACGTTCACAAGTATGCGACTCAGATTGCAAGACATATGCATTTATCCGAAGAAGATACGTTTCATATTTCTCTGGCCGCTTTACTGCATGATATCGGAAAAGTAAAAATTCCGCTGGAGATTTTAAACAAACCCGGGAAACTCAGTGACGCAGAATTTCACACGATTCAGTCTCACCCTGGTATCGCTAGTGATATGCTCGACAATCTGATCCAGCTAAAAGATCTTACAGAAATGGTTCGTCATCACCACGAACGTGTCGACGGACATGGATACCCGGACGGTCTTTCCTCGAATAACCTATCGCTCGGCAGCCGTATTCTTGCTGTTGCCGACACCTATGATGCCATGACGACAGACCGACCATACCGTAAAGCATTTTCCCGCGAGACAGCCCTTGAAGAAATCCATCGTGTCAGTGGCAGTCAACTTGACAGCACAGTAGTAGAAGCTTTTTCGTCCATTCCGGAAGCCGAAATTTCCAGCGGGAAATCAGACTCCGATATCGAAACACCGAACAAAGCTCCAAACCGAACCCTGCCTCTCCTTGTCCGCCAATTGCCGCAGGAGCGATTGACCGATGTGCGTACAGACCTGGTGGTAGAGCTTCATACATTAGGGGAACAGATCGACCGTTTTCAACTGCAGGCAGCGATTTTTGAACAGACACCCTGCGGCTATGTCGTTTTAGATTCAAACAATACCATGCTGTATGCGAATCCATACTTTCTATCCCTCATTGGTGCCAGCGCAGAGGATTTAAACGGACAGCCGTTTTCACTCTTTGAACCACAGCCAAAAGATATTGTCCGCAAATCCTGCACCCGTATGATGCGTAAAACTCTGGCCGGAATTCGCACCTTCGATCTTTATTCGATGGAAAATACAGACTCTGATTATCGTCTTTATACCGTCATCGACCGTACAAAAGACGCTGAAATGACACGACAGATGGACCGCGAACTGCAACAGCTCTTACAGCTTCTGCAACAACTTCTGCTTGCGGAAGAAGAAGAAAACGGTCTGGACTTCTGTTCACCGGAAGAACTTAATTTTTTAAAAAACCGCATTGAAGATCTCTCGAATCGCCGCAAACAGCAAGCCGAGTAAAAAAAGACCGGGATGTATTCTACATCACGGTCTTTTTCTCTCTATTGACGCAACTGATACTCTGTGTCCTCATCGATCAACTGCAGCATACACGCTGCGATCTGCGGATCAAGCTGACTGCCACTGACACGCACAATTTCTGCACGCACCTCTTTTTGGGGTACCACCTTTCGGTAGCTTCGGTTGGATGTCATTGCATCATACATATCCGCAACCGCAATGATCCTTGCGTAAATCGGAATCTGTTCCCCCACAAGTCCATCCGGATATCCTTTTCCATCATACCGTTCATGGTGCCATCTTGCCCCATATTCGATTCCTTTGATCTCATCCATATTTTTTAAGATCTGATATCCGATGACCGGATGTGTTTTTATCACCGCATACTCCTCATCTGTCAGTTTTCCCGGCTTATTAATGATATTGTCCGCAATCCCGATCTTACCGATGTCATGCAGCATCCCCATATAATAAATCTCCTTTTGCTGTTTTTCTGACATCCCCATTTTTTCTGCTAACAGGGCAGAATATTTGGCAACTCTTGTAGAATGTCCCTTCGTATAAGTGTCTTTCGCTTCGATGGTCTGGACCAAAGTCTGCATCGCCTGCCAGCTGAGTTTTTGTGCCTTGACGCGATTCTCCACGTTTTCTTTTTCCAATTGCAGATAGTCGCGAATCACAGAGAGCACGGACATTGCCAGCCAGAATAAGGTTCCGATGCAAAGTGCCACTCCGTGAAATACACGCGTTTTTTGCATGTACAATACAATCTGTGAAAACACACCTATGACAAACCCTAAAAAACCAAACCCGATCAATCGGTAATTCTTTGCATATCCCTTTTTGACATCCGAAAAAAAAGTAACAAAGATACACACTGCACCTGCAAAATGTATAAGCAGTGCAATGTAAAACAATACTGAAAAATCCGTCACCCCTGTAATTTCAAGTGTCGCTGCCGTCACTGCAAACACGATCTCTGCTATAAGCAGCGGACGATACACCTTTGCATATCGATGTTTTTGTACATAATCGTAAAAGAGAAAGACCGGAATTGCCATCGTATAAACTGCCAAATGTGTCATATTTCCCAAAAGTGACATGTTTTTACAGTAAAATTGACGCATGGGAGATTCTGAGAGAATCCAGATGGCCAACAGAAGCACCGTCCATCCCAGATAGCTCAGATATGTTTTTCGATGCAATTTTACTCTCAGAAAATTACTCATGATAATTGTAGCAAATGCGAGAAATACCAGCAGAATCGCACTTATGATCTCAAAAGCATTTTCCTTCTCCGTATTTATATAAATACCAAAAACAGTCCCCGCATACACCATACTTATATTTCCACTGTATTTTTTCGAATCTGTAGTTGTCAAAAACTCCAACGTTTTTCCCCGGTCCGAGGGTTTCAGCTGAACAAAATAATACGCACTTACACTATTTTTTCCCCAGAGTCTTGTCGTTTTTGTGCTATAGCTTCCTCTCAGCTTTCCATCGATATAAATCTGCATATCCTGCAGTGAGGAATGAAAACAGATCCATGGCATTTTTGTAATGTCCAAATCTTTTGGAAGTGTTCTGCTCAATGTCAATGTCTCGCCCTGTTTGACCTGACATGTTTGCGGAAGTATGATTTCTTTTTTTCTCCCATCCTCCATACATTGATACCAGCCAGTATCGAGCTCCTGACAATTATATATATCTGTCTGCCGCTCATTTGGTAACGCAAAAAATCCTATAAGCAATAAGCTAAGTATTCCACAAACAATCAGATGAAACAGTATATCAATACTTTTATCTATCCATTCTCCCTTATTTTTCATATTGCCGCTCCTTCGCAACTGTAAAACTTCCTTCGTTTCTTATGTTACTTATCCAAGTAAACATAATTTTCTCCTAATATATATCGGTACATTTCTCTGACGAATTCACAGGTGTCCTATATTTTTCTGAAAAGTTTAAAAAACAAACAATTATAGCCCAAAAGAGATTGTGCCAAAGCACAATCTCTTTCTTAATCTCTTTTCCAAAATATTCTTTTTACAATACTATTTTCCGCTCAGCGCATCAAAATTTTGTTTTTTCATTGTTGTCTGCGTCGCTTCGGTCATAGTGGAATCTGTTTTCACAACGGTTGTCGCATCTACGGTTTCTGCTTTTTGTTTGTTATCTGCTTCCGCTGTTTTTTGGGCTTCTTTTTTCTTTTTGGAATCATCCGCAGGCTTGTCCCGATCAAATGCCTTGGCTGTCTTTTCGATACCTTCTGCGATGGATTTTGCATAGGCATCACCCTTATTATCAAAATTTTTATTATCTGCCGCCTGATTGACAAATCCTAGCTCAATGATGCAGGCCGGCATCTGACTGCAACGAATGACGTAATAATTTCCGGCGCCGGACTGACTACCCTGTTTGAGACCACGGTCCCTCGATACACCGACATCTATGATGCCTGCGTGAATATTATCTCCAAGTGTCTTCGCCTCGTCGGACGGCTGACTGCTGATCCAGGTCTCTACTCCTGTTCCATCCCCCTGGTTTCGATGGAGAGAAACAAAATAGTCTGCTTTTGCGTCATTGGCGATCGCTACACGCTGCTGCAATGTAATGTACTCATCCGTATCACGTGTCATGATGACTTTTACTCCGTCATCTTCCAATTGTTTTTTCAGTTTTTTTGCCAAAATCAACGTATCTTCGGCTTCCTCGCGGCTACCCACATTGCAGCCACGGTCTTTTCCACCGTGACCGGCATCAATGCACACGGTATAATCTTTTGGTACGATCGTTTTCTTTTCCGCTTCCTTTCTCGCCTTCTGTTTTTCTTCGATTTCTTTCTGCTGAGCCGCTTTCACAGCCTGTACCAACTTCTGACTGATACTGATTTTTTGTGTCTGTGGCTGTTTTTGTACATATGCTGCATGTACCACGCCTGTCACGCCTTTTAAAATACCAACCGTACATAAAAGCGCTGCTGCACAGATGGCTGTTTTTACCAAATTCTGCTGTATTTTTTGTTTTGTTTTTGTATCTGTGCGAAACACAAAGGCTGCCTGTTTTTTTTGTTTTTTTTCCTGTTTTTTTTCTTCTTCTTGAAATTCTTTGTTTATCTCTTCCTGCCAATCAAAACTGATTGCCGGCTCCTGTGTATAATCTGCAAGAACTTCCCCATATGGTGCTGCTTCAATTTCTAAAATGCTTTGGCGTAATTCTTCCCAGCTTTTACTCTTTTCATCCTTATTCCCATTCTGCTCTGTCATTGTGTAACTCCTCTGTCTAATTTCTTCCTCTCACTTTTTAAATGCCATTTTTTGAGTAATACGATCACACCTCCGACAAAAAACGGAAATACAAATGTCGCAAATCGATACAAGAGCGCAATGCTTCCTGCTTTCGCGGTTCCAAGGATCGCGCTGTAAAATAATGTCAACACTACCTCTGTGGAACCGATTCCAGCCGGTGCCGGAATGACTGCTGCCACCATGACTGCCATTGATGTGACTGCCAGTGAGGAGACGAGATCCAATTTGCCGCTTGTGATGCACACAAGAAATGGTATTCCATACCAGAATACCAGTTTTATGAGAATTTTTAAAGTGATATTACAAATTAATTTCGGTTTTTTTAAAAAAATTTGTGCTGCCTGCTCCATCAGGCGGCTTTCTTCTTCCAATTTTGACAACGCACTGGTATGTTTTCCTTTTTTATCCAGCTTTCGCGCCAGGGTCAAAAGACCTGCGTGCAGTTTTTTTGAACAGCAGATCAAAAACAGTGCGATCGCGATAGATGCCGTCAGTACGCAGGCCCCCGCCAGCAGGCCCAAATAATCATGAAAATAGTGGTTCATATATGGAAAATGCAGTATGAATAAAACGATACTCAGCAATGCTATGCCGCATTTGTGAAAAATATATTGCAGCATTACCATACCGGTCGCCTCTCCCGCACTCATCCCCTTTTCGTGCATATATAGGATCCCTGCTACCCAATCACCGCTTCCTAACGTCGCTGTCCGGTAAAAAGAAACATAAAAGGCTGAGGCAACGCCTTCTCTAAGCTGAAAATCCGGCAGATACTGTCGTGCCATCGTGGTCGTCACGCATCCTTCGAAAAACCCGTATAACATAGAAGACAGACAGATCACAAGGATACACCAAGGAGCTGTCTGTTTCAGTTCTTTTAATACAGGTAAAACGGAGCTTCGAAAGACAAATAGAATCAGACCAACGAGGATCATGGTAAAAACTGCTTTCCACGTTTGTTTTTTCTTTTTGATGGAAATCCCTCCTACTTTTTCTTATAGTTCACATAGCCTTTCTGTTCGTATGGATGTTCTGCCCACAGACGTTCCGCCGTCTTTTCCCACTCTTTTGCGTATTCCATGCATTTGCCGCAGAGATGCTCGACCGGTTCTGCCGCCTCTAAGTCCGTGGAATGGGCACCACTTTCTTTCACCATCTGCTGTAAAATTTCCGGATTTTCCAGCATCGGACATGGACGCAACATATTTTTATTAAATGGCTGTCTGTCACGATATGCCATAAATAATGGCTGTTTTAAGCACTCTAACAGGCTTTTATCATGAATATTTGCGCCGGAATAATGAATAAAGACACATGGCTCTACATCGCCGTTTGGGTTGATATGGCAGTAATTTCGCCCACCTGCGATACAGCCGCCGACGAACTCGCCGTCATTTTGGAAATCCATGACATAGATTTCTTTTCCGCCTGTCTTTCCACGAACTTCACGGATCCTGTGATACATATATTCCCGCTGCTCGGCAGTCGGCATCAGCTCTGGTGCAGCTTTCATTCCTACCGGCATCAAATGAAAATACCAAGCAAAACGACATCCTTTTTCGATCAAAAGGTCATAAAATGCGTCTGATGTAACGGTTTCTATGTTATTACGAGTATAACAGATAGATGCGCCAAAAATCAATCCGTTTTTATGTAACAGATCCATTGTATGCATTACTTTCTGAAAGACACCTGCCCCACGACGCCCGTCGTTTGCCTCCTCGAACCCCTCTACGCTGATGGACAAGGAAAGATTTCCGACTCGTTTCATCTCATCGCAGAATGCCTGATCGACCAGAGTTCCGTTCGTATATGCATGGAATGCGACGTCTTGATGTTTTTCACAAAGACGAATAATATCTGCTTTTCGTACCAAAGGTTCCCCTCCAGTCATCATGTAAAAGTAAATACCAAGTTCTTTTCCCTGTGTAACAATGTTATCCAAATCTTCAAAAGACAGATTCAGGCGATTGCCATACTCTGCCGCCCAACAGCCAGTGCAATGCAGGTTGCAGGCGCTTGTCGGATCCATCAGAATCAACCACGGAATGTTACAGTCATACACTTCTCTCATTTTTCGGATTGTCTTTGTACTGTAAAAAGCTGCCTGATAGCCGAGGTTTAATGCGGTCATCTTTGCCACATGCGCATCGGTCTCATCAAGCACACGGTTGATGTAATGCATCCATTTATTATTCGGGTCTTTGATCATTGCCCGGGCATTTTCATACGACTCTTTCTGAAAGTTGTCTCCCATAAACTTTTCTGCCAGATCCGTAATTTCCAGCAATCCTTTTTCTCTATCCTTATTGATACGATGCAGTGCCAGATCAATAGCTGCGCCAAATGCTTTTCTTTCTATGCTTTGTTTAAAAGTTCCCATAAAAGCCCTCCGTTTCATTTTTATGTTCTCTCGGAATCTCTTTGTATTTGATTTCGAGAGTACATTTCTTCGACATTTTTTTCTTATCCTCTAGTATATGCACGTTTCACTTATTTGAACATATGCAAGCAGTTTGATGTGTATACGGATCTGTTACAGTTTTTTGATTCTGTTTGCGATGGAAAACAAATATTTGATTTTGTTTGTACTTGGGAACAACTTTTTTATTTTGTTTGACTTGTTATACACTTTTGTTTTTTTGTATATTATAATAAGAATTGTAATCTTTTATACTATATATTATGGCTTTTCCTGCCGTAGTAATATAAATGAAATCACTCACAGAATTTGAAGAAAGGATGAATGATATGCCTGGTTTTGTTACTCATTACTTATTTGGACAAGAATTTATTTCGAAATTGGATGATCTGCATCTAACGCACCTGATCACAGAACACCGCAATGTTTTCAATTATGGACTGCAAGGACCGGATTTCTTTTTCTATTATCTGTCAGGACATCTGCTTAAAAACGCACCAAATCCCGGTTCCGCCGCACATGAGCAAAAAACGCAGGAGTTATTTTCCTGGTTTTTCCGCTCCCGCTCGCTTTTCAAAAAAACGCAAGAGCTTGCGATCGCGGATGCATATCTGCTCGGCCACATCGGGCATTACGTCTTAGACCGCAACTGTCACCCGTATGTCTATGCGCGCACCGGTACAGATACGACAAGGAACGATTATCTTCCGCACCACATGTTCTTAGAAAGTGATGTCGACGCATTGCTCTTAGAAAAAAAACTCGGCATGAAGCCATCTCATTTTGACGCCAAAAATGCAATCCTGCTCTCCGCCACCGAACGCGAGGTCATTGCAAAGATGACAACTTTTGCCTATAACCACACGTTTCCAATATACCGTTTTTCCACAAAACGGATTCGTCATGCAATGCGGTTTATGCCATTTTTCCTCGGCTTTTTACACGACAATACCGGAAAGAAAAAATCGTTCGTTCGACAATTAGAAGAACAGCTCTTCCACCGACCAATTGTCTCTCCTTTGATTTTAAGTGACACGCTGCGGTTTTACATTGACCCGCTGAATCTGTCGCACCACAAATGGAGTAATCCCTGGGACACCGCTATCAAATCCGACGCCTCGTTCGTCGATCTCATGCAAAAAGCACAGACCGAATACACCGAATATGCAGCACAATTTTCTGCACTGCGCACCTCACCAAACACTCCCGGTCTGCAAAACGCACTTGTATCAGCCCTCGGAAACCAGTCCTACCACAGCGGACTTTCCTGCTAAAGGGGGCTTTTGTTTTTGATACGGACGTTTGCCCCACGAGGGTCTGTCCTTTGTAAAAACACGGCTCCTGCAAAGATGAGCTAAGTCCTAAGAGCGCCTAAGACTTTCAGGAAGAGCCTTCAAGTCTAAGGCGCTCTAAGGACTGGATCTCATCTTTGCCCGCCGAAATGTTTTTACAAAGGACAGACCCTCGTGGGGCAAAACTGTGTATCGAAACCGAAAGATTGAGATATTTATCCGCCCTCACCCAAAAATAACAAACGCAAAACTTTTATAATATGTCAATTCAAAACCACTATTCAATCCAAAACACATAAAAAATTCACCAAAATACCATCAGAAAAACAGACAGATCCTTTGAAAAGCAGGAACTATTTCTACATCCGAAAAAGCCCCTCAACCTCTCGTCTCCAATACACAGTTTTCTCCCACGACAGGGCAGACCTTCGCAAAAACATTGCGGTGGGCAAAGATGAGATCCAGTCCTTAGAGCGCCTTAGAATCGAAGGCTCTTCCTGAGATTCTTAGGCGCTCTTAGGACTTAGCTCATCTTTGCAGGAACCGCGTTTTTGCGAAGGCCTGCCCTGTCGTGGGAGAAAACGTCCCCATAGGAGAGCCCCCAGGTTGAATTCTTTTTCTAAAATTCTTTAATAGTGTTGTAGATGATGTCCATGAGGTGTGTCCGTGCTTCGACGGAGGCCCAGCCGATATGTGGCGTGACAAGAAGGCGGCTACTGTCTTGTATTGCACGAAGCGGATTGTCCGCTGCCATCGGCTCTTTGGTGAGAACGTCGATGCCGGCGGCTGCGATTTCTCCACGCAAAAGAGCATCTGCAAGATCTTTTTCCACAACAATGGCACCTCTGCCCACATTTAAAAAGATCGCGCTCGGTTTCATTTTTGCAAACGCCTGCGCATTCATCAGATTTTCCGTCTGCGGTGTCAGCGGCGCATGTACAGATACGATATCAGCCTGCGCAAGAAGCGTTTCGAACTCCACCCGCTCATACCCCGGCTGATCATGTTTTCCGGAGGTAGAATAATAGATCACACGACAGCCAAATGCTTTCGCAAGATCCGCTACCCGTTTTCCGATCGCACCGAGTCCGATAATCCCCCAGGTCTTTCCCGACAGCTCAAAAAACCGTCTTTCAAAATGCGTAAACATCGTGTCGGCCACATATTTCCCACTTTTTACATACTCATCGTAGTAGCGCAGATGTTCTAATAAGTAAAACAACATCGCAAACGTATGCTGTGCCACACTCTCTGTCGAATAGCCAGCTACATTTCTCCATGTGATGCCGCGTTTGTCTAAGTAGTCTTTGTCCAGATTGTCCGTTCCCGTTGCCGTCACGCAGACCAGCTTCAGATGTTTTGCCCCACCAATGGTCTGCTCATTGATCGGAATCTTATTAATGATAAGTACATCCGCATCCTCTACACGTTCTGCAATCTGCTCTGGCTCTGTAAAATCATATTTTTCCAATGTTCCCAGTGTTTCAAATTTTGACAGATCGATGTCGTCTCCTATGGACTTTGCATCTAAAAAAACAAGTTTCATATCTCTTTATCCTCTCTTTCTTTCTGCTGTATGCGCTGACGGCTCAGTTTTTTTGCCACCTCCCGCATTTTTTGTTTATCTAAAGAATAAAAATTCATTGCGATCAGGGATACCAGCCAGCCGATGATCGGTGTGCCACAGAATAAAAACAGTGCCGTTGCACGAAGGCTAGGTGTTGCAGGGTCTCCCACCTGCGGCAGGCGCGCATTGTAACCGATTGCCGCTACCACGATTCCCACAAATGCAGTTCCAAGTGCCGTAAATACTTTATCCACAAAGGAAAACATTGCTCCCATCAGTCCCGGAACAAAACGCCCGCTTCTGCTTTCCTCATAATCTGAGCAGTCCGCGATCATCGGTGTGACCATATTATTCGTGATCGATTTGCATCCATTTAAAAAGACATAGATTAGGAAAAACAGGATCGAAATCCCGTTTAAATGGCCAATATTGAATGTGATCGTATTGACATTCTTTTGCATCAAAAGGAAAAGCATCAAAATCTGAAAAAAGATCCCCAATCCGGTATAGACCACGATCGCTTTTTTCTGTCCAAGTTTTTGTGCCGTCTTGATGCCTGCAGACACTACAAACAGTGTCGGGATCGCCGTCACGACACCAAGCCAGCCCGCGATGGAATAATCCTGGATCAGTATGCCGAATACCATAACCCCCACCGTTGTGTGTCCATACACCGTCGACGCAAAACGGTTCATACAAGCAGCTGCCGTCAACACACGGATCGGTTTATTGTGACACAAGATATCCCAATAATCCCTCACATGGATCTTCGGCTGCTGCTTTCCCTGATAGACTTTGGGCGTATCCTTCTCCCAGATACCGACCATAGCAAGCAGCGTACAGATACCGGAGAGCACAACGATCCAGAAAACAAATTCCAGATACAAAGCTTCCGATTGAAATCCACCGTACTTTGGCACGAGATAAGCCGAGACCGCAAGTGCCGTTCCACCATACGATGCCATAATGCACAAAGAATCAAAATACGTTGCCAGAGGACGCTGTTTCGGATCATTTGTGATCACGGTCTGTCCGGATTTTCCCACCACGGTCTGAAAGGTGTAACCCAACACATACAATGCATACACAAGGATAAAATATGGTGTCCGCATAAGCTTTGGAATTCGATGAAGTGTCAGAAACAATAAGATTGAACTGACTGCCATCACCATATTTCCAAGCAGCATGAACGGGCGAAATTTGCCAAACTTTCCTTTTGTTTTATCCAAAAAAAATCCCACCAACGGATCTGTGATGCCGTCAAATACATTTAAGCCGGTCAACAGAACAGAAATCAGCATGACGCTGAAACCTGCGACGGAATTTGCATAATACGTCATGTATCCCATGAGTGCCAAATATAAGTTTGTGGCAGCATTATTCAGAGAAAAAAATCCGATCTGCCAAATTTTTGCATGATTATAAATCGTTATCTGTCCTGTCTCTTTTTTATCCAAATCTGTTCCCTCTTTACCCACTTTCTGTGGACAATCCATCTATTTTTTCCACATTTTCTCCACATCATGTGGAAAACTGTATTACTATTCCTCACTAAAAGGTGTCAAATTTTGTTTCTTAGAGAAACAATTTCTCCATTTTCTGATAAATATAGCTTATTTTGCCTTATTTTCTCGTTGTGTCACAAAATCATACACTTTTCTATGTGGATAACTCATTCTGGTCTTCCACAGGTGTACTGAGATATGCACGCAGCCGGTCTACATCCTGCAGCATCTGTCTATATCCCTCATCATACAGCTGCTGCAATTTTTCCACACGCCGTTCTGTCCGCTGGATATCATAGGTCGTCTCCGGCGCGATCACATAGATCTCTCCACGCGCCTCCCGCTCCATCAGATCCTGCAGACATGCATTATAGCGTTCTGCTCTTGTTAAAAGACATTCTTTCATGTTCGGATACTGACGGTACAGCTTTGCAGCTGTCTTTGTATAGCGTTCTTTCTTTTTCACATATCCTCGCTCTCTTGTCAGAACAACGATATTTTTTTCACATCCTGCGTTTAATGCCTGCGCAAATGGAATCGCGTCTGCCAGACCGCCGTCGAGATAATAATGATGTCCCACTTTGACCGGCTGAAAAAACACTGGCAGCGCACAGCTCGCCTGAATCAGTTTATAACAACTTTTATCCCGCGGTACCGGCAGATACTCCGCCTTTCCGGTGTGGATATTTGTGACGGTCGCAAACACTTCACCCGAATACGAGGCAAAGGTATCAAAATCAAACGGCACCAGTTTATCCGGTATTTCGCCAAATACAAACTCGGTATTATAATAAGTCTTTCGATCTTTATCTAATAAATAACTCATACCCATATACCGCTTATCTTTCATGTATTCTGCCGCTTCCAGATTTCTGCGATACTGATTCGATAAATAGGAAATCCCATGTGCAATTCCCGCAGAAACACCGATCAAGTAGTCCGGCATGATATCTTCCTGCAGCAGTGCGTCAAGTACACCACAGGTAAACAATGTCCGGCTGGCTCCTCCTTCTAATGTGATCCCAAGTTTCATACACATCCACCTCCATCTTTTTCCCTTGTTACTAAAAATATCGGTATTATAGCTGGATTTGTACATACAATTTTTCTTCTTCGAGTGAAACGGTGATTTTTCCACGGTAACGATCCGCCAGCTGCTGCGCGCGGTAAAGTCCCAATCCGCGATTTTCTCCTTTGGAAGAATACCCTTTTTCAAAGAAACGTCCTACCTGCGCCATAGAAAGATCTTTTACCGGATTTACCGTTGTAAACCGCAGACGATCATTCACAGAATCAATGACAAACGTTACCTGTGCCTCTTTTTCCCAATCCTTCATTGCTTCAAATGCATTATCCACCAGTGTTCCCACCACCTCGATGATCGCATACTCCGGTGCCTGCGAGAGCACTTCATAATTTTCTACCTGCAGATCTACCTGCACATGTGCCGGTGCATTTACAATCTTACTATATAAAAAGCCTGCCAAGATCTTATCACTGATTTTTAACAACTGCAGATATTTGCGCCCCGCATCCAAACGGATTTCCCGGATATAAGCGGACTGCTGCTCTACCAGTTGATCGTAAGTTTGTACCGTCAGATGCATATTCAAAATGGCGTTTAAATGATTGTCAAACTCATGCTGACGTGCACGAATTTCTTTTACCAGCTCCTCTAACGGCTGAATGTACATCTGATACATCTTCAGCTCTTTTTGCTGGTTGATCATACGTTGTTCATTGGTGATCCACTCAAACAATCCCAAAAACCAGACGAGAAAAAATAATACAAACACCACACACATACGCACATCTAAGCTTTTGGTATGCAAAAGATCAATGGCCAGATAAACACCGATGCCGATTGCAAGGATACAAAAGATCCGATACAAATATTTGAAACTGAACTTTTTAAGCATCTAACAGGCCCCTCACTTTCTCCTTGTAAGTCACACCGATATCAAGCTGCTCCTTTTTTCCACGAAGCTTCACCAGACGATTTACGATATCCACCTGTTCGAGATATTGTATATTGATGACAAACATACGATGAATCTGAAAAAAATCCTCTTGTGGCAATTTTTCCAGTATCTGACGAATAGACAGATAACGTACGAGAAGTTCCTCGTTTTTTAAACAGATACACACACCGCGCGGCACTGCTTTGATATATACAATATCCGGACATTTGATCCGATAATTGATGCCATCTTTTTTTACCACGATCGTCGGAATCTGCTTTTCGTTCTTTTGTGCCAAAATTTTTTCTACCAACTCCTGTACTTCTTCTTTAAAAAATGGTTTCACCAAAAACGCATAACAATGCAGCTTTCGATAAGCGGACATCTCCAATCCTGAGACAGATGTCACCATGACAATCGGTGTAAAATCATACTTCTCCATATTCCGAATCTGCTCTGCCAACCGATATCCATCCTGATTCTCTGGTTCCTTTTCATTTAAATTAATATCCAATAAAAACAGATCATATACGATTTTTCCCTTTAAACAATTCTCTGCCTCTTCTTTTGTTGCTGCAAATGTAACTTCCATCTGCGTATATTCCTGCAAGATTGCCCCGATCGCATCCCGGCTCTCCTGCTGGTCTTCTACTACTAAGATATGTATCATGTGTTCTCTGCTCCTGTATTTTTTCAACGATGCTATGCCTCTATTATAACAGTTTTCTCCTTTTGAGCAAATTATTTCCACGCTATTTTTTTGCGACCACCAATTTATTGACTATCCGAAACCATGTCGGCCCCACCACTTTTTGGTGAGTTTGACGAAAAATATCTCAGCCATGGGGTATCCCTACACGGACGTTTCCGGGATTTGGTGGACGCTGCGGACAGGGGGGGCGGGGACAGATGGGGCTAGACAGAAATGGAGTCGAGTTTCGGATGGGTGGGGGTGTGATGCTTTATTTTTGCTGTTTTCCGAATGTCGGACAGTCTGCACGCAGGTGTATGCGGGAGAAAGACTCAAGATCTGACTCTTTCTCCCGCATACACCTACGCACAGACTGTCCGCCTCTCGGCAAAACAGCAAAGGCATCACACCCCCACCCATCCGAACTCACTGCCATTTCTGTCAAAGCCCCATCTATCCCCGCCACCCCTGTCCGCAGCGTCCGCCAAATCCCGGAAACTGTGTATTGGAAACGAGAGGTTGAGATATTTTTCGCCTGTGAAAAAGAATTGTAACCCGATATTTTTTTGGAAATTCAAAACGATGTTTCAACTGAAATATATTTCACTAAGACACAAAAAATCGCTCCAATACATTTTTTAAAAATATAGAATATTTTGTAACTATTCAGTACCCCTTATCCAAAGATGAACTCCGGATGACCTGAGATT
>JBJENW010000130.1:0-2741 GCA_051880395.1 Lachnospiraceae bacterium | reverse complement strand
TTTTCCTGGTCCCATAATCTTCTTCCAGCTTCCGATATCAATATGGTTGCCGAATACTCTCTGAAAGAGTCGGCCATGGGCCGCTGGATTTTTACTCCGGGCGTCTTTTATAAAATTGCACGTATCGGAACGATGTGGCTGCCACGGAACATCGCGGCAAAGCTCAACACAATGTAATAAAGGAGTGTTCGTTCTTTGATTTTCTATTTTTCCGCAACCGGAAACTGCAAATTTGTTGCTGAGACGATTGCTGAAGAGACCGGCGACCGCTGTGTCTCTATTTCTGAAGCCTGGAAGACGCAGACTTTGAACTATGATCTTCCCAAGGAGACGCAGTTCGGCATTGTAACGCCCACCTATTTTCGGTATTTGTACGAAACATAGCGCAACGTGTTGCGGACCTGGTGAACGATACAACGCTGGTACTCCGCTTTGGGAAAGGCTATCGCAATAGCCTCCTGAATTCCGGTTAATCCATCTGCGCAAACAATAAAGACGTCCTGGACTCCACGGTTCTTGAGCTCGTTGAGAAGAGAAAGCCAATATTTAGCACTTTCGTTTTCCCCAACCTGAATCGTAAGAACCTCTTTCTTTCTTTCTTTCCATGGTTATCGCCAGGACCACATAGGCGGCCATTTTTTGAATCACTCCATTGTCTCGGACAGAATAGTGAATGGCATCAATATAAATTACTGGATAAACCTCATCCAGTGGCCGGTTTTGCCAATCCTCAATCTGAGGAATCACTTTGTCGGTAACATCAGAAATGAACCCATCGGATGCCTCAAAGCCACAGATGTCCTGGACCATATCTGAGATTTGCTGTGTGGTCATTCCTTTGGCATACATCGAGATGATTTTCTGGTCAATTTACGAGATATCCTTCTGGCGCTTTTTTACGACTTGAGGTTCAAAAGAAGAATTCCGGTCCTGGGGAACATCAACAGTTAGGGAGCTATACCGTGAATTAACCTTCTTGGATTTATAACCGTTCCGATAATTATCGGAACGGTGTCGCTCTGACTTTTGGTACCCAAGATGGTCGTCCATTTCTGCTTCCATCATTTCCTTGATGGTACCGCCAAGCAGGTCTTTTAAGGCATCTTGAATGTCTTCAGCAGTCTCGATGTCGTACTCCTGAAGTAGCTGATGGATGATGCTTTTCTTTCCTTCGGTCATTTCCGTATGATGAGGGGGTTGCTTGGGTTCCTTTGGCATAATAATAGCCTCCTATGAATGAAATTTATCATAGAAGGCCTTGATATATAAACCGCTCCTGTAGACGTTGCCGATTCAGGCAGTTCTCTTAGTTATGTCGACAATATTTCAGAAATATCGGACAGCTATTTTAAAAAATATTATAAAGACTTTGTCAACAGAACCGGTTATTCGGAGGGCGACCTCGATTCAATAGCATTCTGTTGTGCCAGAGACTTAAATTAGGTTGGTTAAGGCGGGGCAAAATCACAATTCATTGTGCTTTATCGTAGAAGCCAACGATCAGTCCAGCTATAGTCTTTATGAATATGCTGACATTAAAAAGGACAGCAATGGCAAACTGCTTCCTGCAACTTATAAAGGAAAAACAAAATCGTTTGATTCAGAGGCTGAAATGTGGGACTATCTGAATAATACCTATCAATATTATCCCTATGGTGCAGCGGACGTTTATGAAATGGGAAGTTAACGTCAACTACTCGGGGACTTGTCCCCAAGTAGTTGACAAAGCAAAGTTACGAAGCGAGGCTACTTCTGTCAGGTCAGCGAAAAGGACGGCACAATTCATACGGAGCGAATGAGGGCAAGAAGATGGCTGGACGAAACCAGCGAAATTCTCCGCTACCGCACGAACCCGGATAAATACGATAAGGTCTCCGTCTATAGCAGGGAATCTAAATTGAGATTCCTTCATTCCAGCATCGGGTACGAGAAAGACGGAAGAAGGGTCCTCTATTTCTATGACCACGGAAAACTCCCTTTGGAGGACTATACCATGATCCGAGACGCCGAAGAAGGGGAGCTGCCGGAATTCAGCACACTGGATGAGGTTGAGGAAACCATGAAAGATGCCGGATACATCATGGTTGGCGGCAGCGTCCGGCTCAAAAGTGTCAATGAATCGTGGGGAAACTGGAAGCAGGAGAATACCTTCGTCTGGGACTTTTGGCACCCGGAAAAGGAGATCGGAGTCGTCATCACCGCCGTGAACCACCGTTTGACCGTATGAAAACGGAAAAATAAAAAAATTTTTTGGCCTCAAAACCGCCTCGAAAACGGCGATTTTGGGGCCTTATTTGAAGTGCACCCGCCTGCACTTTTTGAAATTTTCTAATCAAATACTGCAAAATAATAAGAAAAATAACTGCCCAAAATTTTGGGGCGTCTGCAAAACGGGATTAGCAATGTACACATGAGCAAAAGTTATGGATATACGTAAAATTAGTCCGTTTCTTTAGCTAAAAAAATTTTTATTTTGTGCACATCGCTGTAGCGCCTACACAAACTACATGCCGGATTCATACTTCGGGTACGTGCTCTGTTTGGAACAGATTTGAAATTCGATTTTCTGCGTGGCGACGACATTTTGACAAGGTAGCGAGCATTTTGGTTAGACCAGTAAATGTAGGATATGTGGTCTTTTTTATAAAAATGTAGGGTATTGAACTGACCCCCAAAAGTTAGACCAAAAGTCTAACTGAAGGAGGTCGGTTTTTGTTATGGCAAAATATACTTTTGAATTC
>JBJENW010000129.1:0-2761 GCA_051880395.1 Lachnospiraceae bacterium | reverse complement strand
CGTGGAAGGTCCTATGGCAGATGACACTATTTCTAAATGAGAAGATTTCTCGATAAAACGAATAATGGTAGATATTGGAAACAATGGGGTGTATACTTAAAAGAAAAAATAAAGACAATATGACGAAATAACAGTTAATTTATTACTTTCGTCACAGAAAAACAAAGGAGGATTTCAGTATGAGCCATTTTTTTGAGACATCGACACTAAAGAAAGCAGGGGTATTTGCAGGAGGAGTTTTGTTTGGAACAGCCGGAATCAAAATTTTATCCAGCGATGATGCAAAGAAAGTGTATACGAATTGTACAGCTGCCGTTCTTCGGGCAAAGGATTTTGTGATGAAGACTGTATCTACGGTTCAGGAAAATGCAGCAGATATCTGTGCAGAGGCAAAGCAGATCAATGAGGACAGAGAGGCACAGAAGGCGGCAGAAGAATTTGACGAGGAAGAATTTGAGGACGATTTGGACGAAACGGCAGAAGAGGAACCAGAAGCATAAGAAAAAGAATCACTGCTCACGTTTATTTTAATAAATAGACGTGAGCAGTTTGTAAAAAAGGATGAAGAAATATGAAATTTAGTATCAAACACGAAATTAGAGGAAGGATGCGGGTACATCTTTCACAGAGTCGAATGAGCTATCGTGAAGCAGATATTCTGCAATATGCGCTGTCAGAAAAAGAATTTATCACAAAAGTAACGGTTCAGAATCGGACACAGGATGCAGTGATTTATTATACCGGTGATCGGAGTACAGTCATTTCTCTGTTGCGAAAATTTCACTATGAAACGGCAGAAGTACCGGAAGATGTGTTACAGAATTCCGGCAGGGAATTAAATGAGAAGTATAAGGAAAAACTGGTTCGCCGGGTTGTACTTCACTATGGCAGTAAATTGCTTTTACCTTATTCGGTGCGGGCGGTCATTACGACATGCAAATCAGTTCCATATATTTGGAAAGGAATCAAGACACTTTGCAAAGGAAAATTGCAGGTACCGGTACTGGATGCGACAGCAATCGGTGTTTCTGTCATTCGAGGGGATGTAAATACCGCAAGTTCCATTATGTTCCTTTTGGGAATTGGCGAAACATTAGAAGAATGGACACATAAGAAATCTGTGGATGATCTTGCAAGGAGTATGTCTTTGAATGTGGAAAAGGTCTGGCTGAGAAGTAATGGGCAGGAGATTTTGGTTCCTGTTTCACAAATTCAGCCAAAAGATGAAGTTGTCATCCACGTGGGAAACGTCATTCCGTTTGACGGTGTTGTCGCAGAGGGCGATGGAATGGTCAATCAGTCTTCTCTTACAGGAGAGCCGATTCCGGTCCAGAAGTACATTGGCGGTGCAGTGTATGCAGGAACGGTGCTGGAAGAAGGAGAACTTGTTATTTCTGTCACGGCAGTTGGCGGAAACAGTCGGTTTGAGCGAATTGTATCGATCATAGAAGAATCCGAAAAATTGAAATCTTCGATGGAGAGTAAAGCAGCACATTTGGCAGATAAACTGGTGCCATATATGTTTGTGGGAACAGGATTGACATACTTTTTGACGAGAAATGTAACGAAGGCATTGTCAGTTTTGATGGTCGATTTTTCCTGTGCATTGAAACTGGTTATTCCGGTATCCGTTCTATCAGCAATCCGTGAAGCGAGTACCTACCGGATTACAGTGAAAGGAGGAAAATTTCTGGAAGCAGTGGCACAGGCAGATACCATTGTATTTGATAAAACTGGGACACTGACAAAAGCACAGCCGACGGTGGCAGATGTAATTCCGTTTAATGAACAAAAGCCGGATGAATTGCTCCGCGTTGCAGCCTGTCTGGAAGAACATTTTCCACATTCCATGGCAAAAGCAGTAGTTGATGCAGCAAAGAAAAAACAGTTAGAGCACGAAGAAATGCATTCAAAAATTGAGTATATCGTGGCGCATGGGATTTCTTCTACGATCAGCGGACATAAGGTGATCATTGGCAGTCATCACTTCGTCTTTGAAGATGAAAACTGTATGATTCCGGACGGAATGCAGGAAAAATTTGATGCACTGCCACCAGAATATTCTCATTTGTATATGGCGATCGATTCCATGCTTGCAGCAGTGATCTGCATTGAAGATCCGCTCCGATCGGAGGCGGCAGATGTGATCGCAGCGTTAAAAGGGGTTGGAATCGAAAAGGTTGTCATGATGACCGGTGACAGTAAGCGGACAGCACAAGCAATTGCAAAAAAAGTCAAAGTGGACGAATTCTATGCGGAGGTACTTCCAGAGGATAAAGCACGTTTCGTGGAAGAAGAGAAGAAGCAGGGCAGAAAAGTTATTATGATCGGAGATGGAATTAACGATTCTCCGGCGTTATCTACGGCAGATGTCGGCATTGCCATTAGCGATGGAGCAGAGATCGCGAAAGAGATTGCGGATGTCATGGTCGAGGCGGACAGCCTATATCAGATTGTTATATTAAAACAACTTGCAAATGCATTAGTGAAACGGATTCACAGAAATTACCGACAGATCGTGGGCTTTAACAGTTCCTTAATTTTACTTGGAGTCTGCGGAATCCTTCCACCTACAGCTTCAGCACTCTTACATAATGGATCTACACTTTTATTTGGACTAAAAAGCATGACAAATCTGTTGGAGTAAAAAATTTCTATTTATTCTATTAGTTCTTATGCGGACGTTTCCGGGATTCGACGGGGGATGCGCACAGGGGCGGCTGGTTCAAAAGTGGCTAGACAGAAATGAAGTCGAGTTCGG
>JBJENW010000128.1:0-2763 GCA_051880395.1 Lachnospiraceae bacterium | reverse complement strand
CGCGAACTTCCTTCATTTCTGTCTAGCCACTCTGTAAGATGCCGCCCCGTGTTCTACGCCTGCCCGAATCCCGGAAACGTCCGCATAGGAATCCCCCGGCTGAGATATGTTTCGCCCAACCACCCCCAAAGAGTGGTGGGGCCGATACAGTTTCGGGTGGCCAACAAAGTTCCGTCCGCAACACTTACACTCATATAAAGCGTAAATATGGTGTGAATCAATGTTACGGAGCAACTTGTTTTTTTGTATAAGTGATGAATGCAGCTTGCATTACACGTTTGTATTATGGCATAATGGATATGGAGTGTATGGATTAATAGAAAAGGAAAGGAAGTATGATCATGGAGAAGAAAATCCCATATAAAATTTACTTAGAAGAAAGCGAGATGCCAAAGCAGTGGTATAATCTTCGTGCAGATATGAAAAACAAACCGGCACCATTGTTAAATCCGGCGACTTGCAAGCCGATGACAGCAGAAGAACTCGGCCACGTTTTTTGTGATGAACTGGTGAAACAGGAATTGGATAATACCACTCCTTACATAGACATTCCGGAGGAAATTACTGATTTTTATAAGATGTATCGTCCATCACCGTTAGTAAGAGCGTATTGTCTGGAGAAAAAATTACAGACACCGGCAAAAATTTATTACAAATTTGAGGGAAATAATACCAGCGGAAGCCATAAATTAAACTCTGCGATCGCACAGGCGTATTACGCAAAGAAACAGGGATTAAAAGGCGTGACAACAGAGACCGGAGCCGGACAGTGGGGAACCGCTTTGTCTATGGCTTGTTCTTATCTGGATTTAGACTGTCAGGTTTATATGGTAAAGGTTTCGTATGAGCAAAAACCGTTCCGTCGTGAAGTTATGCGTACCTACGGAGCAGGTGTCACACCGTCCCCGTCTGAGACGACAGAAGTTGGAAAAAAGATCTTGGCAGAACATCCGGGAACCGGCGGAAGTTTGGGATGTGCGATTTCGGAAGCGGTGGAAAAAGCAACCACAACAGAAGGATATCGGTATGTGCTTGGAAGCGTACTGTCGCAGGTTATGCTGCATCAGTCTGTAATCGGTTTGGAAACCAAAATCGCAATGGATAAATACGGAATTAAACCGGATATGATCATCGGATGCGCTGGCGGTGGTTCGAATCTGGGTGGATTGATCGCACCGTTTATGGGAGAAAAATTAAGAGGCGAGCAGGATTATCAGTTTATCGCGGTAGAGCCGGCATCCTGTCCGAGTCTGACCAGAGGAAAATTTGCTTATGATTACTGCGATACTGGAAAAGTGTGTCCGTTGGCAAAAATGTACACATTAGGAAGCGGTTTCATTCCGTCTCCGAATCATGCCGGCGGTCTGCGTTATCACGGTATGAGTTCCGTGTTGTCACAGCTGTATCATGACGGCTATATGGAGGCACGTTCCGTGGAACAGACATCTGTTTTTGCGGCAGCAGAGCAGTTTGCAAGAGTAGAGGGAATCCTGCCGGCACCAGAGAGCAGCCATGCAATTCGGGTTGCTATTGACGAAGCTCTCAAGTGCAAAGAGACAGGAGAAGAAAAGACCATCTTATTTGGACTGACAGGAACCGGATATTTCGATATGTTTGCATATGAGAAGTTCCACAACGGAGAAATGACTGATTATATCCCGACAGATGCAGATTTACAGGTAGGATTTGCCGGACTTCCGAACGTACCGGAAGAACTCGCTTAATTCTATTGTTTTGTTTTTGGCTCTAAAAATCCTTCACCGTATACTTCATCCGTTTCGGTGATCATGACAAAGGCGTTTTTATCTACCTCGTGTGCGGCGCGGCGTACCATATAGGCCTGTGATTTTGAACAGGCGCAAAGAAGCACATCCTTGTCTTCTTTGGTATAGCTGCCCCGTGCACGGATTTCGGTAGAGCCGCGGTCGATCAGAGCACTGATGCGTTCAGCAACGGCTTCTCCCTTATCGGTGATGATGATGAGCAGTCTGCCCGCATCGATACCGTACATGATCTTATCAATGACAAGTGAGGTAAGGATTGTGGCAGTCAGACCATAAAGGACGGCGTCGACGGTTCCAAAGACCGGCCATCCCAGTAAAATGACTACCAGATCGGTTGCCATGGTGATCAGACCGATCGACAGGTGCGGGCGGAGCACTTTGATCGACATGGTGAGAAAATCCGTACCGCCGGAGGAAGAACCCCGCATATAAAATAGCGCAAGTCCGATTCCGAGGAAAATGCCGGAATAAAGTGCAGCCATAAACTGCGAACCGGTGTAAACTGGAAAGTGCGGGAAAATGACATCCAAAAATATCGTACTGATGATGATGGTCTTTAAACTTTTCAGTAGAAATTCTTTTCCCACAATCTTATAACTTAACAGAATCAATGGGATGTTCAATACAAGTGTGGTGAGACCAATCGGCAGATGCCACAGATAATTCAGAATCAAGGCGATACCGCTGATTCCGCCAGGGGCAAAATTTGCCATCTTTGCAAACGTGTAAATACCAATGGAATAGAAAAACGAACCGATCAGATCGAAAATCACATCTACGACAAGTGTCTTTATTTTTGCTGCATTCATTGAAAAACCTCCTTTCGAATCCTCCTCATTTTAACACAAAAAAATAGTTGTACAAAATTTTTTTTATTTTGTGCATTGTGAATTTATTTTATGAACATTTACGTTTTATATGGGTGTAAGTCTTTGCAACCACTACTTTATTGGCCTCCCACTACATTTTCGTAGCCACC
>JBJENW010000127.1:0-2766 GCA_051880395.1 Lachnospiraceae bacterium | reverse complement strand
GGTGCATATTCCATTATGGTATAATGGGCAACCCATTTGTGTCTATCCGTTGTAACCAAAAAATAGATACAAAATGGGAGGTAACAATATGTCCAAAATCAATGGTTTATATCGCAGCTATTGTCACGAAAGAGAAATGGAATTCAAAGAATACTGCACAGGTGGTGATAATTTGAAAGAATTACAGGAATTCCTCAAAACCAAACTGAATGCCGATGATTTTTTCACAGCAGAAGAAATGCTGAACAATCTGATTGTCGAAATCGAAGAAAAATGATTTACCGCAGGCGCAAAGTACACGGCCAGCCTTGGAAAGGAATTGTTCACAGAATAATGAAAACAGCCCCTCGAAAGAGGGGTATTTCTTTTAAAAATTTTTAAAAAATACGCACAATGTGCGAAAAAACAATTGACAATACGCACAATGTGCGTTATAATTAAATCAAGATAAATGAACGGAACAGATCAAAGGAGGCAATCAAAATGACAAGACAGGATGCAGAAAAAAGATTAAATAGAATCATCGAAGAAAGCACAAAAGCATACGATTACGAAATCGTTATCAAAGAATGGAGCAACTACGGCAAGAACAGATTGTATCTCTCCATCATCGAAACTTGCAAAAACAGCAAACACTATGCTAAATACGATTTCGGCTTCATCGATCTGGATACAAACGAATACCACGCAGGCAAAAAAGACATCACAAGAAATTTCAATCTTGCAGGTGCTAAATTTAAAGAAAAAGAAGAAATCGAAGAAAAACAGGAGGAAGAAAACATGAAAAACGACAACCACAAAGAATGCACACAGGAAGAACTTATGGCAGTCCTGAACGGCGAAGTTGAAACAGAAATCAAATACGTTCCTGAACGTACCGCAGAAGAAATAAAAGAAGCATTTTTCAAGTCAAAATTCAATGATGGGGTTGAAATGGAATTCATTGAACACTATTGGAACCATCCCATCTACCAGATTTCCTGCAACGGCAGAAAAGAATTCTTCGACACAGAAAAAGAAGCGCAGAGCCGCAAAGATGAACTGATCGAAAGATTCGGTATTAAAGCAGTAATGGAAACAGTACCCAAATCCGAACAGATCATCTACATGGAAAACCACAGAAAAATTTGAAAATAGACGCAATCATGGGGCGGGAAACCGCCCCACCAACCAAAGGAGGAATCATAATGAACATTAAGGAAATGCGGGAACTTTTGGACATGACACAGTCTGAATTTTCAAAGAAATACAAAATTCCAAGCAGAACACTGCAGAGCTGGGAGCTGGAAGAGCGCACACCACCTGCATACGTTCTGCACCTGCTGGAACGTTGCGTCCTGGAGGATGCCAAAGCAGAAGGCAGATATGTGGACTGGGTGGAAGTCATTGAAGAAAATGAATATAAAATCAAAGACGCCCTGAGAAAGTATACCAAACTGGATTTAGAAACAATGTCCTGCCTGCAGGCATTCATTAAGGCAGATGGAGAAATATTTTACGAAGAATACGTTGATAACAACAGCTGGTGCGAACACAGAGAGCCTGTATTCCACCTGAAAACATTCTATACACAGTGCATGGATGTCCTTGATGAATTTTCCGATGATGGAGAAGGTTTTGACATAGTAATGCAGTATTATATGTCTGATGAAGATAAGGAGAAATTCAAATCCATCTGCAATGAAGAAGAAGTAGATCCAAACGCAAGTGCATTGTGGATTATTAGGGATAATTTCCCAGACGCATACAAAAAAGCTGAGGAACTGATGATTGACTGTATTGTTGATGAAATGGATTTCGATGCTGAATTCAATGAAATCCTGCGAAGAGCAGGTGAAGGAGAATGAGACCTAAAGGTATTAAATGCGTCAGAAAAACACCAAAGGTCTGCCAAAAATGCGGGAAGCCATTTGAGAGGTCAAGATACGCGAACTACTGCGAAGAATGTTCCAAGGAAATCAAACGAAATTCAGTAGTCAGAATACGTGTGTGCCAGGATTGCGGGATAGAATTTTATGGAGGTCCACGGGCAAAACGCTGTAAGAAGTGCGCTGAAATCGCAAGAAAAGAAATTGCAAAAAAACATAGAAAAAACGGATCTGTTCGTAAATTAGGAAGTATAGATAAATGCCAACTATGCGGCGCAGAATATACGGTAAACAACGGCAGGCAAAAATATTGTTCTGATGAATGTGCGCGAACCGCATCACTGCAATGGCAACGTGAACATAAAAAGGGATACGAAAAGGCATCCGGGCAGGACATAAAGAAGCAGGAACGTCGAAATAACCAGAAAAAAATATGCATTTACTGTGGCAGAATTTTTTCCGGTCGAGAATCGTCAAATACCTGTTCTGAGTACTGCCATAATAAAAACAAACAAATCATTCAATATCAAACATACATTCGAAAAGGTCAAAATCGTAACATAGACAGGCTGTTGGAAGAACAGGAAAACTATAGAAATCAGGTTCAGGCTGAAACAAAAAACGGGGCGGAATAACCGCCCCTTATTTTCTTCCGTAAAACATTTTAAGCACCAGAAGGGAATCGAACCCTCGCTTTCAGCTTGGAAGGCTGATGTTCTACCATTAAACCACTGGTGCAAAATGGGTCTTCAGGGACTCGAACCCTGGGCCGTCCGGTTATGAGCCGGATGCTCTGACCAACTGAGCTAAAGACCCATGATGCCCCGGTATCATCCGGGGCTATTTTATTATACCATTTTCCCGACCTAAAGAAAATGGTTTTTAAACATCCGAGGAA
>JBJENW010000126.1:0-2791 GCA_051880395.1 Lachnospiraceae bacterium | reverse complement strand
CCGGAAACGTCCGTATAGGAATCCCCCAAGGCTGAGATCTGTTTCCCCAAGCCACCCCCAAAGAGTGGTGGGGCCGATACCGTTTCGGGTGAGCAACAAAGTAGTGGTTGCAACACTTACGCTCATATAAAGCGTAAGTGCGTGTACAGACAAAAAGCTTGCGTTTACCGTGGTAACCGATGCGATCATTCTTGGCATGAAGATAGTTCGATGTTATAATAAAAAGAAAAACAAGATGTAAAAAGAGGAGAAAGGCGAATGGGAAGATTTATAAATCCGGACAACAGCACATTTCAGGATGTTGTAAATTCAAAAATTTATGTGGATAAGACGGGCTTGTTAGACTATACAAATAGTGTCATAGATACCACAGATAAATTTATATGTAACAGTCGTCCGAGACGTTTTGGAAAATCCATAACAGCAGATATGCTTGCATCCTATTATAGCAAAGGCTGCGATTCCAAAGAACTATTTTCTGGTTTGGAAATCAGTCGTAAAAAAGACTTTGAAACTTTTTTGAATCAATTTGATGTGATTCACTTTGATGTGCAGTGGTGTATGCAGGCAGCTGGTGGGGCACAAAAAGTGGTAGCATTTTTGACAGAGCAGATTGAAAAGGAGTTAAATATTTATTATCCATTGCAGCAGTCGGTATCTTCCCTTCCGGATGCGTTATCCTGTATTCATAACATCTATGGTGTAAAATTTATTATGATCATCGATGAATGGGATGTGTTGATCCGCGATGAGACAACGAATCCTGAGATACAGGATGCGTATATCGACTTTCTTAGAGGATTATTCAAAGGAAATGAGCCGTCAAAATACATTCATCTCGCATACTTGACCGGAATTTTGCCAATCAAAAAGATACAGACGCAGTCTGCATTGAATAATTTTTCCGAGTTTACCATGCTGAATCCGAAAGGATTTGCACCATACATTGGCTTTACAGAAGAGGAAGTGAAACAGTTATGCAACACATATCATACGGATTTTGCATCGGTGAAACAGTGGTATGATGGCTATCTGCTGGAGGAATATCAAGTGTATAATCCAAAAGCAGTGATCGAAGTTTTGAACTGGAATACGTTTCAAAGTTACTGGTCGCAGACCGGTTCTTATGAGGCGATCGTTCCGTTGATCAATATGGATTTTGATGGGTTGAAAACAGCAATCATTGAAATGCTTTCCGGATCTTCGGTGGAGGTAAATGTCTCTTCCTTTCAGAATGATACGGTGAGTTTTGCAAACAGAGATGACGTTTTGACCTATCTGATTCATTTGGGATATCTTGGATATGATCAAAAACATCATACAGCATTTGTTCCGAATGAAGAAATACGACAGGAACTGATCGCTGCAACAAAACGCAGAAGTTGGAATGAATTTCTGGAATTTCAGTTGGAGTCGCAAGAACTTCTGGATGCAACGCTGGATATGGATGGAGATACCGTTGCAGAGAAAATAGAAAAAATTCATATGGAATATACATCTGTCATTCAGTATAACAACGAAAATTCACTAAGCAGTGTACTTGCAATTGGTTATCTGAGTGCAATGAACTATTATTATAAACCGATTCGGGAATTTCCAACCGGCCGTGGATTTGCAGATTTTGTATTTCTTCCCAAAAAGGAATATAGCTGTGAATACCCAGCACTTCTTGTGGAATTGAAATGGAATAAAAACGCACAAACAGCGATGCAACAGATGAAAGAAAAACAGTATCCGCAGTCGATACAGGATTACACTGGAACGATTTTGCTTGTTGGAATTAATTATGATAAGAAAACAAAAGAACATCAATGTCTGATTGAAAAATTTCAGAAGTAGATGACTGGGTAAGAGAGAAAGAGCGTTTGAAAAAAAGAAAAGATTAGGAGGAGTTGCTATGGAAAAAACAGTAGGAATCGGCATTCAGAGTTTTGGAGAACTGATAGAGGGCAACTATTTTTACATTGATAAGACAGAGTGAGTAAAGAGTCGATCTTTTCCGATTTAAATAATCTGGAAGTAGTGACGACCACATCCGGGAAATACGAAGAAGCATTTGGATTCACGCAGGAAGAAGTATTTACGGCACTAGATACGTATGGATATGGGGAGAAAAAAGAAGAAGTAAAATACTGGTACGATGGATTTGTATTTGGAAACAAAAGCGATATTTATAATCCATGGTCTATTTTAAACTTTCTTGAAAAAGGAAACGAGTCTGCTATCTGGAGTCTGTTACTTGCCAGCGGATATTTGAAAGTACTTGGTTATGAAAAATTAGAAGAAGTACCTCTCATAAGAAAGCCATTATACGACTTAAGCCTGACAAATCTGGAAGTGCATCGGATGTTTTTCGACATAGTTCATGACTGGTTTCATAAGGCAGAAGCGGATTACAATGATTTTGAGGAAGCGTTGCTTTTGGGGAATCTTGATGCGATGAATGAGTACATGAATCTTGTCTCCATGCAGATTTTCAGCAGCTTTGACACCGGATGCTCCCCATCCGCATTGCAGCCGGAACGGTTTTACCATGGATTTGTACTGGGATTGATCGTAGATCTATCGGATACCTATATCATTACGTCGAACCGGGAAAGCGGATTCGGCCGTTACGATGTCATGCTCGAACCAAAGGATAAAAACACCGATGCGTATATTTTAGAATTTAAAGTATTTCCACCACTTTACAACTTTTAAAAATGCGCACACTGCTTCTGAATGAACTGTTTGATAGCTTTCAAAACGCTGTTTGATTTTATTACGTTTTCGACATTTTTCACGAAAGTAG
>JBJENW010000125.1:0-2793 GCA_051880395.1 Lachnospiraceae bacterium | reverse complement strand
TCGGCATAGTCAAAGCAGTAATCCATAGAGAACCACCTGCCGGCTGGCTCATAAAATCAGCTACCATTTCACAGGAGCGGGATGGAAAGTTCTATGCATCCGTGCTTTTTGAGTATAAGGAAGTGATTGTTCCGATCCCTGTATCTGACAATGCCATCGGGTTGGACTATGCTTCCGACGGACTGTATGTCGATGACAAAGGCAATGTAGGCAGTAATCACAAATACTACCGGAAAAGCCATAGGAAACTTGCCCAAGCGCAGCGTAAATTGTCTCGTATGCAGGGGTCTAAAAAGAACCACCCCAAATCTAACAACTACAAGAAGCAGCTCCGGAAGGTCAACCGCATCCACAGACATATCGCATGCCAGAGACTTGACCACCTGCATAAAATATCCACCGGGATAGCCAACCGGTACGATGTCATATGTGTAGAGTCACTGAGCATGAGAGCTATGGCCAACAAAGGCTTTGGTAACGGCAAGGCCACACTGGACAATGGTTACGGGATGTTCCTTACTATGCTGAAGTATAAGCTTCATGACAGGGGTAAATACTTCGTGAAGATCGATAAGTGGTATCCGTCAAGCCAGATCTGCCATTGTTGCGGGTACAGGAATCCAGAAGTCAAGGATCTTAAGATCCGCAGATGGATCTGTCCTGACTGCGGCACCACGCATGACCGCGATCATAACGCGGCTATCAATATCAAAAACGAAGGATTCAGGCTCTTAAAAGAAGCGGTCTGAATCCCCAGAGAGGTAGGCAGGGAACCGGCCAAACCCAACGCCTGTGGACATTATGTAAGACGCAGTTCATCAGTCAGATGAATGGCGCGGTGATGGAAGAAGCAGGAAGCCCCCACTTCAAGCGAAGCTAAGTGGCGGGTAGTTCACAATAGAGACCTGACGTTCCAAACGGATAGGTTCGAGAAGGACTCTCGATAAAACCTCAATTTCGTAATTTATACGGGGGTGAGGCAAAACGGGAAGTTCGTTATGATAGAAATGACAGCATTTATATCTGAAACGACGTATTTTCAGAAATTCCCTGTGCCCACCCTCTTTCTTGCGGATACGTATGCGTGAATCACTGTAGGCCAGAACATCTTGACAGCAGGAGCATTTATAACTGATCACATTGTTCTCAACAAAAAAAACAACTTAATGCCACCTGAATCCCCCTTGAGGGTTATTAGCGTATAGCCTAATATCATAACCATAGTTTTAGTGTCGGTGGCTCAGAGTAAGGGGGCTCTGAGATCTTTTTTGTAAACTGATGACAGTATACAGAACAATCCGGAGACACACAAGATAATCATTATTATACCGTTTTAAGAGATCAACAACACCAGCCCCGGTCATGCGTTTCTACGTTTTCTCTGTCTTTTATCCAGAAAAATACACAAATTCCTAGCCTCGATATTCTTTAAAAACAAAACTAGGAAGCTGTTTCGCAATCACCTATAAGTTTATAGACAATCTTTATAAATGAATATTCCCTAATATTTTGGAATGAGATATAATAATAGAAGAATTTCTCTTGAAAAGTGACAAAATTTGTCTAGGAGTGTTGATATACTGAGGTTATAGAAGAATAGGGGATGAGGATAAATGTCACAGGTAGGTCTGGAGAGTAAAACAGAACGGATTTTAACCATTTATAAGATGCTGTTGGATGGAGAAGTTGTGAATAAAATGCGAATTGCGGATCATTTTCATGTGACACCTCGGTCTGTGCAGAGAGATATTGAGGATATCCGTGCTTATTTTTCCAATAATTCAGAAATGGTGGGTGAAAACTTTTCAGTAATTTATGATCATAAGAAAAAAGGCTTTCGATTGACAAATGATTCTGAAAAAATGTCAGGCGGTGAATTATTGTCGGTCTGTAAAGTCCTTTTAGAAAGCAGGGCGTTTGTGAAGGCAGAATTGGAACCAATTTTAGAAAAATTGATTTATAACTGTGTTCCGTCATCTGAAAGAAAGCAGGCAATTGATCTGATTGCAAATGAACGGTTTCATTACATAGAGCCGCATCATCATAAAAAGCTGGTTGATCGGATTTGGGAACTAGGTGGGGCTGTCAGAAACCAGCAGTATACCAAGATATGGTACAAGAAGCTGAAAAAAGAACAGCCGGTATTCAGATTGGTGAAACCAGTTGGTATTATGTTTTCAGAGTTTTATTTTTATCTGATCGCATTTATTGAGAATGATGGAGAAGAAACGAAATACCTGTCACCGGCGATTTACCGTATAGATCGGATATATTCTCTCTCTGTATTGGATAAACATTTTGCAGTTCCATACAAAGGTCGGTTTGAAGAAGGAGAATTCCGGAAACGGGTGCAGTTTATGTTTGGGGGCAGGCTCCAGCGGATTGTGTTTGAGTATTCGGGAATGTCTGTGGAGTCAGTGTTAGATCGGCTGCCGACAGCTGAGATTATAGAAGAACGAGACTGGGATGATGAAGGAAAGAAAACTTATACCATACGGGCAGAGGTGTTTGGGGATGGGATTGATATGTGGCTTAGAAGTCAAGGGGAAAAAGTGAGAGTGATTAGTCGGAAACTTTTGAATTAGAAGTAGGAGGATCGTAATGAAAAAAATTAAATTCCCACTAATTTTAAAAGATGGTGTAGCGGTACGTAATTTGGAAGAGTTACGAGAAAACTTCGATTGAACAAAATCGCTGCGCGATGGCCTGCCAGGGCTGTGGCGCAGTTTTTCATTTTTATATAAAAAGGCAGTGGTAGCCAAGCCCTAAAAGTAGTATTGTTAAGTCACCACA
>JBJENW010000124.1:0-15835 GCA_051880395.1 Lachnospiraceae bacterium | reverse complement strand
TCAAAAACAACCAATCGTCAGACGAAAATGAGACGAAAAAACGTAGTGAGCAGCGGAAAAGAGGTGTCTGGCACCATTAAATTGTTATAAACGATCGGAGCCGATTTTTTCCGCATCGAAGATGAGTTTATAAAAATTTATTGTTGCCTGACACCGATCGTAAAAAAAGAAAATGAATCGAAAAGAACAATATTGGAAAGTAGAAAAAATACGGAATGGCCGTAAAAAAAATACGGATACACTTGATATTTTTTAAGTACAATCATATAATAGAAAAAAATAGATGGAGAGTGGTTGTCATGTTAAAGAAATTCAGTGTTGAAAACTTTAAGGGTTTTAAGGATAAAATTATTTTAGATCTAGGCTCAACGAATAATTATAGTTTCAATTCCGAGGTGATAGAAAATGGCTGTGTAACAAAGGGAATCATATATGGAATAAATAGCTGTGGAAAATCCAATCTGGGCTTAGCTATTTTTGATATTATTATTCATCTTACCGAAAAGCAGAAACTTTTTCAGGGATATGATCTTTACCTAAATATGGATGGAAGAAAGTCATACGCTGATTTTGAATATGTGTTTGCATTTGATGATCATGAGGTTGTGTATAAATATCAGAAGACGGATGTAAATACGCTGAAATATGAGAGCCTATCCATTGATGAGCGAGAGGTTATTTATTATGATTTTGAAAAGGGAGAAGGGTTTACGCTGTTAGAAGGTTCTGATACTTTAAATGCTTCCATTAAAAATCAAAGTCCGATCTCGCGTGTAAAATATGTATATAGTAATTCCATATTGTCGGACAATACAGAAAATCAGGTGTTTCTGAAATTTATCGATTTTGTGAATCGAATGCTTCTTTTTTATTCATTGGACAGCAGAGGATATGAAGGGTTTATGAATGGAAGTGAAAGTATTGCCGAGGGGATTGCAAACAGTGGAAAAGTAAAAGATTTTCAGACATTTTTGAAAGAGAATGGTATTATTTATGATCTGTATTCATGTGAGGTGGATGGCAGGAAAGCTATTTATTGTCATTTTGGAAATCAGGATGCAGACTTTTTTAAGATTGCTTCTACGGGAACCAGATCGCTAGCTCTTTTTTATTATTGGTATATGAAAATGAAAAAAGCATCGTTTGTATTTATAGATGAGTTTGATGCGTTTTATCACTTTGAATTGTCTGAAAGTGTTGTAAAGCGATTGAAAAAAAATCCTGGAGTGCAGATACTTACAACAACGCATAATACAGATCTTATGAGCAATGATCTGCTTAGACCGGATTGTTATTTCCTGTTGGAAGACAATAAGATCAAGGCAATTTCAGAACTGACAGAAAAAGAACTTCGTCAGGCGCACAATCTCCAAAAAATGTATAAGGCAGGTGCATTTAATGGCTAAAAAAGACTATAAAGCTTTCATAGTTGAAGGAGAAGCCAGGGAACCGCTTATCGTGGAAAATATTTCAAAAGTATTTTTTACTCATGGCAATTTCAAAATCATTACGCTTCCTGCGGGTGAGAATATTTATATGCTTTGTGTCAGAAACTTGGCATGTCTGTTCTTTTTATCCTGTCAGAGCCGGATGGATTAGAGTTGTTGCAATCGCGTGGATTTGAGGGAATCTGCCTGCACAATTCCTATCAGGAAAAAGAGCAGGAGGTGGAGCAGCTTTTAGAAATCTGCCGACAAAAGAATATCACACATCTTCTGGTGGATTCGTACGAGGTGACACCGACGTATCTGCAGCGCCTGCGGGACGAAATGGTGGTATGTTATCTGGACGATTTACAGAAATTCGTTTATCCGGTTGATGTACTGATCAATTATACATTTGGCATCCAAAAGCAGACTTACATCGAGCAGGGGTATGACGAAAAGACACAATTTCTTTTCGGCAGCACCTACACCCCGCTCCGCCACGAATTTGCCGCAGCACCGATCAAAATAAAAAAGCGGTGCGAGAATCTTTTGATCACCACAGGCGGCAGCGATCCGTACCAGATCAGTCTGCTGCTCGCAAAGGCACTGAAACAAAATAAATCCACAGAGCATTTGCATCTGCACATTATCGCAGGAAAGTTTTATCAAAACGTGGACGAGCTGCAGCAGTTTGCCGCGCAGGAGGATCAGGTTTCCATTTATCAAAATGTCACCAACATGGCAGAGATCATGCAACGATGTGATCTGGCAGTTTCGGCAGGCGGAACGACCTTGGCGGAACTTTGTGCCTGCGGCGTGCCGACAATTGCGTTTACCATGGCAGATAATCAGATGGCGGGGACGAAAGCCTATGCGGATGCCGGTATTTTATGCTATGCCGGGGATGCCAGAAATGGTGGATTGGTGGAAAAGCTGGAAGAAGCAATCTGTGCATTGAAAGACGATGTAGAAAAGCGGGCAGAGATGAGCAGGCTGGGGCATCAGTGTGTGGATGGAAAAGGTGCCGGACGGATTACAGAGGCAATCGCAATGTATAACAAAAAGAATTGACAGAGGAGAGGGGAGTTTGCATTGCGAAACCTGGGTGCCAGGCACCATAAAGAAAAAATAAATTTTCTAAAATTTCCATAAACTCCCTTTGCTTTAAATTTTGACACAGTGTAAAACAACAACCTTGGCATATATTTTCCCGTATGCTAAAATGAAAGCAGAAAGAAGGGAGCGTTATGTCGATGGAGCAAAAGAAACGTATGTTGGAAAAAATAATGGAACGTACAAGTGAATATATCGAAACGATGCCGAAGGAGGAAAGAAAAAAATATGGTCAGTTTTTTACCAGTATAGAAACTGCCCGTTTTATGGCGGGATTGTATTCGATTCCGACAGATTTGAAAAAAGTCAGTATTTTAGATGCGGGTGCGGGTTCTGGTATACTGGCTTGTGCGTTTCTGGAACGATTGGAAGGAATGGAGCAGATACAGGAAATCGATGTGACCTGCTATGAGAATGACAGAAATGTACTTCCGCTGTTGAAGGAAAATCTGGAATACTATAGAGCAGGTTCGGATAAGAAAATCACACTGCACATAATGGAAGAAAATTATATTGTGAGTCAATACCTGGATTTTAATCATGGGATCGGAGAAAGTGGTGAACCAAAGAAATATGATTTTGTGATTGGAAATCCACCGTACAGGAAAATTTCAAAAGATGCACCGGAAGCAGTTGCAATGCCACAGGTTTGTTATGGTGCACCGAATTTATATTTCCTTTTCGCATCGATGGGATTGTTTAATCTGAAAGAGGACGGAGAGATGGTGTATATTATCCCACGTTCCTGGACGTCTGGTGCGTACTTTAAAAAATTTCGGGAATATTTTTTGACAGAGGGAAAACTAGAACATATCCATTTATTTGTGAGCAGGAATCGGGTCTTTGATAAGGAAAACGTGTTGCAGGAAACGATGATCGTCAAAGCGAAAAAAACAAAGCAGACGCCAGATACATTGACGATTACTTCATCGAATGCAAACAATGATTTTGGTGAGATTACATCGTTTACTGTTCCGTATCATCTGGTGGTATCTGGAAAAGAATGCTATGTATATTTAGTGACAAATGAAAAAGAAGTGACGGTATTAAAAAAACTCCAGAAATTTGATAAAACGTTACCGGAGATTGGGGTAAAGATGAAAACAGGATTGGTTGTTGACTTTCGCAATCGAGAGATACTTCGAAATAGCGAAGAAGAAAATGCGATTCCTTTATTTTATGCACAGCATATCAAACAGGGAAAAGTGCAGTTCCCGATTCAAAAAGAAAATGAATATGTTGTTACAGAGCAGAGGGGACTGGTACAGGAGAATAGGAATTATCTGTTTGTAAAGCGATTTACAGCAAAAGAAGAACCGAGACGACTACAGTGTGGGATATACCTTGCGAAAAATTTTCCGCAATATAAAAAGATCAGTACACAAAATAAAATCAATTTTATGGATGGGTTGCTGACAGAACTGTCGGAATGTATGGTGCATGGATTATATGTGTTATTTAATTCGACACTTTACGATGCGTATTATCGCATTTTAAATGGTTCGACACAGGTGAATGCAACAGAAATTAATTCGATGCCTGTTCCGAATTTAAACTGCGTTCAGGAAATGGGAAAGAAGTTAATGAAAAGCAGGGATTATTCAGAGGAAAATTGTAATTTGATATTGGAGGGATACTGTGGATAAAATCAATGAAGTGCGGATTTTTTTAAAAGAGCTAGGCATGCCAAAGGCACAGCAGGCGGATATTTGCTGTTATGCAATTGTCGCAATGGCAGCGGTGAAGCCGGAAATGTCGTGGAGGGAGGCGACAAATGAATGGGTTCGTATTCATGATATGATACAGTTTGTGAATGCTTTTTATGGCACAACTTATGCAGAAAATAGCAGAGAAACATTTCGTAAGCAGGCATTACACGCGTTCCGTACCGCAGCGTTGGTCGAAGACAATGGGCAGGCAACGAATAGTCCGAATTATCGGTATAGATTGACAGATGAGGCATTGCAACTGATCAAAGCGCTTCAAACAGAAGAATGGCAGGAAACATTGGATCATTTTCTTACTTATCATGATAAGTTAATGGATTTGTATGCTTCAAAGAAGAAAATGACCATGATACCGGTGAAAATAAATGGACTTCATTATGAATTTTCATCTGGAAAGCACAATGAATTACAAAAGGCCATTATAGAAGAATTTGCACCGAGATTTGCACCTGGTTCGGAGTGTTTGTATGTTGGAGATACGATTGAAAAAGATTTGGTAAAAAATGCAGAGAGGATGAAAAAATTAGGGTTTACGATTACATTGCATGATAAAATGCCGGATGTGGTACTGTATCGTGAGGATGAGGACTGGATTTATTTTGTTGAGGCCGTCACATCGGTAGGACCGATGAATGCAAAACGTGTATTGGAAATTGAGAAAATGACAAAAGATGTGAAAGCGGGAAAGATATATGTAACCGCATTTTTGGATTTTAAAACATATAAAAAGTTTGTAGAAGATATTGCTTGGGATACGGAAGTATGGATTGCTGAAGCGCCGGAGCATATGATCCATTTGAATGGTGACCGGTTTATGGGGCCGCGCTAGAAGAAAGGAGGATCACCATGAAATTTCACTTAGCAATCCGCGCCGACGCCAACACCACGATCGCATCCGGTCACGTCATGCGTTGCATGGCGATCGCAAAAGCATGTCAGAAACTTGGCATGTCCGTTTTTTTTATCCTGTCAGAGCCGGATGGATTAGAGTTATTGCAGTCGCGCGGATTTGAGGGAACCTGTTTATACAATTCCTATCAGGAAAAAGAGCAGGAGGTGGAGCAGCTTTTAGAAATCTGCCGACAAAAGAATATCACACATCTTCTGGTGGATTCGTACGAGGTGACACCGACGTATCTGCAGCGCCTGCGGGACGAAATGGTGGTATGTTATCTGGACGATTTACAGAAATTCGTTTATCCGGTTGATGTACTGATCAATTATACATTTGGCATCCAAAAGCAGACTTACATCGAGCAGGGGTATGACGAAAAGACACAATTTCTTTTCGGCAGCACCTACACCCCGCTCCGCCACGAATTTGCCGTAGCACCGATCAAAATAAAAAAGCGGTGTGAGAATCTTTTGATCACCACCGGCGGCAGTGATCCGTACCAGATTAGTCTGCTGCTTGCAAAGGCACTGAAACAAAACACATCCACAGAGAATCTGCATCTGCATATCATCGCAGGAAAGTTTTATCAAAACGTGGAGGAGCTGCAGCAATTTGCCGCGCAGGAAAATCAGGTTTCCATTTATCAAAATGTCACTAACATGGCGGAGATCATGCCACCGGAGCGAAGTATGCCGTAGAAGGCCTGGGTGCCAGACACCTCTTTTCCGAAAGATGCGTTTGAGAAGGGAAAAACATTAGTTTTGGATGAAATCGACAGGAGTCTGCACCCAAGTATTGTGAAATTTATCGTAAATTTGTTTCGAGATACGGAGTGGAATAGAAATGGAGCGCAGTTGATAGTGACAACGCATGATACAAGTTTATTATCGTTAGATACATTTAGAAGGGATCAGATTTACTTTACGGAAAAGGATGCAGAAACAGGAGTGACGGACTTATATTCTTTGGACGAATTCTCGGTTAGAAAAACGGAAAATATTCAGAAGGGGTATCTGATGGGAAGATATGGTGCGATTCCGTTTCTTCGGGCGAAGGAGGTGTTGTAAGTGGCAGATAGAAAATTTCAAAGGAAGAAACGGGACGCAGATGTTAGAGCTGATTAAGGAACAGGTAAAATGTTAAAAAATGTTAAAATTAAAAAATAAATACTTTTAAACGCGGAATTTATTTTATAAATTTACGGATTTTTCACGAGATCAATTGACTTTCTGCCATTTTCGCATATAATAAAATTACAAGAAAGAAAAAGAGGTGGCGCAATGATTTTAGAATATACTTGCGAAAATTATAAATCGATAAAAGACAAGATTACATTCTCAATGCTTGCTTCCAAAGATAACTCGTTTGAAGAACTTTTGCTATCTTTTCAAGAGATGAAGATAAATAAGATTGCTTCTGTTTATGGTGCTAATGGATCTGGAAAAACGAGTTTTATTGATTCGATGGGTGTGTTAAAGCATTTGGTCTGCACGAGTAATAATAACCAGCCGGGGGATAAAATTCCGCAATTTCCTCACAAACTCAGTAAACCACAAATGCCCACAACTTATACAATTCAATTTGTAAAAGACGAGATACGGTACGCATATGGATTGAGTTATACTTCGGAACAGATTCTCTCAGAATATTTATATTATTTTCCGAACGGTAAGCAGGCAAAAATTTTTGACAGAGATCAAAATGACATTAGTTTCGGGGAAAAGTTTAAAAAGCCGTTTGAAGCAACACTCAATTTTTTAAAACCAAATAAATTATTTTTGCCTGTTTCTGCAAACTATTCAGCAGTAAAGGAAGCGGAAAAGGTTTTTCTTTTTTTTAAAGAGGATCTTATTTTTTATCCACTTCCTCCAGGAATGAACAATTGGTTAGAATATTCGATAGAGAGATTAACAAATGATCCGGAAATGAAGCCGTTGTTTCTTAAATTTATGAATTCCATTGGAAATCCTGTTCATGATGTGAATACAAAATTTGAGAAGATGAAAGTGACATCGGATTTAATGCCGGCAAATATGCCGGAACAGGTGAAAGAATTATTGTTACATGCCCCTGAGGCAATGCGAATAGAAGCAAAAATAGATTACGGGGAGTTTTCGGTGGATTTAGAGGAAGAATCGAAAGGTAATAAAAAAATTTTTGAAGTATTTTGTCCGCTCATGGATATCATACTGAAAGACAAGGTGCTGATTTGGGACGAGATGGAAACAAGTCTGCATCCGCATATCGTGAATGAAATATTACGATTAATTTTGCATGGAAAAGAAGATTCGAAAGCACAGCTTATTTTCAGTACGCATGATACGAATTTGTTAGATTTGAGTATGTTTCGTAGAGATCAGATCTGGTTTACGGAATTGACTCCGTCTCGTGCAACGGATCTTTATTCGCTGGCCGAATTAAAGAATGTAAGGAAAGATGAAAATATCAGTAAAGGGTATTTAAATGGAAAATACGGTGCGATACCATTTATTCACAATACGCGGATGTTTGGTGTAGAGGGGGAATAAGGATGCCTCAGACGGAAGAGAGAAATTTGGAACTTCATGAGCGTAGTGTAAATAAGCGAGAGAAACGTCCGATGCATACGGAGCAGTTTGAGCTAGCTGCTATAGAGGAACATTTTGAAAAAAATTTGGAATCCATAAAGTCATAATTTACATTAGTGGAGCAGCTAAAAAAGTCTGGTAATGTGCAGTATAAGGATATTTTAAGATCACAAATTGTTTTTCTGGATAGTGCTTTTGATTTTTTTATGCATGAGATAACAAAATATGGGATGGTACAAATGTTTCATGGAAATTGGGAGAAGACACCAAAATATAATAATTTTACAGTTCGTTTAGGAGATATTTCTGATGTTTTAAAAAATGTGGAACAGGAAAATTGGTTTTTAGATATTGTAAATAACTCATATGCAGAAGATACATTTATGAGCTCTGAAGCTGTTACTGGTCAGTTAAACTTAATAGGAGTTGAGTGGCAGGAAGTTGCAAATATGGCTTTTTATGAAAAAGGTTCAACGATTCCAACGAACCAGAAATTTAAGCAAACATTAAATGCTTTGTTTAAACGTAGAAATCAGATTGCACATCAGGCAGATTGTTTGCATGAAACGGCAAAAAAAATAGATATTGATCGTGAAACAGTTGAAACCTTCATAGATGCTATAGAAAAAATTGTAATGTCAATTTTGAAAAAAATAAGAGAAAAAGATAATTCATAAGAAAAAGAACAATGGGGGGAATCACAATGAAACTTCATCTGGCAATCCGCGCCGACGCCAACACCACGATCGCATCCGGTCACGTCATGCGTTGCATGGCGATCGCAAAAGCATGTCAGGAACTTGGCATGCCCGTTCTTTTTATCCTGTCAGAGCCGGATGGATTAGAGTTGCTGCAATCGCGTGGATTTGAGGAAATCTGCCTGCACAATTCCTATCAGGAAAAGGAGCGGGAGGTGGAGCAGCTTTTAGAAATCTGCCGACAGAAGAACATTACACATCTTCTGGTGGATTCCTATGAGGTAACACCGGCGTATCTGCAGCGCCTGCGGGAAGAAATGGTGGTATGTTATCTGGATGATTTACAGAAATTCTGCTATCCGGTCGATGTGCTGATCAATTATACATTTGGCATCCAAAAGCAGACTTACATCGAGCAGGGCTATGCCGAAAAGACACAATTTCTTTTCGGCAGCACCTACACTCCGCTTCGGCACGAATTTGCCGTAGCACCAATCAAAATAAAAAAGCGGTGTGAGAATCTTTTGATCACGACTGGCGGCAGTGATCCGTACCAGATTAGTCTGCTGCTTGCAAAGGCACTGAAACAAAACACATCCACAGAGAATCTGCATCTGCATATCATCGCAGGAAAGTTTTATCAAAACGTGGAGGAGCTGCAGCAATTTGCCGCGCAGGAAAATCAGGTTTCCATTTATCAAAATGTCACCAACATGGCAGAGATCATGCAACGATGTGATCTGGCAGTTTCGGCAGGCGGAACGACCTTGGCGGAACTTTGTGCCTGCGGCGTGCCGACAATTGCGTTTACCATGGCAGATAATCAGATGGCGGGGACGAAAGCCTATGCGGATGCCGGTATTTTATGCTATGCCGGGGATGCCAGAAATGGTGGATTGGTGGAAAAGCTGGAAGAAGCAATCTGTGCATTGAAAGACGATGTAGAAAAGCGGGCAGAGATGAGCAGGCTGGGGCATCAGTGTGTGGATGGAAAAGGTGCCGGACGGATTGCAGAGGCAATCGCAATGTATAACAAAAAGAATTGACAGAGGAGAGGGGAGTTTGAAATGAGAGAGTACATACCATATGGCAGACAATCGATCAACGAGGAAGACATTCAGGCGGTAGAGGAGGTATTGCGTAGCGACTACATTACCACAGGTCCAAAGATTTCAGAATTTGAGCAGAAAGTATGTGAATACACCGGAGCGAAGTATGCCGTAGCGATCGCAAACGGAACGGCGGCGCTGCATGCGGCGTGTTTTGCGGCGGGAATCGGAGAAGGCGATGAGGTGATCACAACACCGATCACGTTTGCGGCATCCGCGAACTGTGCGTTTTATTGTGGGGCGCGTCCGGTATTTGCGGATATCAAACCGGATACTTACAACATCGATCCGGAGGATATCCGTAGAAAGATCACACCGAAGACGAAGGCGATCGTTGCGGTGCATTTTACGGGGCAGCCTTGTGAAATGGAGGAAATTCAGGCAATTGCAAATGAGTATAATCTGACGGTGATCGAGGATGCCGCACATGCCTTGGGAGCGGATTACAAGGGCAAAAAGATCGGAAGTATTTCGGATATGACGACGTTTAGTTTTCATCCGGTGAAGCATATCACAACGGGCGAGGGTGGTATGATCACGACGAATGACGAGAAGTTATATCAAAGACTAAAGCTGTTTCGCAGTCATGGAATTACGAGAGATCCGGAGTACATGACGAAAAATGACGGACCGTGGTTTTATCAGCAGATGGATCTGGGATATAATTACCGGATTACGGATATTCAGTGTGCGCTGGGGGTATCGCAGATGATGCGTCTGGATTTGTTTGTGGCAAGACGGCGGGAACTGGTAAAACGGTATGATGAAGCATTTGCGGATACGCCGCAGATTATCTGTCCGATGCAGCAGGAGGGATGTCACAACAGTTATCATTTGTATGTGATCCAGGTGGAACATCGGGATGAGGTGTTCGCGAAGCTGCGTGAGGCGAATATCGGTGTGAATGTGCATTATATTCCTGTGTATCAGCATCCGTTTTATCAGGAACATGGGTATCGTGAGGTTTGCTGTCCGAATGCGGAGGAATATTATCGGAGAGCGATTACGCTGCCGCTGTTTCCGGAGCTGACAGACGAGGAGCAGGAATATGTGATCGAACAGGTGAAGAGAGCGGTGCGGGAGTGTGAGTAAAGAATCATGTTCACTTGGAAAAAGTGAAAAATGGGATTCTACTCCGAAAGGAATAAGACCAAAGACCGTGATGATTTTATTCATCACGGTCTTTGGTCTTATTCCGAATTAAACAAAAGTTATTTTTTTCTTTTCTTTTACGCATTCATCAAGATAATAATTGATTAAAGTTTGATAAGGAATTCCGGATTCCTCTGATAAATTTTTAAAATAATCAATTGTAGTTACATTTACATTAATCGTAATTGGTTTTTTCTTATTGTTTGTATAAGGGTTTTTTCTTGGATTTAAAGATTTAATGTCGTATTCTTCTCTCATACTGATCACCATCCTTTATTAATTTCAGAATACTGTTTCGTTTCATTCTTGGTTGCTTTTCTCGCTGATATTAGTCGGATTACATCATCAGAGCCTCTGTAACAATGGCATACGATTAACATTTTGGCTTGGTTACTTATCCCTAACAACAAGAACCTTTCTTCTTCTTGTGAATGGTCAGGGTCGTCAAACAAAATTGCATTCTCGTCAAAGAATACTGTGCTGGCTTCATTGAAACTAATACCATGTTTTTCGATGTTAATAAGAGCTTTATTGTCATCCCATTCAAATTTTATGTTTTTCATATTTATATTATACATATATTGTAAAAATATATCAATACAAAAACACGTTCTTTTCATATTCCTTTTGAGGGTGTTGTTGTAGGAGGGCAAGTTGTGCGGCCAGAGAAACGGTATAGTATTAAAATCACAACCGGTCATACTGTAAAAAGTAACGGTGTCGGGCAGTGCGTCCAGCCAAGGATATGTAATCCGGCAGGTGGAACATGACTATTGTTGTTTCAGTTGCATTTTCGTGTTTACCTTCTCTGAGTTTATCCTGATCTCTGATTTCAATCGTCATATATTCCAACCTCCATTTCTCATGCTTGCGGGCATCTTTCCCGGATGCATCAAGTGTTTCCACGAATGAATTTTTTATAAACTGTCCTTGCAGATAATCTAAAAAAGCGTTCAGATCCGTTGAAAGTTTTTTGCGGTTTACTGTCCGGATTTAAAAAGATTTTTTCGTTTTGGAAACGTTCACAGATCGAAGCTTCGTCTCGGAAAGCAGAAAGAAGGGATCGTTATGCAGATGGATCAAAATTTGAAACAAATATTAGAACTTTTATCGAGCAGTTTAGAAAAGATATATGGTGACAAATTGAAAGCTGTAATATTGTATGGATCAGTTGCTTAGAAAGCGATAGAATTTATAGATTGTGTGCAAAAGTATTTGGATATCTATTGGAAAAACGAATGAGGGAATGTTCACGGGCACACTAGGTGTCAGGTGCCGCCGATTATCTGTTTGATGCAGCAGGAGGGATGTCACAACAGTTATCACCTGTATGTCATTCGGGTAGAAAACCGGGATGCGATGTTTGAAAAGCTGACAGAGGAAGAACAGGAGTATGTGATCGAGCAGGTGAAGAGAGCGGTGCGGGAGTGTGAGTAAATGCAACATTTTCATTTCCCCCACGTTATGTTATAATTTGCTTAAAAAGCAAATGGAGGGGGCAAAAAACAATGGGAAGATTTTTAAATCCGGATAATCGGGCATTTCAGGTTACGCTAAATTCAAAAATTTACGTGGATAAAACTGAGCTTATAGATGTTACCAATCAGGCAATCGATACAGACGCTGCGTTTATATGTAACAGTCGTCCCCGACGTTTTGGAAAATCAATCACTGCGAATATGCTGACGGCCTATTATAGTAAAGGCTGCGATTCCAGAGAAATGTTTGCAAGTCTGAAAATCAGTAACAAGGATTCTTTCAAGAGATTTTTGAACAAATATGATGTGATCCACTTTGATGTGCAGTGGTTTATCGAGATGGGGAATGATCCAAAGCAAATCGTTTCGGCGATACAAAATGCGGTTGTAAAAGAGCTTAGGGAAGCGTATCCGATGATTGTGGATGACGAAGTGACAGGACTTCCGGATGCGATGTCATTGATTACAGAAAAGACAGGCAATACATTTATTGTTATAATCGATGAGTGGGATGTTCTCATTCGTGATGAAGCTGCAAATCAGAAAGTACAGGAGGAATATATAGGCTTTTTACGGCGTATGTTTAAAGGGGTGGAGCCGACAAAATTTATCAGTCTTGCTTATCTGACAGGTATTTTGCCAATCAAAAAATTGAAAACACAATCTGCTTTGAATAATTTTAAACAATATACGATGTTAAGTCCCGGGCCGTTTGCAAAGTATATTGGTTTTACAGAAGAAGAAGTGCAGGAATTGTGCAGGCGTTATGAACAAAATTTTGTGAAGGTAAAGCGCTGGTATGACGGATATCAGCTCGGAAACTATTCGGTTTATAACCCAAATGCGGTAGTTAATTTGATGGTGGATGGAACATTCCAGAGCTACTGGTCGCAGACAGGTACGTATGAATCAATTCTTCCTTTGATCAATAAAGATTTTGATGGATTGAAGACGGAAATTCTGATGATGCTATCCGGTGATGAAAGAAAGATAAGGACGACATCTTTCCAGAATGATATGGTTTCGTTCAGAAATAAGAATGATGTTTTAACGTTGCTTGTGCATCTTGGTTATCTTGCCTATAATCAAAGTAAAAATACGGCTTATATTCCAAATGAGGAGATTCGCGGGGAGTTTGTAGATGCTGTGGAAGAAAATAAGTGGAATGAACTGGTGGAATTCGAGCAGCAATCCAATGATCTGCTGGATGCGACATGGAACATGGATGAGAAAACGGTTGCAGAGGGGATTGAGAAAATTCATACAGAGTTTGCCTCAGCGATTCAGTATAATAATGAAAATTCGCTCAGCAGTGTACTAACGATCGCATATCTTGCTTCTATGCAGTATTATTTCAAACCGGTGAGAGAATTTCCGACAGGACGAGGATTTGCTGATTTTGTATATGTCCCAAAGCCGGAGTATGTGCCGGATTGCCCGGCACTCGTTGTAGAATTGAAATGGAATGAGAGTGCACAAACAGCTTTGAATCAGATTAAAGAAAAGCGATATCCGCAATCTCTTCTGCAGTATACGGGGGAGATTTTACTGGTAGGGATCAATTACGATAAGAAAACAAAAATACATCAATGTTTGATGGAAGAATTTAAAAAAGATGACACAGAATAAGGATTGTAAGTGAAAAATAGTTCCAGACGTAAAAATTTTTAAAAAATTTCAAAAAAAGGATAAAGAAAAAAGTAAAAATTACGATATAATATATAGTCGTTCCCATGTTTTCCTTTCTTTGGAAAATATTAGGACAAAAGAGCTGTCGCGCTAAGAGTGTGACAGCTTTTTTGTTTTTTGTTACATGAAAATAAAAGGATCGGCTTTTTGCAAGTGTTTCGGAAGTGCCATTCACAAAAAGCAGGTTTCAAAGCCAAAGTATGATAAGCAGACGCGCATTCTCCGAACACGCGGATACGTAGGTAGTACCAAGAATGCAGGTGAATGGAGCAAAGTGAAAAAATTTGTAGTACGATGCTCTATTTGCGTTCCATAACGCGATGGTACAGACGATAACAGAATGCGGCGTCATCCGAAAGGAGCAGGTCTTGTGAGAAACAGGTCTTTTGCAGGATCTGTACGTATTGTTTCCATTCATCCACGGTAAGTTCTGTGAAAACTTCAGATAATGCCAGTGCGTATTCTTCGTCTGTCAAGGAACTATGGAGCTGTTTCTTTTTCCATAAGAAAGCATGATAGATGCGACGATTTATCCGCTGGATCATTTTGGAGTAGGACTTTGTTTTATACTCATCATTTAGGATATTCTGATACCAGAAAATGTACCGGCGCACGAGGATAATACCGGATGCGGCGATCAGAAATACCAGCCAAAATCCAAGTACCTTGCCCGGTATAGTTTTCTTTTGTTTTTGAGCCGTCCCCGTTTGGTTTGTGAGGCGGCTTTCTTTTTGGTTCTTCTGTTTTTGGGTTTCTGTTTCTGCATTCGTTTTTTTATGGGTGACAGTTTCCTCTTTTTTCTCTTGCGCGGTTTCTTTTGAAGTTTCCTTGTCTGGGTAAGAGGCGTTTGATTCTTTTTCCAGTTCGGCCAGTTGTTCTTTGGACATCTGTGTCGGAAGAATGGAAGGATTTTGTGCATAACCCGGTGTCATATCTACCGGTACCCATCCGATTTCGTTTAGGTAAATTTCTACCCAGGCATGTGCGTTTCGATCGATCACTTGTGCTTTAAAATTTCCATCTGCTTGTACTTTAAAACTTTCTTTACTTATAACATAACCGGACACATAGCGTGCCGGAATCTGAAGCTGGCGAAGCAGGAATACGCCGGCGCTTGCAAAGTGTGTACAGTATCCTTTGTGACTTTTTGATAAAAAATATTCCACTGTGTCGGTACCGTCTTTGATGGAATCTAATTGCAGACGATAGGAACACTGTTTTGCTAATTCCAGTCGAACCTGCTCGGCAGTTTTTATACGATACATATTTTCCATCGTACGTCTGTTTCCTTCGATCATGAATGTTTCCGGCAGTTCCTTCGTTTGAATCTGTTCTGCAAAAGCGGTGACAGAAGGCATTTCTTTTTGTGGAACTGCGTAAACATCCTGCACATAGGTTTCGTACCATTTTAGAAGATCGTTGTCCGAATCTTCGTATGTCGTCTGTATGTTCGTATTAGAAGCGATGGCAGCATCTTTTGAAAAATCCGGAACCGGACATCCGATAAAAGCGGTTGTTTTATTTGCACGTTTTTTACGAAATCCTTCATCCTGAAACAGATATTCGGAATCAGAAACCTGCAGTGCATCAGTGAAATATGGGCGATAGGAGATGTCTGTAGTGATGTCATAATCGATCGTATAGGAAACTTTTTTGTTTACAGCATCTTTTTGACTCATATATCCTGTCTGATACCAAAAACCGATGTCCGCTTTCGGAAAACCACTTTCCTCATATTCAGACGAAAAATGATCGTTCTTTCCCTTCCAGGCACCTTGTGCATAGACGGTGCCGATTTTTCCGCGCAAATATACATTGTTATCCGGTTGACGATTCATTTGCAAGGTCATGATCTTTCGATCCCGGTACTGCGGGGTATGGTTATCTATGGTGATGTCCTTGGAAAAAGAGAGTGGGAGGGACAATAGCGTCTGCTCTAAAGTCACCTGGAATTCTTTGACAGTACGGTTCTTTTTTAGC
>JBJENW010000123.1:0-2804 GCA_051880395.1 Lachnospiraceae bacterium | reverse complement strand
GTAAGCGCTTAAAATATAGCCGTTTTGGCTGTTTGGCACTATTTTTCTGATTTTGATGAACCTCCGGTTCTTTAAAATAAAAATACCCGGCCATATTTCTATGGCCAAGGCACCTTGACAATTCACATACATTTGAAATTAATCTTCCAGAAGTTTTTGTGCTTTTTCTTCCAGAGCAGTTTTTACTTCCGGATTCCAGGGAAGATGCTTTTCAAAGGCTTCTTCTGATAAGTCTGTTTGGGGCAATTCTTCCAACAGATACCAGAGATAATGGTACATGTTCAGTCCATTCGCTTTGGCAGTTTCTACCAGAGAATAAATGACAGCACTGGAATCCGCGCCTGCGGTAGTGTCGGAGAAGAGATAATTCTTTCTTCCCAGTGCAACGGGTTTTACCTCGATTTCGCTTAAGTTATTGCAGAAGCTACAGCGTCCGTCCTCCAGATAGGTCATCATATCAGACCTTCTGTTTTGGATGTAGGTAAGTGCTTTCTCCATTCTGGAGCCTTTGACGGCGTGCTGTTTCTCGAACCACGACCAAAAGCCCTCCAGAACAGGTTTTTCTTTCTCGAGGCGGGCTGCTTTTATGGATTCGTAGTCATTTTTATGCTTCTTTTTGATTTCCTTTTCCAAGTGGAAAAGCTTGTCTACATACATAGCCCCCTGTACAGCAGGCAGTGTGTAGTCCATCTTTTTCCCTTTGGGGATGGCATCCAGAAGATATCTCCTTACGTGAGACCAGCAGGTGGTTCGTTTGGCTTTCTTTAGCTTATTGTAACCACTGTATCCGTCACACATGATATATCCGGAAAAATCATCCAGGAAATCCGTGGCTGTTTCTCCTGCTCTGGTAGGAGAATACTTATAGAGTATGATGGGATCCTGTCCATCTTCGCCACTTCGGAAAATCCACATGTATGACTTGCTTTCTGGTCTGCGGTCTTCTTCATGAAGCACCTGTACAACGGTTTCATCTGCCATGATAAAGACCCGCTTTAGCAGCAGCTTATGCAGATAGTTATAAAAGGGTGAGAAAAAACGGTCTGTATTCTGAATGACCCAGTTGGCAAGTGTTGCTCTGGTGATATTTACACCGTATTGTTTAAAATCTCTTTCGATACGGTATAGCGGCATCGCATTGACATACTTCTGGTACATCACCCAGGCAACAGTGGAAGCAGAGGCCATGCCGTGGAGCATATGAGCCCTTCCTTCCTTTCCCTGTACGATGACAGGTGTTTTCAGGTTCGGAGAACATTTAGGGCACTTGTAGTTCTTACTGTAATACTCAACCACCTTAAAGGATGCGGGTTTGAACTTCAGTTCCCTGCGTACAAAGGTTTCGCCGATTTCTAAAAGCGGTGACTCACAATCCGGACAGAAGCGTTCTTCTTCAGGAACATCCAGATACTTTTTTTCTACAGGAAGACCTGCATAACGATCCTTGTCGGTAGAACGGCCTTTTTTGACCGTGAACGTAACGTTCTTCGTCTCCTCCTGTTCCTGCTCAAGTAATGATGTATCCTGTTCCTGTTCGGCTTCATTGAAAAGATTGATCTGACCTTCCATATCCCAGGAATTCTTTTCGCTGGATTTCCCGAAAAGCTTTTTGGTGAGATAGTCGTTCTGCTCTTTAAGAGTCTGGATCTCCTGTAGCATAGCAGCCTCTTTGGCATTGAATCCCTCTATGGTCTGCTGCAGAGAAAGGATCATCTTATTCAGTTGCATAATCATGTCGCTCTGCTCCATGAGACGGGATTCCAAAGAATTTCTGGCCACTTTTTTTCTCCTCAAAACGGTGGTTTTAACTGTCTTTATTATACCATTTTTGAGTGATTTTTCATAGCCTAAAACGCCAAAAAATGCCGTAAATATCGTACTTTTTGGAACTACAAAGCCGCACTGTAATCCACTTTGATTGCCTTGGGCTGTTCGATATCAAGACCAGACATCAGCCAGTCAAACTCCTGCCAGGTAAGGTTTCTTACCTCGGATTTGTTTCTGGGCCAACGGTACCTTCCCTGTGATACGGAAAGCCTTTTATACAAAAGAGTCATTCCATCAGGCTCGCGAAGGAGTGCCTTGATGCGGTCACATTTCTTCCCGCAAAAAAGATAAAGGGCACTGGATGACACACTCATAGAGAACTGTTCTTCTATGATGGCACATAATCCATCCAGAGACTTTCTCATATCGGTGTACCCTGTCACAATGTAGATTTCCCTTACTCCTGAGATATCACCTAACATCCGGCACCTCCCAAAGAAGAAAGGACTGTCTTAAGGAGTCCTGTGTCAACACCATTAAAGATACGAATGTTTATTCCGTGAACTTCGATTTCAACTGTATGTGAATTGTCAAGGTGCGTTGCAGGGATTACCTGCAAAGGTTCCGTATCCTTTACTGTGAAAGGATTCGGTTCTATATCAATTCGTACCACATCCTGACAAGGAAGCGGATTCGAAACGATATCAATGGAACGTTTACGCTCCGGGAGCGCATATGCCTTTTCCCGTAATCTGCGTACTGCACAGAAAAAAGAAGAAACAGGGATGGCCTGCTGCCTACACCATAAGGAATCAGACAAGCCACTTCTGCGGCATTCGTTGATGAGTTGGAACCATTCTTCGTCAGAACGGCGGGGGCTTTGAAATCTTGCCATAATAGAATCCTCCATAATCGTAGTAAAAGTGTCTAACTTGCAGAACACTTGAGTTTCGAGTCGTAGCAAAAGACTACAACACTAACTCCATTATGAAAGATTTTTGGGGATTATTCTATTCGGGCAATATTTAAGCGCTTAC
>JBJENW010000122.1:0-2821 GCA_051880395.1 Lachnospiraceae bacterium | reverse complement strand
CTGTCTAGCCACTTTTGTTTCAGCCACCCCGCACCTTGCCTCCTGCCGGATACCGAAAACGTCCGCGTAGAAAATCCCCCCGGTTGAGATATTTTTCGGCAAAGTGCCCAAAAAGTGGTGGTCGCGAAAATGCAGTGGGAGACCAATAAAGTAGAAACTGCAAAGACTTATGTTCATATAAAGCGTAAAGATAAATATAAACAGAAACGAAACAGTCTGCGTTTACCGTGTTAATTACAAGGTGAATTTGTAAAAACTTCTGCTACTTTCTCTCTCATATTCTGCATGGCATTCTCTTTTTGCATGGCAAACTGCAATCGACTCTGCCGTTCATTTTCTCCGGCAGCGTTCAGATCCGTGATGGCATAATATTCATCCATCAAACCGCTTGTACGGCATGCTTCGGCTCCTTCCCCGATGCATCCGGCAAATGCAAACACTTTTTTTTTATATTTTTTTGCAAGCGCTGCGACTCCTGCCGGAGTTTTTCCCATGAGCGTCTGGGCATCCAGTTTTCCTTCCCCCGTAATCACAAAATCACATGCCTGTATGGATGACTCGATACCGATTTCCTGCAAGATCACGCCGATCCCACGTTCCAGTCTGGCATTCAGAAACATCAAAAACGCATAGCCAAGTCCACCTGCGGCTCCGCTTCCCGGGTAGTTTTGATTTACATCAGTTCTTATTCTTCCTTTCCCGTTTGCTTCCATATCTTCTACTAAATCCGCATACCGTTTCATACCCTGTTCCATTTTTCGGATCATGGAAGGATCAGCTCCTTTTTGTGGTCCAAAAACAGTACTACATCCATCGGGGCCAAGTAATGGATTTTTTACATCACACATCACTCGAAAATTGCAATTTTTCAACTCCGGTATCACCGTCTCAAATCGTATGGACTGCAGCAGTGCAAGTCCTTCTGCGCCAAATGAAATATTTTCCCCATCTGAATCGACAAACTGATAGCCCAATGCCTGCAACATTCCGACACCGCCATCGTTTGTGGCACTTCCGCCAATTCCGATAATGAACTGCCGACAGCCTTGTTTTACAGCATCCCGAATCATCTCTCCGACACCATAAGTCGTTGTATACATCGGATTTCTTTTCTCTTCCGGAACAAGTGCAAGTCCGGCCGCAGATGCCATTTCAATGACTGCCGCTTTTGTATTTTCGCTTTCATACGTTATGTAGGAAGCCGTAATCGAATCCCCGAGTGGTCCCGTTACAGAAATTTCTCTTTTTCGCACCGCTTGTTTTCCGAACGCCAATGCCTCTAACGTTCCTTCCCCGCCATCTGCAACTGGAAATACCGTCACTTCTGCATTCGGCTGCACCTTTAAAATGCCTTCTTTTGCCGCATTTCCTGCCTCTATGGAAGTCATGCTCCCTTTGAATGAATCAATTGCAATTGTTATTTTCATGTTATTTTTCCCCCACTGCTGCAAATTTCATAGGAAAAATGTCATTTCCTTTATGCTATTTTTTCTCATATATCATCGTTTCAACAATTTCTACAAACCGCAGCACATCCTCTGGTGCATCATGACTATACAACAAGCCATACGGAATGCTATAATCCCAATTGACCGGAATGGAAACCAATCCCGGGTGAACTTCCTTCCAGCACTCAATCGTAAGCAGCACATTTCCCGTTTCTGCACAGCGGTTAAATACCGATAAATCATAAAACTGCGGCGTATCTTCTATCCGAATCTGTGGATGATTTTTTTCCAGGTCATTTCGAATGAAATCATTGACACCGGAATCTCCACGACAAACCATCATCAATGTTTCCCCGTACAAATCTTCAATGTCAATACATTGTTTTGATGCAAGTGGATGTTCTCTTGAAACCGCAACCATTTTCTTATATCTTCCAAGTGGTAAAAACTGACACAACGAAAGCCACGCCTTTGAATCGCAGACACCGATCAAAAAGTCAAACTTCTCTCCCAGCTTTTTAATCTCCGACAAAATCCCCTCATGGTCATCTTCAAACGGAACCAGATGCAGCTTATAATCCGGAAAATTTTGATTGACCTGATACCACAAATCCATAAATGTTTTTGCCGGATTCAGTAAAGATGTCCCGACGCAGAATGTCGTGTCATAGTTGTGTGTAGCGGCACGCGCTTCGGCAATGGATTTCTTTGAGTAATCGATCATAAATTTTGCATCGCGATAAATCACTCTTCCTGCCGATGTTAAATGGGCACCCGACGGCGTCCGCTCAATCAACTTTACATTCAGATGCTTTTCCAGTGCATTCATCTGTTTCATGACCGCTGTTGGTGAAATATAGAGCTGTTCTGCCGCTTTCGTAAAACTACCCGAATCCACAACGGATAGAAATGTGTCTAATAATGGATTGTACATTTTGTGCCTCCCAGATTACTGTGTTAACTTTCAGTTAATACTATTATCGCCGATGAAAGCTCTATCGTCAAGTTGGTAGAACGTTGGTCTCCAAAACCAAATCTTTTGTAACTTTTCGCTCGCAAGCTTTACGCTTAATATGAGCGTAAGTGTGCGGGGTCTACTTTATTGGCCACCCGAAACTGTATCGGCTCCACCACTTTTAGGGGGTGGTTTAGCGAAACAGATCTCAACCGGGGGGATTCCCAGGCGGACGTTTCCGGGATTCGGGCAGGCACAGAACACGGGTGGCATCTGACAGAGTGGCTTGACAGAAATGAAGTAAGTTCACGACGGGCAGTTCTGCGAAGCTTTATTTTTGCTGTTTTTTGGAGGTTGGACAAGCGGCACATCCTGTTCGCCCGGCTAAGAATCAAAATCGGATTCTTTTCCGGGCGGA
>JBJENW010000121.1:0-15967 GCA_051880395.1 Lachnospiraceae bacterium | reverse complement strand
ATACTGGAAACGTCCGCGTAGGAAATCCCCCTCGGTTGAGATATTTTTCGTCAAAGTGCCCAAAAAGTGGTGGCCACGAAAATGCAGTGGGGGACCAATGAAGCAGAAACTGCAAAGACTTACGCTCATATAAAGAGTAAGTAGGCACAAATCGACAAATGGAAAGTTTTCAACGAAAGGGTTGTCAGATTTTTTTGTTTATTGTAAGATAATATATAAGAAGTGTCATACACATAGAAAAGGAGGTTTGCGCATGCAGACTTATTCAATGAACCAATGGCTTTTATTTTTTTACTTCTACTCTTTCCTAGGTTGGATCTGGGAATCCTGCTATGTCTCTTTTTTAAAAAGGAAGTGGGTTAATCGAGGTTTCATGCACGGTCCAATGCTTCCAATTTATGGTTCCGGTGCAGTTGTAATCCTTGCTTCCACAATGCCGTTTTCCGAAAACGTCTTTCTGATTTTCGTTGTCGGAATGTGTGCAGCCACTCTATTGGAATACTGTACTGGTGCTGCAATGGAAGCCCTTTTTCATGTACGCTACTGGGATTACTCGAATCAAAGATTTAATTTAAACGGTTATATTTGTCTTTCTTCGACTATTACCTGGGGATTTTTCTCTATTCTGATGGATAGAGTCATTCATCCACCGATTGCAAAATTACTATTACCGATTCCAGAAAAAATATTAGAATTGATGATTCTTATTATTACCATAATCGCCACTGTAGATTTTATGCAATCCTTACACGAAGCTCTGGATCTGCGCGAATTACTGGATAAAATGACTGAAAACAATGAAGAGTTTGCAAAAATTCAGGCACGATTAGATGAAATGGCAACCGTACTCAATGAAAATATCCAAGAATATAAAGAACAAGCTACTGAACGACGGATCCACGCCCAAGAACGCTGGGATTTTGTTACTGAACAAAAACAGCAACGTGTAAAACAATTTTTGGATAATCGAAAAAGTGTCGGTGACATGATCAATGGATATCTGGAACGAATTGAAAAAGCAAATGTTTCTTCCGAAAAGAAGCTTGCTTGGGAAAAGGAATTATTCGACTTAAAAGATCGGTCCAGTCATTTAAATCTACTTTCGCACCTGCACACGGATCGTCACATTCGCAGTTCTCTAAAGATTTTACACCGAAATCCATCTTCTATCAGCAAAAAATATGCAGATGCCCTTTCGGAACTTAGAAATTTCGATGCAGAAAATAAATCAAAATAAACACCCAAAAAGGCAGCCGCAAACGCGACTGCCCCTTTTTTAATCAACAAATCTTATTTATCGTAGTTTACAATCTTTCCGAAATCAGCTTTCAGAGATGCACCACCTACTAAACCACCGTCAATATCCGGTTTTGCAAATAATTCTGCTGCATTTCCTGCATTTACAGAGCCACCATACTGAATACGAACTTTCTCTGCTGTATCTTCTCCGTAAACTTCTTTGATACAGTCACGAATTGCGCCACAAACTTCTTCAGCCTGATCAGATGTAGCTGTTTTTCCTGTTCCGATTGCCCAGATTGGCTCATAAGCAATCACTAAAGATGCAACCTGCTCTGCTGTCACGCCAGCTAAGTCAGATTTGATCTGTGTACGAATCCAATCTAATGTGATACCCATTTCTCTCTGTTCTAAGCTCTCACCACAGCAAAGGATTGGTGTCAGACCAGCTTCTAATGCCTTCTTTACTTTTTTGTTGATCATGCAGTCACACTCTTTAAAGTAATCACGTCTCTCAGAATGTCCTAATACAACATATTTTACACCTGCATCTACTAACATTTCTGCAGAAATTTCTCCAGTGTATGCACCTTTTTCTTCAAAGTACATATTTTCAGCACCAACCTGTACATTTGTTCCTTTTACAGCTTCTACTACCGGAACAATGTCGATTGCTGGTACGCAGTAAACAACATCTACATCATCGTTTGCTACAAGCGGTTTTAACTCTTCTACTAATTTTACAGCCTGGCTTGGAGTCATGTTCATTTTCCAGTTTCCGGCTACAATTTTCTTTCTTGCCATTTTCTTTCTCCTTTTTGTGTTTAATCCGACACACTATTTTCCAATTTTAGAATTTTATTTATCGTTTGCTGCTGCAACACCTGGAAGTTCTTTTCCTTCTAAGAATTCCAGAGAAGCTCCACCACCAGTAGAGATGTGAGTCATCTTGTCACCGAATCCTAACTGGTTTACAGCTGCCGCAGAATCTCCACCACCAATGATCGTAGTAGCGTCTGTTGCTGCTAAAGCTTCTGCAACTGCAATTGTTCCTTTTGCAAGAACCGGGTTCTCGAAAATACCCATCGGTCCGTTCCATACAACTGTCTTTGCAGATTTTACTTCGTTTGCAAACAGTTCATTTGTCTTAGGACCATTATCGAATCCAGCTTTGTCTGCCGGGATTTTATCTGCGTCATATACTTCTACATCGATTTCTGCATCGATTGGATCTGGGAATGCATCTGCACAAACAGCATCAACCGGAAGTAATAATTTCTTTCCAAGTTTTTCTGCTTTTTCCATCATTTCTTTACAGTAATCAATCTTTGTATCATCTACTAAAGATTTACCGATTTCGTATCCTTTTGCTTTTAAGAATGTGAATGCCATACCACCACCGATGATCAAGGTATCGCATTTCTCTAATAAGTTAGAGATTACATTTAATTTATCAGCAACTTTTGCACCACCAAGGATTGCTACAAACGGACGGTTTGGATTTTCTACTGCGTTTCCTAAGAAGTCGATTTCTTTCTGCATTAAGTAACCAACAACTGCAGTATCTACTAAACCTGCAACACCTACGTTAGAGCAGTGAGCTCTATGAGCAGTACCGAATGCATCGTTTACAAACACATCACAGATAGATGCTAAATCTTTAGAGAATGCTTCTCCGTTCTTGGTTTCTTCTGCTCTGAAACGTGTGTTCTCTAATAAGATCACATCTCCGTCATTCATTGCCTCTACAGCTGCTTTTGCGTTTGGTCCAACAACTTCTGGATCTGCTGCAAATTTTACTTCCTGTCCTAATAATTCGGAAAGTCTAGCTGCAACTGGTGCAAGAGTTTTTGTCTTTTTATCTTCCTCTGTTTTTACTTTTCCTAAGTGAGAGCAAAGAATTACCTTTCCACCATCTGCGATTAATTTTTTGATTGTAGGCAGAGCTGCTACCAGACGGTTTTCATCTGTGATCTTTCCATCTTTCAACGGTACGTTGAAATCGCATCTGCAAAGAACTTTTTTACCTTTTACATTAATGTCATCTACGGATTTTTTATTTAAAGACATGATAGATCCTCCTTAAAATTGTCTTGTTTAGGCACGTCCAATGTGCCATGAAGAAAAACAGGCCCGGCCCAAAGGCCGGACCTGTCGAAAGTCTCTCTTATTTAATTCTTATGAACTAATTTCGAGAATTAAGCTAACTCAGAGAAGTATTTGATTGTTCTAACCATCTGAGATGTGTAGCTGTTCTCGTTATCATACCAAGAAACAACCTGTACTTCATATAAGTCATCAGCTACTTTGTTTACCATTGTCTGAGTTGCATCGAATAAAGAACCAAATCTCATTCCAACGATATCAGAAGAAACGATTTCTTCGTCATTGTAACCAAAGGACTCGTTAGCTGCTGCTTTCATAGCTTCGTTGATAGCTTCAACAGTTACATCAGCTTTCTTAACAACTGCTGTTAAGATAGTTGTGGAACCTGTAGGAGTTGGAACACGCTGAGCAGATCCGATTAATTTACCATTTAATTCTGGGATAACTAAACCGATTGCTTTTGCTGCACCAGTGCTGTTTGGAACGATGTTAACAGCTGCTGCTCTAGATCTTCTTAAGTCACCTTTTCTCTGAGGTCCGTCAAGAGTCATCTGATCTCCTGTGTAAGCATGGATTGTAACCATGATACCGGACTGGATTGGTGCATATTTGTTTAATGCATCAGCCATTGGTGCTAAGCAGTTTGTTGTACAAGAAGCTGCAGAAATGATCGTATCAGAAGCTTTTAATGTTTCATGGTTTGTGTTGTAAACGATTGTAGGAAGGTCATTTCCTGCTGGTGCAGAGATAACGACTTTACGAGCACCTGCATTGATATGAGCCTGTGCTTTTTCTTTGCTTGTATAGAATCCGGAGCACTCTAATACAACGTCTACATTTAATTCTCCCCATGGGCAGTTGTTTGCATCTGGGAATGCGTAGATTTTGATTTCTTTTCCATCAACTGTGATAGAATCTTCTCCAGCAGATACTGTATCAGCTAAAGCATATCTTCCCTGAGAAGAATCATATTTTAACAAATGTGCTAACATTTTAGGGCTTGTTAAATCGTTGATTGCTACTACTTCATATCCTTCTGCTCCAAACATCTGTCTGAATGCAAGACGACCGATACGGCCAAAACCATTAATTGCTACTCTTACTGCCATGTTTTAATTCCTCCTAAATTTTGAAAAATAGTGAATTTTGTCTTGGATTAAACACCCAATCTGGTATCTATTGTACCTAATTCTTTTGGAAAATTCAAGTACATTATTTCGGTTTGTGCAACTTTGTTAATTTTTTCACCAATTTTGGCTTTCTAACCCCATTTTTAACCACTTTATACAAAAAAAGGTCGAGAAAGTGAATTTTAACCAAAAATTTGCTGAGCGACGGCGACGGTTTCCATCGCATCCTTTGCATAAAAATCTGCTCCGATCATATCTGCATACTCTTGATTGAGCACGGCACCTCCGACAACCACTTTGCACCATGGTGCTTTTTCCCTAAGCTGGCTAATGGTCTCTTCCATCGACGGAACGGTTGTCGTCATCAGAGCACTTAAGCCCACCAGTTTCACCTGCTGCTCGATGCAGGTCTCCACGATTTTCTCCGGTGGAACATCCTTTCCAAGGTCAAGTACCTCATAACTATAGTTTTCCAACAGCACCTTTACGATGTTTTTTCCGATATCGTGAATATCCCCCTTTACTGTCGCCAGTATGATCTTTCCCTTCTTTTCATCCGCTTTTCCGGCTTTTTCCATTTCTTCTTTAATAACGGCAAACGCACTTTTGGCAGCCTCTGCGCTCATCAAAAGCTGTGGCAGATACACTCGTTTTTCCTCAAACCCTTTTCCGACAATGTCCAGAGCCGGAATCAGTTTTTCATTGATGATTTTTAAAGATTCTTCGGTTTTTAACAGCTCTCTGGTCGCCTCTGCCGCAGGATCCTTCAATCCATGTACAACCGCATATGTCAGACTTCCTTTTTCCCCTGCTTCACCTGTCTCACCGGCTGTTTTTACCTGCTCTGTCGTTGTCGCCTCCACCTCATAATTTGTCGCGAAATCAATGTAATTCATGCACTGCGGATCATATCCTTTCAGTGTGCAGAAACAAGTATGCGCTTTTCGCATTTCTACCGAACTTGGATTCATGATCGCGGCGCTTAAGCCATTTTGCATCGCCATTGTAAAGAATGTGGATGTGATGAGTTCGCGCTTCGGCAGTCCAAACGATATATTTGACACACCTAAAATCGTATTTCCGTGAAATTTGTCATGCACCGTCCGCAATGTTTCTAGTGTTGCTAAAGCCGCATGGTCATCCGAGCTTACCGACATTGCAAGTGGATCCACAATGATATCTTTTTTCTGGATTCCATACTCTGCCGCCGTTTTATAGATTTTTTCCACAATCGCAATTCTTCCCTCCGCTGTCGTTGGGATTCCACTCTCATCGATGGTCAGTGCCACGACCAGACCGCCATATTTTTTGACCAACGGGAATACGCCGTGCATGACTTCCTGTTTTCCGTTGACGGAGTTTACCAGCGCTTTTCCGTTATATGCACGCAGTGCTGCCTCCATTGCCTGCAGGTCTGAGGTGTCAATTTGAAGTGGAAGCCCTGTGATACTCTGCAGTTCTTCTACCACTGCAAGCATCATCTGCGGCTCATCAATTTCCGGAAGTCCTACGTTGACATCAAGTACGTCCGCCCCATTTTCCTCCTGTTTGATTCCCTCTTCAATGATGTAATCCATGTCCTTGTCACGCAGCGCCTGTTTCAGCTTTTTCTTTCCAGTCGGGTTGATACGTTCACCGACTAAGATCGGGCGTTCTCCAAAGAACACGGCATGGGTATGTGAGGAGATCATGCTATGATTTTTCTCTATTGGCGGCGTAAATGTCACCTTTTGACAAGCTTCCACCAGTCTGCAGATATGCTCTGGCGTGGTTCCGCAGCACCCTCCGACAATACCTGCACCTTTTGTCACAAATTCGGATACCAGCTCGGCAAATTCCGGTGCATCGACATCATACAGGGTTTGTCCGTTCTCTGTACGTGGAAGTCCTGCATTCGGATTGACGATCACCGGCACGCTGGCATATGTTACAAGCTGAGGCACGATCGATGCCATCTGACGCGGACCGAGACTGCAGTTCATTCCAAGTGCATCCACACGCAATCCCTCTAAGGTTGCCACCATGGATGCCGGATCGGCACCGGTTAAAAGTTTCGCTGTCTCATCGTAAACCGTTGTGACAAACACGGGAAGATCACTGTTTTCTTTTGCCGCAAGCACGGCTGCCTTCGCTTCATAACTGTCATTCATCGTTTCGATCAAAATCAGATCAACCCCTTGTTTTGCGCCAATTTTTACGATATTTGAAAAAATAGAGATTGCATCTTCAAATTTTAAATCCCCAAGCGGCTCTAACAATTTTCCAGTCGGTCCAATATCCAGTGCGATATAATGCGGCTCACCTGCCACATCCACTCCATTCGGACGAACCCCTTCGGCGTACGGTTCTTCCTCGATCTTTCGGCGTGCCTCTTTTGCATTTTTCACTGCTGCCGCTATAATTGTTTCCAGTTCTTGCTGTGAAAATTTTAATTCATTTGCTCCAAATGTATTGGTTTTAATGATATTTGCTCCAGCCAGATAGTAATTATAATGCAGCTTTTGAATCTTCTCCGGGTGCAGCAGATTCCATGTCTCCGGCAGCTCTCCCGGCTGCAGTCCCATTCCCTGCAGAACCGAACCGGTACCGCCGTCAAAAAACAGCAGACGCTCTTTTGTCAGTTCACATATATTTTTTCGTTCTCTCATATGGTTCTCCTTTTTCTGTTCTCTCCAATTTTTCTATTCTATCAGAGAAAATTTACGTATGAAACGGGCAGTCCACGTTGTCGCAGGCTGCACATTTATCCTCCGCTTCTTCCTGTTTTGGCTGTATAGCCGCCCCTCCAGTCGCTTCCATCCCGATGAGCGCAGTCACCGACTTGCTCGGTGCCATGATCATCGAATCCATCAATGTAATTCCCAGTTTTTGTCCGCAATCCAATACACGGAAAATATCTTTTTGATGATTCAGCGAAAAATCACCATATCCAGGGCTAAACCGCGGGTGCAGACGATATCCCTGCGCCGCCATCTTTTCCTTTAATTCTGCATTGATCTGATCGCAGTACGATTCGATGAGCATTGCTCCCACTGCCTGCATCACCACGCCTTTGAGCGTATCGATTCGCGAATATTTCTGAATCAGATAATCGGTGCGTGGTCCGATCGTCGCCGCAAACAAAATGACTTTTTCACAATGAGACAGGTTGATATGCAGCTTTTCACTGTCCACCTGCGCAAATCCCAAATCCATCTCCATGCTGTCCGGACTCCAGTGCATATCAAATACCTGATACACACTCTTCGGCGTCGCCGCCTGTATCATCTCTTTTTCACATTCCACGACCAGCTGCTTTACCCGCTCATCCGGCTCGTCTTTTTGATATCCCAGATAACGGTAAACTTCTTTTTCTACGAGTATCAGTTCTTCTCCCCGCATACTGTGACATTGCTGCTGTATCATCGAGCTCCCTCCTATAAAATCGTGCCGCCGCCTGCCACGTATTCGCCATCATACAGCACCAAAGCCTGTCCCGGCGTGATGGCACGTTGTGGCTCCTGAAAGGTACAGCGCAGTTTATCCTCACCGACTTTTTCCACCAGACATTCCGCTCCCTGATGTGCATACCGTATTTTTCCTATAAATGTTCGCGGCGTATCAAAATCCGGTACAGACATGCAATTCACATGATCGATATATAACACACGGGAAAATACGTCCTCGTTATCTCCGATGACTACTTCATTTGTCTCAGGGCGAATCTCTGTGACAAACACCGGTTTTCCCATTGCAAGATTCAGACCTTTTCGCTGTCCGATCGTATAATGCGTGATTCCCTTATGCCTGCCAAGCACTTTTCCGTCTGCTGTCACAAAATTTCCCGGAGGCGGCACCTGCTCTTTTGCCTCCTGCTCAATAAATGCGGCATAATCATGGTCCGGAATAAAACAGATTTCCTGGCTGTCCGGCTTATGTGCCACGCGCAGATCAATTTTGTCTGCAATGGCGCGAATCTGGTCTTTCGTATAAGCACCCACCGGCATCAGCGTATGTGAAAGCTGCTCCTGTGTCAGATTATACAATGCGTACGTCTGATCTTTCGCAGCTGTCACAGACTTTCTCAACGAATATCTTCCATTCGGCAATCGTTCCACACGAGCATAGTGACCGGTGGCAATATAATCTGCACCGATCTCAAGGCTGCGGTGCAAAAGGGATTCCCATTTTACATAACGATTGCAGGCAATGCAGGGATTTGGTGTCCTTCCATGCAGATACTCGTCCACAAAATAATCCATCACATGTTTTCGAAATTCCTGTTTAAAATTCATGACATAATACGGAATCCCTAGCTGTTGTGCCACACGTCTGGCATCTTCTACAGCACTCAGCCCACAACAGCCACCATTCTCCTCCTGTACAAATTCGTCCTCATCCTGCCAGATCTGCATTGTCACGCCAATGACATCATAGCCCTGTTCTTTCAGCAAATATGCACAGACCGAGGAATCGACTCCACCGGACATTCCTACTACTACTTTTTTCTTTTCCATATTTTTTCGCATTTCCTCCTTTATTCGACCCATGTTCTCTCGGAGTCTCTTTGTGCCTGATTTTGTGAGATGATTTTTTGTCAGATGTGCACAAATTTATGAGGCGTACGTGGAGCGTACGTTGATCAAATTTGTGTACATCTGGCAAATTCCAAATATTTTTACACCCCTGCAGCTTTTTTTCGGTTACGTGTTCTCCTGTTCTGTCTGAGGTATCTGATACTGGATATATTCCTGTGAAAGCGCCCGCAGCTGTCCCACAGACTCTTCTAACACTTCTACCGCATATTCCAGTTCTTTTTTTGTATTTTCTGCACTGAGTGTCAGTCGCACGGTTCCTCTCGCTAACTCTTCTGGCATTCCGGTCGCACGAAGCACATGGGAAACATCTTTACTTCCAGCCGAACATGCAGAAGCCGCCGAAGCACAGATTCCCTTCATATCGAGCATCACTAAAAGTGTTTCGCCCTCTACAAACTGGAACGTAAAACTCACATTGTTCGGAAGCCGCTCTCTGCGCGCACCATTGACACGTGTATACGGAATTCGTCGCAATACTTCCTGTATCAAGTATTCCCGTAATTCTGTCTCTTTTTTCATACGTTCTTTCAACGTTTCATCCGCCCACACAGCTGCCTCTCCCATTCCCACGATTCCAGGCACATTTGTCGTTCCAGCACGTTTTCCATGCTCCTGAGCGCCTCCATAAATCAGTGGCAAAAGCGGGATTTCTTTTTTCAGATACAAAAAACCGCAGCCTTTAGGGCCACAAAACTTATGCGCGCTTGCACTGAGCGCCGAGACATTCCACTGTTTCAGCTGTATCGGAATGTGTCCATATGCCTGTACGGCATCTGTATGAAATAGTATACCATGTTTTTTTGCAATTGCACCGATTTTTTCCATCGGCTGGATTGTTCCGATTTCATTGTTTGCTGTCATGATCGAGATCAACACCGTATCTTTGTCAATTGCCCGCTCTAATTCCGAAAGTGAGATACGTCCCACTTCATCTACATGCAGATACGTCACCCTGCATCCTTTTTTTTGCAGATACCGGCAAGTATTTAAAATGGCATGATGTTCGATCATGCTTGTAATGATATGCGGATGTTTTCTGGTCTCTGCGATTCTCTGCAGCATCCAGTTGTCTGATTCACTGCCACCTGCGGTAAAATAAAGTTCGTCCGGTGCCACGGCAAGCGTCTTTGCAATCTGTTCTCTCGCGTGCTCTACTGCTTTTGCGTTTTGGGCCCCAGGTTCATACACAGCCGCCGGATTTGCAAAACGCTCCTGCAAATAGGGCAGCATCGCCTGTTTCACACGATTTTGCATTGGTGTGGTTGCTGCATTATCCAGATAGATCATACGCTGTCCCTCTTTGCGTTTTTTGTTCTACTTTTCCTGTTTTTCTCATACATTTATAGAAAAAAATTGACAGGTGATTCCTTGCGTCATTCGTTTTCTCTCAAAAATCCGGTCATCACCGGAACTTTGATTTTGACAATTGCAGGCTGTATCAGCCGCGTGATCGGTTTCTTTTATAGAATATTCCTATCCCATACAATTGGTGCAGACGGACTTGGACTTTTTCAGCTCTCCATTCCTGTTTTTGCCATCGCATCCGCTATCTCTTTCACCGGATTGGAAACCACTGTCTCGCGCTTTACCGCGCGCTGTCTGGCACAAAAAAACAAAGAAAAAGCCCGGATGTATCTGGCTGCCGGACTGCTGTTGTGTCTATTTGTATCCGGTCTTTGCTGTGCGCTTTTGTTCTTCTTTTCAAACGAAATTGCCCGTGTCTTTTTAAAAGAGCCTGATTGTGCCCCTTTTGTACGCGTATTCGGTCTGACACTCCCCGCAGCCGGAATCCACACCTGCGTCACAGGGTACTATTATGGGCAAAAAAAAGCTGCCTTTCCTTCCATAACACAATTGGCAGAACAGCTGGGACGGGTAGGAGTTGTTTTCCTTCTATATGCGATCTGCCGCTCACAGAACCGACCGTTTTTACCGGTAAACGCCGCTTATGGTTTTGCCGCCGGAGAGTTTCTTTCTATGCTGATCTCGCTTAGTGTATCAAAACTCCCCCGACCGGACCGTCAATTGTTCCACTGTCTAAAAGAAGTTATTCCAATGACTTTGCCGTTGAGCATCAATCGTCTGGTACTGACTTTTTTCCAGAGTATTGAAACTGTTTTAATTCCAGAAATGTTGCTGCAAAACGGCTATTCCCGTACGCAATCTTTAAGTGTATTTGGTATTTTAACCGGTATGGCCCTCCCCGTCATCCTGTTTCCTTCTGTTCTGACGGGTTCCTTCGCTACCCTGCTTCTTCCTGTTATATCAGAAGCACAGGTACAAAAAAATCACGCAAAGATTCACCGGACTCTGATTCAGACAATCTCCGTTTGCCTAATCCTTGGGCTTTCCTCCACTTTGTTTTTTTTGCTCGCAGGACCTGTGATCGGAAAGATTTTATTTCACAGCAGACTGGCCGGCTCTTTTATCCAGTCACTAGGCTGGCTCTGCCCGTTTTTATTTTTAAATACCATTCTAAAAAGTATGCTACACGGACTCGGCAAGACCACTGTTTCCCTGTTTATCAATCTGAGCGGCTGTCTGATCCGTATTCTCAGCATTTTCTTTGGCATCCCTCTGTTCGGTCTGCGCGCTCTGTTTTGGGGGCTTCTGATCAGTCATCTGCTCATGTCTCTTTGTTCCATACACTTTGTACGAACGCTCTGTTAAAAAGCAGATAAGAAAAAAACCAGTGGAAGACTTCTTCCACTGGCTCATGAAACAAACGAACGCTTAAACTCTGGAAAGATATTCGCCTGTTCTGGTATCGATTTTGATCACATCGTCCTGATTTACAAACAATGGAACATTCACAGACGCACCTGTTTCTACCGTTGCAGGTTTTGTAGCGCCTGTTGCGGTATCGCCCTTTACGCCCGGCTCTGTCTCTGTAATCTTTAATTCTACAAACAAAGGCGGTTCTACTGCGAATACTTCTCCGTTGTGAGAACACATTTTTACCATTTCATTCTCTTTCACAAACTTCAATGCATCGCCGATGGTATCCTGATCCAATGCGATCTGGTCGTAAGTTTCGACATCCATAAAATGATATAATCCGCCGTCGGAATACAGATATTGCATATCTTTTCGCTCAATTCTTGCCTGCGGACATTTTTCTGTCGGACGGAATGTTTTTTCTACGACACCGCCACTCTTAATATTTTTTAATTTTGTACGGACAAAAGCTGCACCTTTCCCCGGTTTTACATGCTGAAATTCGATAATCTGATAGATATTACCTTCGTATTCGATCGTAATACCATTTCTGAAATCTCCTGCTGAAATCATACAATGATCCTCCTTAAACACTGTAAAAAATAGGGCACAACACCCTCGTTCATCTCATTTTATACTAAATAACTTGAAATAGCAACCTTTTTTCATGAAATTTTAACTTTTTCTAATTCTTCTCTTCAATTTCATGGATCATGTCGATTCGTTTCTGATGTCTTCCGCCCTGATATTCTGCGTCTAAATATGCCTTTACGATACTTTTTGCTGCTTCGCTTCCGACGATACGTGCACCGAACGCAATGATGTTTGCATTATTGTGCTCTTTTACCAGACGTGCGGTTGTCGGTTCGGAACAAACGGCTGCTCGCACCCCTTTAACTTTGTTTGCAGCAATAGAAATGCCTACACCGGTTCCGCAGATCAATACACCACAATCGACTTCTTTTGCAGCAACTGCCCGTCCCACTTTTTCACCGTACTCCGGATAATTGCAGCTTTCCTCAGAATCTGTACCGAAATTTACCACCTCGTGCCCTAATTCTTTCAGATACTGCATGATCTCGTTCTTCAATGCGACTGCTGCATGATCGTTTCCAATTGCAATTTTCATTTCTATACCTCTTTCTTTTCCTGCTTTCTTTTATAAAAATACAACACTACTTTTTCCAAATAACGTTTCAAAACAATCTGAATTTCTTCTTTCGGATGAATCGGTTTTACCAGAATTGTACGAATCCGGCTTCTGTTTGCACCATATATATCCGTAAAGATCTGATCGCCGATAAAAATTGTATTTGTTCTGTCTGTATGCATGCGCTTCATCGCTGCATGGTAATTTTTCACAGACGGCTTATGTGCATCAAAAATATAGTCTACCTGCACATCGTCATTAAACATTTTTACACGTGGTTCCTGATTATTTGACAATAGACAACACCGAAATCCTAACGCTTTCAACCGCTCAAACAATGTTTTTGCCCGTTCATCTGCCCTTGCACCATGTGGCACAAGTGTATTGTCAATATCAAAGATCAAGCCGCGATACCCTTGTGCATATAATTTTTCAAAATCGATCTCATATGTGGAATCGACGTACTCTCCCGGATAAAATTTTTCAAGCACCGTGTCTCCTCCTGCTATTTCTCTTGTGAAACAAAAACTTGATACTGCTTTAAGATCTCATCCCTTTGCATATCAATGATCGCCCGCTTTATAACCTCTGCATCCTGATGTGTCTCACACAACTCCGCCGTATTTGCGCTGCGCTGCTCTTTTTTTGCGAGACGGATTCTCTGTACGCGCTCTTCTTTTTGCTTTTTGTTATTATATTGATAAAATTCGTCCGTTACACGTATTCCTGTAATATTCATGTTCTTCACTTCCCCGTCCACTCGCTGTCCGACGCTACGTTTTTAATGATCTTTGTTCAAAATTTTTTTTAATTCATTCATAAATGTATTCACATCTTTAAATTCCCGATAAACAGATGCAAAACGCACATATGCAACAGGTTCCACATTTTTCAGGTGATCCATGACGATTTCTCCGATCTCTGAACTTGGAATCTCTTTTTCTTCGCGGTTAAAAATGTCTGTCTCCACTTCATCCACCAGCTGGTTGATCTGATCGACCGAAACCGGCCGTTTATGACAGGCACGTAAAATACCGGCCTCTATCTTTGAACGGTCATACTGCTCTCGGTTGTTATCTTTTTTTATCACGATCAGTGGTATTGTTTCCACTTTTTCATATGTCGTAAATCGCTTTTTACAATCATCGCAAAGCCTGCGGCGGCGAATCGCTCGATTTTCATCTGCCGGTCTCGAATCAATCACTCTGGTATTGTCACTACTACAAAATGGACACTTCATCCCTTTCCTCCTGTTTCGATGTATTCCATTGTCGTTTCTTCTTTAAGTATAAGCAGAAAAATGCCTACTGTCAACGCATTTCTTGCTTTTACCGGGTCTTCAACACTTTGGATGTGGCGGACGCTGCGGCGGTTTCGGTTTCGGAAGCTCCACGAGAATGATATCCGGTCCGATTCTTACGATGTGCTTCCACGGAATCACACGCTCTCCATCTCTGCAAAACAATCCGAACAGCTTTGCGGTCTCCTGTACAATAATAGCCTGGATCTGGCCCGATTTCGGGTCAAAATCCAGGTCTAAAACACTTCCGAGACACTTACAGTCTTCAATATTGATGACTTCTTTTTCTCTCAATTCACATAAACGCATAGGATGCCCCGCTTTTTTTCCTCTAGCATAAACCTATGCAAAAGTATTTTTTTTATACATTGAAACGGAATAAGATCACATCGCCATCCTGCACCACATACTCTTTTCCTTCCAGACGGACCAGCCCTTTTTCTTTTGCTGCCGCAATGCTTCCCTCTTCGAGAAGATCTTTATAATTCACAACCTCTGCACGGATAAATCCCCTCTCGAAATCGGTGTGGATCTTCCCTGCAGCCTGTGGTGCCTTTGTTCCTCTTTTGATCGTCCATGCACGGCTTTCATCTTCACCGGATGTCAAAAAGCTGATCAGCCCTAACAGGCTATAACTTGCTTTGATCAGTTTATCCAGACCGGATTCTTTTAATCCGAGATCCTCTAAGAACATCATTTTTTCATCGTCATCCAGCTCTGAAATTTCCTCTTCGATTTCTGCACAGACAACAAATACTTCACAGTTTTCAGATTTTGCATGTTCGCGTACGGCTTTCACATACTCATTCGATGCGCCATCATCTGCCAGGGAATCCTCATCCACATTTGCTGCGTAGATGACTGGTTTTGCTGTCAGAAGATTGTAAGATTTAAAGTACTCCTGCTCATCCTCATCCTCACTTAATTCAAATGTTTTTGCAAGTTTTCCTTCCTCTAAATAAGCTTTTAGGCGCTCTAATAAATCCAGCTCTTTTGCCAATGTTTTATCCATGCGGGCCTGTTTTGCCACTTTTGCGATCCGACGTTCCAAAATTTCGATATCTGAAAAGATCAGTTCCAGATTGATCGTCTCAATGTCACGGACCGGATCCACACTTCCGTCTACATGAACGACATTGGTGTTATCAAAGCAGCGCACCACATGAACGATTGCATCTACTTCACGGATATTTGCCAAAAACTGATTTCCCAATCCTTCCCCTTTGCTGGCTCCTTTTACAAGTCCTGCAATATCAACAAATTCAATAACCGCCGGTGTGACTTTTTTCGATTGATACAAATCTCCAAGTTTCTGAAGTCGCTCATCCGGTACGGTTACGACACCGACATTCGGGTCGATCGTACAAAACGGATAGTTTGCCGATTCTGCACCTGCTTTGGTCAATGAGTTGAATAATGTACTTTTTCCGACGTTCGGAAGTCCTACGATTCCTAGTTTCATTTTATCTGAATTCCTCCTTGAAAACATTGATTTTATCGTTCTTTTTCGTATATGTACGACTTACAAAACCCAAAAAGCCGTTATACAGCATATTCGATTATATCATATCACAGCTTCTTTGTCCTCAGAAAATTTTATTTTTCTTCATTTTCATCCGAAAACATTGTCACTGTTTATGCATACTCTTTACGCTTTATATGGGTGTAAGTATCTGGCTGTTCTACTTTATGGGCCTCCCACTACATTTTCGCGGCCACCACTTTTTGGGCACTTTGCCGAAAAATA